>JBBRPC010000073.1:0-15158 GCA_038228615.1 Acidimicrobiia bacterium | reverse complement strand
GGTACGCGCGCGGTGGCTGAGTCAGCGCAGGAGCGACGAAGGAGCGATGGCGGTACGCGCGCGGTGGCTGAGTCAGCGCAGGAGCGACGAAGGAGCGATGGCGGTACGCGCGCGGTGGCTGAGTCAGCGCAGGAGCGACGAAGGAGCGAAGGCGGTACGCGCGCGGTGGCAGAGTCAGCGCAGGAGCGACGAAGGAGCGAAATGCGTGGCGTGCCACTCGCCGCGCCGGGCGGAGCAGGCGCCATATAAATGCGTATTCATGTTGAGCACGAGGCGCCGGCGGCGCGGCCAGCGATTGGCAGAGTGATTGCAGAGTTTCGGCCGCACCGAAGGGTCGCGGCGCTTGCGTGTGCGGGTGTGGCGTTGATGACTGTTTCGTTGGTCTCGATTCCGTTAGTGATCGAGGTTGTTGTTGATCGCGGTGTCATTGGGCATTCGACTGGTTGGGTTTTTGGTTGTACTGCGGTTGCTGCTGTGTTGGTTGTCGGCCAGGTGTTTGGGAACTGGCTGGAAGTTTCGAATATGGGGAAGTTTGCGGAACGCTATTTGCGGGATCTGCGGGGTTCGTTGATGGATCACCTGTACGAACTTGATCTTGATTATTTCACGCACGAACCTGCGGGGCGTTTGGTGTCGCGGCTGACGAGCGATGTCGAGAATTTGCAGCAGTTTGTGCAGGCCGGGATGTCGCTGGTGCTCCGTGCGGTTCTGGTGTTGACGTTCACGATCGTGTTCATGATGTTCCAGAGCGTGAAGCTCACGCTCGCGGTGTTGTTGATTCTGCCGATACTTGCAGCAGCGAGTGCGTGGTATCGCCCTCGGGCATTCGCAGTACAGATGAAAATTCGTGAGACGATGGCGACGCTGTTGACGCACGTGAACGAATCGTTGGTTGGGATGCGAGTTGTGCAGTCGTTCGCGATCGAAGCTGAGCAACATGATGTGTTCCAGGATGTGAGTTTCGACGCGTTCGACACGAAGCGGCGGTCGGGCACTGTGGCCGCGTTGTACTACGCGACGGTGGAATTCTTGGTGCCTGTCGCGTTGGCGATTCTGATCGGGTATGGGTCGACGTTGTTTCAGCGTGGCGAGATTCAGATCGGTGTTGTGATTGCGTTCAGCCTGTATATCAATCGTCTGTTTGAGCCGATTCAGCAATTCACGGAGTTGACGAGTTTGTTGCAGGCTGCTGGCGCTTCGTTCGCGCGGGTGTTCGAATTTCGTGCGCTGCAACCGAAGGTGCTTGATCGACCAGGGGCGTACGACTTCGAACCTTCGGTTGGTGAGATTCGATTTGATCATGTGTCGTTCCGCTACGAGGATGACGGACCCAATGCGCTCGACAATGTCGATATCGTGATTCCGGCGTGTCAACGTGTTGCTGTGGTTGGAACGAGTGGTGCCGGAAAGAGCACCTTCGCGAAGTTGGTGGCGCGTTTTTACGATGCTACCGATGGCCGCGTGTTGATCGATGGTCAGGATCTACGCGAGGTGTCGGGAACGACGTTGCGTAAACATGTCATTGTTGTGCCGCAGGAGGGGTTTCTGTTTGATGGCACGGTCGCCGACAACGTGAGTGTCGCGCAACCGAATGCGTCTCGCGAAGTCATCGATGCGGCATGCGAAGCGATGGGTCTCGCGGGTCGGCTGGCTGCGATCCCCGGTGGTCTGGATGCGGTCGTGGCGAATCGCGGTCTGACGTTGTCGTCGGGACAGCGGCAGTTGGTTGCGTTGGCGAGAGCATTTCTCGCCGAGCCGCGCGTGATCGTGCTCGATGAGGCGACGTCGAATCTTGATCCGGCGACGGATGTGTTGGTGGAACACGCGATGCAGACACTGTTGACGGATCGCACGGCAATCGTGATTGCGCACCGGATCAATACCGCGGTGCGAGCTGATCGCGTGTTGGTGTTCGAACACGGTGTGATTGTCGAAGATGGTCCTCCCGAAGATCTTGCGCGCATCGACGGCGGCGCGTTCGCTCGGTGGGTCGCAGCGACTCGTGAAGCGGCGGTAGTTGCTGAGTCATGACGCGGAGTCGACCTGGGTCGTTGCGACTGCCAGCGTTGAGGACCTACAGAAATGTCGCGGCGAGTGTGGTATTGAATTCGGGAAACTCTCCGATCACGACAGTTTGCAGTACACCATTCCCGAGTGTGCCTTCGCCGTCGTCGACGCGAACGACGCAATCGCGGAGTTGATGGATCCGGCGGGCGATCTTCGGGTCGTCGCAATGCTCGAAGTGGTCGCCGTCGACATGAAGTTCGCCGCGCCAATCGCCATGGTGGGCGCCATCGAGACCGAAGTACAGGCCAGTTCCAAGATGAAATCCGGTGCCTTCCGGGGTCGCAGATATACGCCACAGCCGTCGCGTTCCATCGGCGAAGGTTGTGATGAGGGTGCCGGCAATGAATCTGCGATTCGCATCGTCGAAGGTCGTGTCGATCCACTCGGCGTTACTGAACGATTCGACGGTGCCGTCGGGGTGCTCGATGCCGCCGGCGAGTTTGTGCGCTGGTTGCCCTGGAATATTGGAATGCATGAGGTAATGAAACATTGTGCATTCGGTGCCGTCGCTGTTCGAGCAGCGGATTGGCGACCAGCTGGTAAACGACTGCGGTGCGCGCGGATACGTCGTTGGTGCGAGGTCCTTCACCGGCGCGCCAACGGTATTGCGCACACCCCAACTGTGATCTCGTCCTGACGACCAATTGTTGCTGTCGATGATTGTTCGTTCGCCGTTGATCGTCAGCCAACCGCGCGCCGTTCCCGCCTGGTGGTATCTCACAACGTCGTTGGTCACGCGCTGCGAACCGGGAGCGCGCAGTACTTCGCGACCTTCGAGGCCAGGACGGATCGTGGATTCGAGTGTGATATCGAACGCGATCTTTTGAATATCGTTCGGTTCCAACACGACTCGGACGGCTCGCAATGGTTCGAGTATTTCGTATGTCAGCGGCCCGACCGACGTGCGATCATCGACTTGCAGCGCCCGTGAACCGCGAACCGTCCACTGTTCTGTGCCGCGACTTATGCCGCCGTACGCGTCGAGGACGCCGCGGTTGGCGTATTTGCCGAGCCCGAAAGCGACTTGTGTACTCCCGTCGTGCGCGAAGGCCGCGGCCCAGATCTTCTCGGTCCAGTTGAGGTCGGTGGTCGCGACGGCTCCGAAGGTGTTGACGACCTGGTGATGCAATGTTTCGTCTGCACCAGTCAGCCGACCGATCGACATGTCGGCGACCGGAGCCTGTCGTTCAGAATTGCGTTCAGAATTGTTTGGTGCAACACGCGGCCCACTCACAATCGCGAAACGTAGTCGACGCAGGGCGTGAGCGCCGTTGTCGCTAGCGTGCGCGAATGGTCGACACTCCGATCTGGCAACCCTCACCTGAGCGCGTTCGCGACGCCAACCTCACCCGATTTCGGGAGCGCTGTGGCTGTGCCGATTCGTTGGAATTGCATCGTTTTTCGATGGACCATCCAGACAGGTTCTGGGCTGATGTCTGGGATGAATGCGGTGTGGTCGGTCAACGCGGGCGGCGTGTTGTCGTACCCGGTGAACTTTCTGGTGAGAGACGCATGCGCGACACCCGATTCTTTCCCGATGCTCGCTTGAATTACGCCGAGAATTTGTTGGGTGACGCGTCTGATGCGATTGCCATTGTCGCCACTGACGAGACAGGTCGCGACCGAACGTTGACGCGTCGTGAACTTCACGATCTCGTCGGCCGGATCGCTGGTGCCATGCTCGGCGAGGGCGTGCAGCCGGGGGATCGGATCGCCGCTTGGATGGCCAACATTCCTGAGACGGTTGCGATCATGTTGGCTGCGGCGAGCATTGGCGCAGTGTTCAGCAGCTCATCGCCTGATTTCGGCACGGCAGGTGTCGTCGATCGCTTTGGACAAATCGAGCCAGTCTTGTTGTTCGCGGTCGATGGGTATCGCTACGCAGGGAAAGTTCATGATTGTCTCGCTCGACTCGGCGAAATCACGACGCTGCTCGTTGGTGTCCGACGAGTGATCGTGATCAACAATGTCGAGGGTGACGATCGAACGCGTTATCCCGACGGCGCGGTCCCGTTTGCAGATTGGTTGCATCCGCAGGGCCGCGGGAACGATTTCGTGCAGCTTCCGTTTGACCACCCGTTGGCGATCCTCTACAGCAGCGGAACGACGGGCCCGCCGAAATGCATTGTGCACCGCGCGGGTGGAATCTTGTTAAAACATCTGACTGAACATCGGCTGCATTGCGACGTTCGGCCGGGTGATCGAGTGTTCTATTTCACGACCTGTGGTTGGATGATGTGGAACTGGCTCGCAGGCGCATTGGCGAGTCGGGCGACGATCGTGCTGTTCGACGGTTCGCCGTTTCATCCTTCGCCAGCCGTGTTGTTCGACCTCGCAGCGCGCCATCGCGTCTCGCTCTTTGGCATCAGTGCGAAATACGTCGATGCGTTGCGCAACTCCGGCGTTCGCACCGATCAGAGCCACGACCTCACGGCGGTGCGAACCATCTGCTCCACCGGGTCACCGCTCGTTGCGGAAGCCTTCGACTATGTCTACGACGCGATTGTTGGACCCGGTGGCGATGTGCACCTCGCCTCGATCAGCGGCGGCACTGATCTCTGTGGCTGCCTGGTGATCGGTGACCCAACGCGACCTGTGTATCGCGGCGAAATTCAGGGTCCCGCGTTGGGTATCGGCGCGTCCGTCTTCTCCGACGATGGAGCGGAATCGGCAGTTGGTGCAACCGGTGAATTGGTGTGCACCGCGCCGTTTCCGAGCATGCCCCTGTCCTTTTGGAACGATCCCGACGGCGCGAAATATCGCGCCGCATACTTCGACCGTTTCCCTGGAGCGGATGTCTGGGCGCATGGGGATTTCGCCGCGCGTACCGCGCACGGCGGTTTTGTCATTACTGGTCGATCCGACGCCACGCTCAATCCGGGCGGTGTGCGAATCGGCACGGCCGAGCTCTACCGACAGGTCGAAGCATTGCCGGAGGTCATTGAGGCCCTTGCGATCGGTCAACCATGGGAAGGTGATGTCCGGATTGTGTTGTTCGTGCGACTTGCCGATGCCGCTGGCGAGGATGCCCTAACTCCCGCACTCGTTCACCAGCCGGTACCCCAGCCGGTACCCCAGCCAGTACCCCAGCCGGTACAGGACCTCATTCGCGCGCGGGTTCGAGCGAATTGTTCGCCCCGCCATGTTCCGGCGCGAATTGTTGCGGTGTCGGATCTGCCGAGAACTCGCTCCGGCAAACTTGCTGAGTTGGCGGTGCGGGATGTGGTGGCAGGCCGAGTGGTGCGAAATCGTGAGGCATTGGCGAATCCGGAGGCTCTCGACCAGTTTGCGGATCGGCCCGAATTGCATTCCTGAGAAATTTCTCAGCTATTGCGCACGGTAAGAAATACGACCGATTTCCCAAGGCAAACCCTAGAAACGCCCAAACAGGTGCCGCTCGGCTCAATCTGGCGTCCAAAAAGGACGATCTTGGTAACTCTCTGAAAAATCTTCACCCTTTCGCCTCGACTTTGCCCCCCTCAACCTGGGACAATCACGACTCCGGAGGGAATTCCCTGCATCTGGCCGCCGTTCCTGTCATGCTCTATGCATCTGGGAACGGTTTCGGACCCGGAAAGCCCTATATCCACGGAAAATGAAGCAATGACCCGGCGCACCCGCCGGGCGCACAGAAGGAAACTTGTGGCTGACGACCGTCTCGACCGAAGTGAAGACCAAGATCTAGTCCGGCTGTACCTGCAGGACATCGGCAGGTATGACCTGCTGACCAAAGACGATGAGGTGCGCCTTGCACAGCGCATCGATGGTGGCAAGGAGGCTGCCGAAGCACTCGCAACCGCAACCAAGTTGACACCGGCTGAGAAGCGCAAGCTCCGTCGCCAACTCCGTGACGGCGAGGATGCCAAGCGCGAGTTCGTGAACGCGAACTTGCGGCTTGTCGTGTCGATTGCCAAGAAGTACCAAGCCAGCGGATTGCCGCTCCTCGACCTGATCCAAGAAGGCAACCTCGGCCTGATCCACGCCGTCGAAAAATTCGACTGGCGCAAAGGATTCAAGTTCTCAACGTACGCAACTTGGTGGATCCGCCAGGCGCTCCAGCGCGGCATCGCAAACTCGTCGCGAGTGATCCGGCTGCCAGTGCACGCCGGCGACACCCTCGCTCGTGTGATGAAGGTGCGTGCGCAACTCGAAAGTGAGCTGGGTCGCACCCCGACGATCGCCGAGGTCGCGGCCGAAGCCGGACTGCCACTCGAAAAGGTTGTCGAAGTCCACAGCTATGCCAGTGATCCGGTGTCGCTCGACGAGCCATTGCGCGACGATGGCGATGCCGAACGTGGCGATTTCGTCGCAGACGCCAGCGCAACCTCTCCGTTTGAGGCCGCAGCGACTGCGTTGTTGCCGCGTGAGGTCGAGCGGATTCTGTCGGTGCTCGATGAGCGTGAGCGGACAATCTTGCGACTTCGTTTCGGTCTCGACGGTCAAGAGCGGTCGCTCGAAGAAATCGCCGAACATTTTGGATTGACGCGTGAACGCATTCGTCAGCTCGAAGCACGCGCCCTGTCGAAGCTGCGCCATCCGGCGAGCGACGTCGGTGCCCGCGCACTCCTCGAAGCTGTCTAACCGGCGATATCAACTCGGGGGAACACACACGCTCCAGTTCCATCGGTAGCGGCCTGGTTTCACGAGATATTTGTCGAGCGTGTCCGGTCCGCAGCTTGCTGTGCCGAGCCCTCGATGACGGTGGTCGATGTGCACGGTTGTGGCGGGATTTTGCACAAGTTCTACGTCGTGGAGCGCCGCTGTGAGTTGTTCTGGCGTGTGGTGCAGCGCGGAGAACATGAACGGTTGAGACGCGCCGATTCGTAGGCTGTGCCCGAGCGATACCCAGCGCGTGTTCGTATGGAGCCCGTGTTCTTGCGGCATCACGTACGGCACATATTGCTCGGCAGCTGTGGAGCTGTGGAGCCCGAGCCGAGCGCCGCGTTGGCGATCGGGGTAGCACTCGTGCGGACCGTCGCCGTACCACTGCAGTGTCTCGTCGCTGGTCGCAATATCGAATCGAATGCCGATGCGAGGCAGATCCGCAAAGTAATCGGGTATGCGAACGTCCTCAGCGAAGCTCAGCGTTGCGTCACCAGCGAGCGTGATGCGTTGGCGGTGGGTGATTGCTGCGTCTGGGTCGGATCCGATGTACTCGTGGGTCGCGGTGCAGGTGAACCCATCTGGTGATCGTGAGACGCGGGTTGCAACACAGCGAGACGTGAGCGCGTCGAGGCCCCAGGTTCGCCACCGACCGAATGGCGTGAGCGATCCCAGTGCCAACTTCAGACCGTCGTTGTCGATGGGCGCGCGCCACAGCGCGAGGCGCGGCGGTTCGACGAATATCGCTTCGCCATCGCGTTCGAGTCCTGTCAAGAGACCCGACTCGCGATCGAATGTTGCGAGTAGTTCACCCATGGCGAATTCGCTGCGCGGCCCGGAGTCGCGGCGCGTGACCGGCGCCAGCGTTGCACGATTGCTCCGCTCCTGCATGGCGACGTTCTTGGATCCCCTGTCGACGGCGATCTGATCGTGGCCAATCTCGAAACCTGCGTCGCACCAAGGCGTCGCCTTCGCGACGAGGTATGTGATGGTCACGATGCATTCGCCTGCACCGACGTTGCGCCAATCGACGGGGAGCGCGACCGTCGCAGTTGCGCGCGGCGCGATTGGCGGAAGAGGTAACGCGCCGCGAACCGCGACGACGCCGTCGATAGCGACGGCGAAACGCACGCGAAGCCACGACGAATCGCGTATGAACGAGCGATTGGTGAGCGCGATATTGCCTCGCCGAGTGCCGCTGGCGTCGGCCGACATCGGACGGGCGAGAAACTTGTGTTCCCACAACGCCGGTTTCGGTGTTCTATCCGGCCACACGACGCCGTCGCAGACGAAATTCGCATCGTGGCGCCGTTCGGCGAAGTCGCCTCCGTATGCGAAACGCCAGTGGGGGGTTGGGATTCCCGTCACCGCGAGTGGCGTTCCATCCTCGTTGAGATATTGCCGCAAACCATGATCCCAGAACTCCCAGATGAAGCCACCCTGTGCTCCAGGTTGTTGAAACGCATCGAAGTATTCGCCTAAGCACCCGTTGCTGTTGCCCATCGCGTGTGAGTACTCGCAGAGAATTACTGGGCGGTCGGCGGTTCTGGCCGCGAATTCCACGGCCCAGATCTCGGGATACATCGGGCACAGCACGTCGGTCGCTGCGTGACCAGCGTTCCAGTCCATCATGATTGCACCTTCGTAGTGCAGCGGACGCGTCGGGTCGTAGTGACGAATCCAGCCCGCCAGCGCGTCGTGTTGAGCGCCGTACCCCGATTCGTTACCGAGCGACCACATCACGATGCAGGGATGATTCTTGTCGCGCTCCACCATCCTGCGCCCCCGCTCGATGACCTGATCGAGATACCTACCGTTGTGACACAACGAGGTATTCAGCCCGTGGCTTTCGATGTTCGCTTCGTCGACCACCAGCATCCCCAACTCGTCGCAGAGGTCGAGTAGTGCTGGATCATTTGGCGCGTGTGATGTTCGCAGTGCGTTGAACCCAAATTGTTTCATGAGGGCCAGCTCGCTGCGCATCTGCTGAGGCGTGACGACACGACCGGTATCTGGGTCGAAATCGTGACGGTTCACGCCGAAGAACAACACGCGTTCACCGTTGAGAAGAAAGTCCTTCCCCTGTACCTCGACGCGCCGAAATCCGACGCGGAGCGCCGTCACCTCACGTACTACGCCGTCGGGATCGATCAAGCTGATAACAACGCCGTAGAGCGTTGGCGATTCGTGACTCCATTTCGCCACGTTGCGAACGTCGCGATGGAATCGGACGCGATGGCCGTCGAAGTCGTAAGCGATTGGTTGATGCGGAACGACATCGCGAAAGACCTTGCCCACGGGTCGACCAGAAGGCTGTCGTAATTCGACCTCGATTGTCCAGCCGGCGTCCGGCCGTACCCGGTCGGCGTAACCGACGTCGACTCGAATATCGAACGAACCAGTTGCGAGGTCGTCGTGAAGGTTTGCGTTCGTGTGCACATCGGCGATGAACGTCGATGCAGTCGAGTACAGCACAACTTCGCGATGAATACCGGCGTGCCACCACTGGTCTTGGTCCTCGAGGTAAGTCGCGTCCGACCAACGAATGACCATGATCGCCAGCGTGTTTCGCCGCCCGTGTCGGACGTGCCTCGTGATATCAAATTCGCAGGCGAGTCGACTGTCTTTGCTCAGTCCGACCGCTTCGCCGTTGATCCACAGCAACGCCAAGCTCTCGGCGCCGCCGAGGTGCAACACGATGCGACGGTCACGCCAACCTCGTGGCACTGCGAACGTCGTGCGATAGAGACCGGTCGGGTTGTCGTCCGGGACCTGTGGCGCAAGTGGGCGGAATGGCATTTGGACGTTTGTGTAGATCGGTGCCGCGAAACCCTGCATGGTGAAACATCCAGGAACCGCCACCTTCGCCCATGCTTGGTCGTCGAAGGCGGACGACTCAAACCCGACAGGAGCTGCTTCGGGTCGATCGGCGATGGCAAAGCGCCACGTACCGTCGAGCCGGTGAAACCACTCGTTGCCATCGCGCGGCGACGCCAATGCAGTTGCTTGATCTGGCGCTGGCCAGGTAGATGCGCGCATTGGGAGGCGATTCAGCGACACCACCTCTGGCGTTTCCCATACCCGAACACCGGCGAGGTCGAACCCTGGCAGTTTCACCCGCCGCACGCTAGTGGTGTGTTGTCGAATCGGTCGCGCCCTTCCAATTCTACGATCTGTCAGCACCGCCGTGTCAGAATACGAACGATGTTGAACGAAGGAATTGAGGATCGAACGTTTCGAGCGCGCTTGGCCGCGATTGTGTTGTTCGGGTTCGTCGTTCGCGTTGTCTACACAATGCTTTGGAGTCGCACATCCGTCTTGGGATTTGATGGCACTTCGTACTACGAGCTCGCGAAAAGCATCGCAAGTCGCGGCGGATACGAAACGAGTGGAGTCCCTCACCACGCGACAGTGCTATTTCCTCCCGGCTACCCATTCTTCCTCGCCGTTGGTCGGCTATTGGGTCTCGGGACTCGCACCAAATTGTTGATCTGGACGAGCGGGCTGGGTTCCGCGACGGTAGCCATGACTGGGATTCTCGGACGAACGGTCGCGACCCGACGCGTGGGGCTGATCGCCGCAGGTGTCGCAGCGGTATATCCGAACCTTTGGCTCGCCGACGGCGCGCTGATGACAGAGTCGTTGTCCGCGGCGCTTGTGGTCGCAGCGCTGCTGTTGACGTTGCGAGTGCGGCGTACTCCGACGCTCATCAACGCGTTCTGGTTAGGCGCAGTACTTGCGTGGCTGGTGCTCACGCGAAGCGACGGTGTGCTGATCGCCCTCGCTTGTGCCGTCGTCGCTGGGTGGACAGCGTCGATGGTTACAACACCTATGACTCTCGGCGCGCGGTTGCGCATCGCTGTAATGGTGTTGATAGTTCCGGTTGTGGTGCTGAGCGGTTGGCAAATCCGCAATCAGATTCGGTTCCACAATTTTGTGCCTATCGCCGTGAATGGCTGGGCAGTCGTTGCAGGCGCCAATTGTCACGACACGTACTACGGAAGTCGGATCGGATCGTGGGAGTTTCCCTGTGTCCGTCTCGGTGACGCGTTGACGCACGGCGATCATGGAGAGATTCTGCAGAATCGCTACGCACGAGATGTTGGCATGAAATACATGCGTGATCATCTGTCGCGACTTCCCGTTGTCACAGCGGCGCGGTTAGGTCGAACCTTTGGGGCGTACGAACCGTGGCATGAACTTGAGATCGAATCAATGTACGAGGGCCGGAGTTCTGCCTGGTCGAAAGTCGGCTACATCATGTATCTCGGACTGATTCCGTTGGCCGCGATTGGGGCGTTTCGATTGCGAGGTTCTCCATCGCGGGCGTTGATGGTGTGTGTGATTCCTCTGGCGGCGGTGCTGATTTCGACCATGGTTGGGTATGGCAACCAGCGATTCCGAAGCCCGCTCGAACCTGTCATTGTGGTGTTGGCGGCTGTGGTCCTTGGAAGCACGCGCACGGTCGACGGCGGGGGAGCTGCATGACCGTCCGAGTTGCGCTCGTTGGTGGTCCGATGTACGACGGACTGTACGAACATTTCAATCGGCGCGATATCGAAATTGTTGTGCACGCCGATCATCCGAGCTTGAACCGGGCAGTGTCGACGATGTTGCGTCGCGGCGAGCGCATCGACGTCATTTCAACGCACTCCAAATATGCGCCATCCCAACGCGGCTGGCTGCTCGATCTCCGCGACGTTGTCTCCACAGATGAGCTTGCTTCGCGGGCGGTGGAACTGTGTACGTTCGAAGGCAGCCAGTATTGCGTGCCGCGCAATATCGATGTGCGTGTGTTATGGGCCAACCGTCGATTGCTGGGTGACGCGGAGGTTCCCACGAGCTGGCAGCAACTCGCCGCGAGCCGGATGTCGTTTGCGTTTCCCGGGAAGGAGTCCGGGCTCTTCGGGACCCTCCTTGAAATTGTGACAGTGTTGGGAGGTTCGCTCTTCGACGCCGGTTTGCGACCTCAATTCGACCAAGACATTGTGGTCGCGGCACTGCAGCTACTTCAGTCGATTGCGAACAATGCGCCGGCCGCGTTGCCTGAATGGGACTACGACGATGTCGACGCGGCATTGGGCGATGGTTCGGTTGTGTTGGGTGCGGCGTGGCCGGGAGGAACCGCGACGGTTCGTGCATCGCCCGAGGGTGCCAATCTTGAACCTCACCCCTACTTCGGTGATGCGGTCGGACCTCGGTCGTACGCCGGGTGTCATGCTTGGGCAATTCCGCGCTCATGTGGCGATATCGATGGCGCGGTGGATTTCGTCCGAGAACTTTGCGGCTATGAAATGCAAGCGTTGGATGCCCTCACCGGATCGGTGTGCGCGCACCGTGACGCGTTTGCGGCCGTCGTGCCGACGGATGCAGTCGATGTCCGCCGTCTTGCGATTACCCAAGCAACTATCACCGCAGGCATGCTGACCTATCCGCCGATGGATCGGTTCCCCGAAATTGAAGACGCGGCATGGTTGGCCATTCGGGCATTGCTTCTCGCAGACTCTGATGCGAAGACCGCGGCATGTGCTATGCAATGCGCTGCGATGGAAGTCTTGCAATGAGCGTCTTGAATTTGGGCGGCCTGCGCGCGGTTGTGACCGGCGCGAGTTCTGGAATCGGCGCCGCGACGATGACGGCCCTGCTCGATGAAGGTACCCAGGTTGTGGGTCTTGATATCGATGATGCGACGGGCGATCCTCGCGGCATAGGTGTTCGATGTGACGTCACCGATGATGTTTCGGTTGCCGCCGCAGTTATGGCGGCACATGAGGCGCTCGGTGGTATCGATATTCTTGTCAACAACGCCGGGATCGGTGCTGCGGGTGATGTCATGTCGAACGACATCGAAGAATGGCGGCGAGTATTCGACGTCAACGTTTTTGGAATCGTGCGCGTTTCTGCAGCGTGCCTGCCAATGCTGCGGGGCTCTCGCAACGCGGCGATCGTAAATCTCGCATCGATCGTTTCGTGGACCGGATTGCCGAACCGAGCCTGCTACGGCGCAAGTAAGGGTGCTGTGTATGCGCTCACGCTCGCGATGGCAGCTGATCATGCACCTGAAGGGATTCGCGTAAATTGCGTGTGCCCTGGCACCATCGACACGCCGTGGGTCGGTCGAATTCTTGATGCTGCGCCCGATCCTGAAGCTGCGCGACGCAACCTTGTGGCTCGTCAACCGATTGGGCGGCTCGGCACCGCCGCCGAGGTCGCGGCAGCGATCTGCTACCTCGCGTCACCCGCCGCGGGGTACACCACGGGTACCGCTCTGCAGGTTGACGGTGGGACGCACAGCTTTGTCGTACCGAAATGACCACCATTACGGGTCTGCATGTTCTTGACGTGCGCGCCCCTACGTCGCTGACGCTCGCAGGATCTGATGCTGTACACACTGATCCCGACTACTCAGTGGCATACGTTGTGCTCGTCACCGACGACGCCAAACTGCGCGGGCACGGCTTTACATTTACGCTTGGTCGCGGAACTGAAGTCGTGTGCGCCGCGATCGTCGCATTGCAGCACCTTGTCATCGGGCGCGACCTCGACGAGATCACAGGCGCATTCGGCAGTTGGCACCGGGAGCTGACAAACGACACGCAGCTTCGATGGCTTGGGCCAGACAAGGGCGTTGTGCATCTTGGCGTCGCAGCGATTGTCAACGCGGTGTGGGATCTCTGGGCGAAGCGCGAAACGAAACCGGTCTGGCAACTTGTCGTCGAGATGAGTCCAGCACAGATAGTCGATCTCATCGACTGGCGCTATCTCTCAGATGCATTGACGCGCGAAGAAGCGATCGAAATGTTGCAGGCACTCGAACCGACGCGCAACGAACGACGAAGGCAGTTGGAGCGCGACGGCTACCCGGCATACATCACGTCGGCCGGATGGCTTGGATACAGCGATGCCAAAGTTCGTGACCTTGTCGGCGAAGCCCTCGATTCGGGATTCACACGATTCAAGGCGAAGGTGGGCGTCTCGATCGACGACGATGTTCGTCGGTTGGACTTCATGCGCGAACTGTTAGGCCCAGACCACGAACTTATGGTCGACGCGAACCAGGTATGGGACGTACCAGTCGCGATCGAATGGATGTCGCACCTCCAGCATCTCGGTTTGCGCTGGATCGAGGAGCCAACGAGCCCAGATGATGTGCTCGGCCACGCAGCAATACGGCGCGGCGTCGCTCCGATCGGTGTCGCGACCGGGGAGCACGCAATGAACAAGGTGTTGTTCAAACAGCTGTTCCAAGCTGAGGTGATTGATGTTGCCCAAGTCGACGCCTGTCGACTTGGCGGGCTGAATGAGGTGCTTGCAGTATTGCTGTTAGCTGCGAAATTTTCTATTCCTGTGTGTCCGCACGCCGGTGGCCTGGGCTTATGTGAGTATGTGCAACACATCAGCGCGATTGATTTCATCGCGATTTCTGGCCAGCTTGACGGGCGCTCGACCGAGTTTGCCGACCATCTTCACGAGCATTTTGTGGATCCGGTTCGGGTGGTCGGAGGTTCCTACCGACTGCCGGAGTTACCGGGATATTCGGCCGAGATGCATGCTGGCGCGCTCGCAGAGTTCGCGTTTCCGCATGGCAACGCATGGGTCGGGGCGACGGTCCATTAACGTACGAGACCGTGGCGGTGTCTGAGCGCGACAACCTTGACCCCGACGGGGTTCGCCTTGGGGGCATCCCCACGGATTCCGCGCGCCGTTGGTTGACGCTGCGCAACATTCTCATTGTCGGTGCTGTGGTGAGGATCTCGTGTGTGCCGCTGTGGTTCGGCCAGGACTTTGTGGTGTGGCGCATCGTGGCACGTGAACTGCTGCGCGGTCACGACTTCTATTCGCACCAACCCACCGACCTTCCGGGCGGTCCGTACGCATACTTACCGATGTTTGCCTACCTGGAGGTTCCGTTCAAGTTCCTGTCGAACGTCACCCATACGCATTGGGTGTATTGGGGAAAGCTCCCGATCCTGGCCGGGGATGTTCTCACGACGTGGGCAATCGTGCAGTGGTGTCGGCGCCTCGAACTCAGCGAAGCGCGCGTCGCTGGTGCCGCCGCGCTGTGGTGGCTCAACCCGCTCGTGATCTATAACGGAGCCCTCTACGGTCGGTTCGACAGCCTCGTACTTGGGTTATTGATGTACGCACTGCTGCTCGGCCCACCGCAATCCACCGAACGGTGGTACCGATCAAAGTCGATTTTTGTGTTCGCTGCCGCGATCGCGGCGAAGACCTTTCCGGCCTTTCTGCTGCCGTGGTTTTGGCTTAACGGTCGCAATCGAAATCGATTCTTCGGCGGAGTTGTCGCGATGCTTGCCGTGTGGTCGCTTCCATTTTCGTTGTTGAATCCACCCGAATTTATCCGGACGACGGTGTTGTACGACACGGGCAAGGTGCCAACGAATCTTTCGTGGCAGGTATTGCTGCGGCATATTTTCAGCGGCGACTCCACGCGGGCAATCGGGACGTTCATACTGATCGGATTTTTC
>JBBRPC010000072.1:0-15739 GCA_038228615.1 Acidimicrobiia bacterium | reverse complement strand
GAGGCGCTCCTCGACGTGATTCGTGTACCGTTTGAAATCGACGGGAAGACATTGATTGTCAGTGCGAGCGCCGGAATTGCGATCCACTCGAACGGCGAAAGTGCCGAAGACCTATTGCGCAACGCCGACATCGCGATGTATCTCGCCAAACGCGATGGCAAGGCGTGCGTGCGTGCATTCGAACCGGCGATGCATCAAGCAGCGTTGGAACGCCTCGAGTTGGAAGGCGATCTCCGATGTGCATTGCGTAACGACGAACTCGTTGTGCATTATCAACCAACGGTGTCGCTATCGACGGGTGCGATCGTTGGCTTCGAAGCACTTGTCCGATGGCAACATCCGCGTCGCGGACTACTCGGACCTCCGGAATTCGTAGGGCTCGCCGAGGAGACCGGTCTGATCGTTGAACTCGGACGTACGGTTTTGCGCACCGCGTGCTGTCAAGCCGCGACGTGGCACAGGTCGCATCCGGAGATGCCGCTGCAGATGAGCGTCAACCTGTCGTCGCGGCAGCTGCGCGATCCAAATCTCGTGAGCGATGTGGCGAGTGCGATTGCCGATGCGGGGCTCGACGCCACCCGGCTCACGCTCGAGATCACTGAAAGCGTCTTGCTCGACGAATCAGGGGCGACGCTCGCTACGTTGCACGAACTCAAGGCGCTCGGTGTGCGACTTGCGGTTGACGACTTCGGGACTGGATATTCGTCGTTGAGCTACCTGCGGACGCTGCCTGTCGACGTGCTCAAGATCGACAAAGCATTTATCGACGGTGTCGCAAGTGACCACGAGTCGATTGGTCTTGTGCAGGCAATCCTGCGGATGGCCTCGACCTTGCGACTCGATACGGTGGCTGAGGGTGTGGAGTATCGCGAGCAGGCTGACCAATTGGAACAGCTCGGCGCTTCGCATGTGCAGGGTTTCTTGTTCTCGCGACCTGTCCCGGCAGACGCCATGACCGAGATGCTTGAGCACCCAGTCGGCGAGCAGTTCGCGACGCCGGAATCGTCTGGAAAGTCCCATGAAAAATCCTCTGGGAAACCTGCCTGACCTGAGTCGCGCAGTGCTCGGCACATGAATGTTGTCGGCCGGTGAACCTTTCTGCTGCCTGATCCGTATGCAACAACATGCGCCGAATCTCGTACTTTTGTGCTCTTGTCGTTCTTCTCGCCGTTTCTGTGGCCGGGTTCGTCGCCGCCGCGATTCCGTCACCCCAGGCGGGAGCGAGCGGAACCACGGTGAACCTGGTGGGCTTGACGTATTCGCCGAAGACGATCACGATCAACGTTGGCGACTCGATCACGTGGATGCATGACGCGACGGCCACGCCGCACAGCGTGACGGCCGACGATGCCTCATTTGATTCCAGTCCCTCATGTCCTCCGACGTGCTTGGGGGCGAACGCGATCTTTACTCACACGTTCAGTGTCGCTGGCACATTCGGGTACCACTGTCGTGTGCATGGAGTGTTGGGCATGGTTGGCACCGTGGTCGTGGTTCCCATCGTGCAGCCGCGCGTCGTTGCGGTCTCATGGACCGCCACCGAGTCGGCGCGGTTGACGCAAATGGCTCCCTCATTGGGAACGAACGCCGCTGGGGTGCAAAAAACGTCGACGTACATCATTTCGTTTCTTTTGGGATTTGCACCGGCGACGCCGATCCCGCAGACCCTTCCTGGCCAAGGATCCGCTGTGACCTATACCGATACCTGGCAGCCGGATGAGTTGAGTGTGCTCGACCGGGTCAAGAACAAGTTTGTGCTCAACGACGTTGATGCCACACGCTTTTCGGTAGGTATCGTCGACTTTCTCCTCGGCCTCGGAGGGCACGCGCCGCCGCGGTTCGCCCAACTCTGAACCAGTTGCACCGCGTGACGTGTTGCAAGTTCTTGTTGTGCAAAGACATGACACGCTAGGTTCGTCCGATGCAACCCGCGGCGAAGAAGCAACCCGCGAAGCAGCTCGATTTCATCGATAAGGCATCGTTGCCATTGTTTTTCGGGACGATGATCGTCGAGTACGCGATGCTGCGGAACGGTCCGAAGCGAACGATGGGCGATCTTGAAGGCGTCACCGAGGCTGCGTTGTCTGGGCAGCAACTTCCCGCCGACCCGCTCATTCCCGTCGGGTACGAACGACGCGACACCGCCGCGAGTTTGGCGATGCTCGGTGGCAATATTGCGTTTGGCTTTGCGACAGCGAGCGCGCTCGGCCGCATCGATCGGTTCTTGTTTCGGCACCGAATCTCCAACGTTGGCATGCGGCGAGGTTCGATCGTTTCGGCGATGGTGCTGTGGGATTTCCTCTACTACTGGGATCACCGATGGATGCACGAGGTGCGGTTGCTCTGGGCCAACCACGTCACCCACCATTCGAGTGAGCGATACAACCTCTCCACGGCACTTCGTCAACCCTGGTCGGGATATCTGACATTCTGGGTATTCGCGCCGATGCCGTTGCTCGGGTTCCCGCTGTCGGTCACCGCGAAAGCGAGCCAACTGAACCTGTTGTATCAATATTGGATTCATACCGAGGTGATCGACCGGCTCCCTCCTCTGGTCGAAAACGTCTTGAATACGCCGTCGCATCATCGAGGTCATCACGGCGCGAATCGCCAGTATCTCGACAAGAACTACGGCGGGATTCTCATCGTCTGGGACAAGCTGTTCGGGACATTTGAGCCCGAGGTGCGGCGCGTGAAGTACGGGCTGACCAAGAACATCCACACGTTCAATCCGCTGAGCATCGCGTATCACGAAATGGTCGACATCGCGCGCGACGTACGCAGGGCGCGCGGCATGCGCGACAAGCTTCGGTGCGTCTTTGGTCCGCCAGGGACCCAACCGACGCCATTCTCAACACCGCAACCTTCGGCGCGTTAGTCGGTCGTGCGCGCCTTGTACCGTCGTTGGGCAATCACAGACCCAACGGCGACGAGGAAGATGCTGTAGATCCAGGCGCCAGCGACCGGATGGTCGAGAGGCCAGACGTGTTTCGTCACGGGCGATACGGGATTTCCGAAGAGCGTGCGAACTGCTGCAATGAGGACGCTCACCGGGTTCACCGAAGCGAGCCACTGCAGAACGCTGGGCATCGAGTTGATCGGTACGAACGCATTCGACATGAACGTGAGTGGAAAGACGATCACAAACCCGATTCCCATGACCGCGTCGGGTGAGCGCACGAGGATGCCGAGCCACAGACCGATCCAAATCATCGCTGTCGCGAATACGAGCAGGAGTAAGAGCGCCTCGAAAAAATGAAACAGGCTTGTGTGCGCGCGCCAGCCGACGATGAGCCCGGTGCCGAGGAGGATTCCAATTGTGAGCAGCGACCCAATCATCTCAGCGAGATAGTGACCGAGGAGATACGCCGCCCGCCGACAGGGAAGAGATCGAAAACGATCGATGACCCCCTCTTGAAGGTCTGTCGCGATCGACATTGCTGGCCCCATCATCGCGAACGCGAGCGTTTGGATGAGGATCCCACCCATCAGATATTCCTTGTATCCAGCACCTTCGACCTTGATGGCGCCGCCGAAGACATACGCGAAGAGCAATACGAACATCAGCGGTTGGACAGTCACATTCGTGAGCTTTTCCGGTACTTGTCGAATGTGTTCAAGGTTGCGTCGTGCCAATACCGTCGCATCGGTCAGCAGGTTGTTGCTCATGCGGAAACCTCGTCGCTATGTTCCTGATTGCTTCGCGTCGTGCTGGTCAACGCAACGAACACATCGTCGAGCGTTGCCTCCCTGCGGGTGATATCGATTGCATCGACGCCAGCGTCGTCGAGCGCGCGCACGACCTCGATCACCCGCACGCCTGCCTTAATCGGCACCGTGACAACGAGGTGTTCTGTTTCGAAAGTCGGGTCGTTGTCGGCGAAGGGCGCCATCGCGGTCGCTGCCGCGCTGAGTTCGTCGACGGTCGCGACCTTCACGTCGAGGCGATCGTCGCCGATGCGTGCCTTCAGCACCTCCGGTGTGCCGTGGGCGACGGTGCGGCCGTGGTCGAGCACCACGATGTCGTCGGCCATGCGATCGGCCTCCTCGAGATATTGCGTTGTCAGAATGATGGTGGTTCCTTCGCGTACGAGGTCGCCGAGCATCTGCCAGAGTCCGCTGCGGCTGAGTGGGTCGAGGCCGGTCGTTGGTTCGTCGAGAAACAGCACCTCAGGATTGCCCATCAGGCTCGCTGCAAGATCAAGACGCCGGCGCATCCCGCCCGAGTACGTCTTCACGAGCGCGGTCGCGACGTCGGTCAGGTCGAGTTGCGCGAGCAACTCGTCGCTGCGTTGTCGCGTCGTCGCTTTCGACATTCCACGCAGACGGCCGATCGTTTCGAGATTGAGGCGCGCTGTCATGAGGCCGTCGACGGTGGCTTGTTGCGACGCGACTCCGATGTGCTCGCGCACTGCCGCACTTTGGGTGACGACATTGAAACCTGCGACGGTCGCGCTGCCCTCGGAAGGTTGACTGAGCGTCGTCAGAATACGAATCGCTGTTGTTTTTCCTGCGCCATTGTGCCCGAGCAATCCGAGCACGGTTCCTGGCGCAACGTGGAGGTCGAGCGCACGCAACGCCCACAGATCCCCGAATCGCTTCCCCAGGCCGACGGCGCTCACGCCACCTGTTTGTTCACGGGCCGCATCGTTGGTTGCATCGCTGGTCGAATCGCTGGTTGCATCGCTGGCTGCATCGCTGGCTGAATGTTCATGCATGGTGCGGCGAATAGTAGGTCTGCACGTCAGCGAAACCCGTCCAACATTCCGCCCGTTGTCACTTCCGACAGACATTGTGTTCCCAGAGTGCCAATGGACGGCATTGTGTCGCCAGCGCGATTCGGTGCACCGTCTGGTCGGCGCGCTGCACAACGTCGTCCCACGTCACCGTGACCACTCGCCATTCTGCTGCTTCGATCGCGGCGATTCTTGCGCGGTCTAGCTTCCAGCGGAGGTGATTGCCGTGCCAGCGAAAACCGTCGCATTCGATGATGACGCGTGTGGTTGGTTGCGCGAAGTCGACTCGGAACACTTTGCCGATCGGTGTCCCAATCGCGATCTTGGTCTGGCGCTGCCACGATCCGAGGTGCCTCGCCTGTCTGAGTAACCGCGCCAGTTTGATTTCCAGCCCGTATTGGAGCGCCGGATCTCCTCGTTGTTGTTCGACGTATTTTCTGACCTTCGCGACGCCCGGCCGTGTTCCGAGGTCACGCAATGCCCGCTCGAGATCGGCGATCGTCATGATGCCAAGCCGGCGGGCGCTTTCGCCGAGGGCCTCGAGCCGCTCGCTGTCGAGGGTTGCAGCCGAATCGACGACAGTCCGCGCCGCCGTCGTCACGGGTATCCCATCGACGAACGAACGGTGGTGTTCCGGGATGTTCTGGGTTCGATGGACTCGCAGTTGTGGATTCCTCCTTCCAACGTGCACCGATCCCGGCAACCAGACATCGACACGGTCGCGGTGTGCGAGTAGATATTGCGCGTCGAGATCAAGTCGCAGGAGTCGCGACGCCGAGCCGTGCGATATTGCCACTCGCGTTCCCAACCACAATGCAATTGCTCGCATTTTTGCTTCGAAACTACGTGGCGCTCCTGCGACTCGAAACACGTTTGGGTGAATCGTCTCGACATCTCCCCGAGACGCTCGGTGGCGAACGCGATGCGGCGCGATTCCGCAATCCGCCGCCTGGCGCATACTGAATGTCCCGTGTTGACGCCGAGCGACGTCCCACAATCGGTCCCATTGTTGATCCATTGTCACTTCCGACAGACATTGTGTTCCCAGAGTGCCAATGGACGGCATCGTGGGAGTGGTTCACGTTGTGTGTGGGGGAAGTGGGTAGGGGAAGTTAGGTGCGACGGGTGACCTGAGTCGGTTGCGACGCTAGTTGGGATCGATTGGCAATGGCAGCGCGAACGCATCTTCGATCGTCTCTGCGGCATCGAGGGCGATGCCGTCTGCGAAACGGTCGGCGGTGAGGAGCACCCCAACCGGTACGCCATCGACGAGTCCAGCGGTGACGCACGCAGAGGGAAGCCCGAGCAGGTTCGCATGAGTGACGCATCGCATGAGTTCGAGCGTGGCGAGCGAACTGGCATCGTCGGCGACGTCCCAACCGTGCGCAAACGGAAGCTGCGTCCAGGTGGGCGTCAGCAGCACGTCGACGTCGTTGAACCACATTGCCCAGTCGCGCATCAGACTCTGGCGTGCCATCAACAAGCCCGTGTAATCGCCGAGGTCCATGGCCGGATAGTGATCGAGGGCGCGGCCAATAAACGCGTTTGCGTCGTCAGACATGATTCCGCCGATCAACGGCATCAGCCCGCGAACGTCGTTAATCAGAAACTGTCCCCAAAGGTCGACGCCCTCAGCAAAACGGGGCGGTTCGCTGTCGACGAGTACGTGTCCTGCATCGGTGAGCACGTCCGCGGCCGCGCGGACCCGTTGCGCGACGCGCGCATCAGTGGCTCCGCCGGGAGGCTCGCTCAATACCGCTATGCGAAGCGACCGTCCGCGGTCTCGAGGCGCAACGTCGGCGAGGGGAAGCGAATATGGATCTCGCCGATCGCGGCCTGCCATGACGGTCAGGCCGAGACGAACGTCGGCGATTCGCCTTGCCATTGGCCCTTCGGTGGGCATGACCTGAAACGATAAGGGTCCGTCGGCTGATGGGATCAACGTGCAGTTCGCGACGCGTCCCGCAGACGGTTTGATCGACGCGATCCCACAACAACTCGCTGGGTTGCGCAACGAGCCGCCAATATCGTTCCCGATACCAATCGGCGTCATTCCCGCGGCGAGCGCCGACGCTTCGCCGCCCGAGCTCCCTCCAGCCGTTCGGGTCGGATCCCACGGGTTGCGGGTGAGGCCAAATAATCCAGAATCGGTGTGGACCCTCAAGGCCATGTCTGGGCAGTTCGTCCGGCCGATCGGAATCGCGCCGGCACTTTTCACGCGCGCGACAACGGGCGAATCGACGGGAGGAATCGCATCGGCGAAAGCTGGCATTCCCCAGTTGGTCGCCGACCCGACAAGGTCAATGTTTTGTTTCACCGTACACGGCACGCCATGCAACGGGCCGAGTTGCGCCCCTGCTGCAACGGCGTCATCCGCAATGCGGGCAGCGGCGCGCGCGTCGTCGGCGAGGACCCGCGTGATGGCGTTGAGTTGAGGGTTGACTGCGTCGATCCGATCGAGGTGTGCGTTCACAACCTCAACCGACGACGTCTCGCCTTCCGCGATCATCGACGCAAGTTCACCGGCTCCGAATTTCCAAAGTTGGGTCATATCACTCTTTCGATGTGTCGGTGGTTATGGATCACGATCGCAGCGGATTCGGCCATACGCAAATCCAGGTGCTGGATTCGAATGCGCCGAGCCGGAGCGATTAGTACGATCGTACTAATCTCTGGGCATGCAGGAAATATCGAATGGTCTCCCCGCGGAACTGCTTGTAGAAGCTGGCGATGACGGCGTGCTGGTGTTACGGCTCAACCGGCCGGACGTTCGCAACGCACTCTCGATTGCGTTGCGCGACAGTTTGAGCGCAACGGTGGAGCGGGCGTGTGAACATCGCGACACCAAGGCGATTGTCATCACTGGCGTCGGATCCACGTTCAGCGCTGGGTTCGATCTCAGCGAATTCCAAGCCGCAGCCGACGACGCCGACGTGCACACGCGGCTTTGGGCGTCGAGTGACCGTTTCCATCACACGTTCCTGCGCTGCGCAGTACCCATTGTGTGTGCGCTGAATGGACCAGCCATCGCGGGAGGTTTCGATCTCGCAACGATGTGCGACATGAGGATTGCGCAACCGGGAGTATTTTTTCGGCGTCCCGAAGTTGATTTCGGCGTTCCACTCTTCGGACCGTTGCGCGAACTGGTGGGAGGCGCGTTGGCCCGCGAACTCTGCCTCACAGTTCGCAAGGTTGAGCTCGACGAAGCGTTGCGAGTCGGATTGGTGAACGAAGTCGCCGGCGACGGCGAAGCCTTTGACCGGGCGATGGCAATCGCCAGCATGATCGCCCGCCGGCCGGTCGAACTCGTGCGGCGGACGAAGGCGAAGATCGTTGGAATGTCTGGGATCGCTGCGTCGAGCACGCTCGCAATATGAACCAGAGAGCTCCTCGAGTATCAGGAACTCGTGAAGCGTTGGTGCGCGCCGCGACGGGGCTCTACCGGCGACGCGGGGTCGGTGCCACGAGCGTTGCCGATGTTTGTGCACACGCAGGCGTAACGAAGGGCGTCTTTTCGTATCACTTCCCGGGAGGTCGCGCCGAGCTTGCTGTCGAAGTAGTGGAACACAACGGCGCTGACGTGCAGAGTGGCATCGCCGCTGCCGCTGCAACGCACTCCGATCCGAGTGCGTTTGTTGCGTCGCTCTTCGACAACTATGCGGAGCTGATGGACCGCAAAGGATCTACGTTTGGGTGCCCGCTTGCAGCGTGTGTTGTGGAGGGAGACGGCGTGTCGAAGCAGGTCCGAAAAGCTGTGCGGACGCAATTCGCGGCATGGCGGCTGGCGATGCACCCCTTCTTCGCGAACGACGCATCAGAAGCTGGGTTCGACGAACTCGTGCTTGCGACACTTGAAGGTGGAATCCTCGTTGCTCGAGCGCAATCTGATTCTGCAGCACTTCGTCGCATCGGAGGTTCGCTCGTGCTACTGCTGCAATCGCACGACGGGTTCGTTGCGAACAGGAAAGTTCATTGATCGGGCGATGAAACAGTAGCGGTGTACCTCCGCGTGCAGTTCGAGCCCTCGCTGCACCATCGACTCGTCGCTCACGGTGACACTTGGATGCAACACCACCTCGGTGAATTCTCCCGACCCGTCGTCGTGTTCTGTCATCGCGCCCGTCGCGTGGTCTGCGTACGTCGTCACGACGACCTTTGCCACAGTGCAAAGGTGGAGGTACCAGAGCATGTGGCATTGACTCAGGCTCGCGACCAGCAGGCTTTCCGGAGTGTATTTTCTGGGATCGCCTCGGAACGCGGCGTCGGACGATCCTTCGATGATTGGTTTGTCGACTGCTGAAATTTCGTGCGCTCGCGAATAGCCCGTATACCTCGTGGTGCCGGATCCCTCGTTGCCGGTCCAGCGGACTGAGACGGCGTATTGATGCAACTTCATCGGCGCATCGTATTGCTGGAGGTCAACCGAACCTGCGTCAAATAGTGCGCAGGTGAAACGACTTCGGTCGGGTCAGCGCGTCGAACCCGAAGGGAGAGAGTGTGCACCCGTGGCCAGTGTCTTTCACGCCAGTCCAAGCGAGCGCAGGGTCGAGGTAATCACAGCGGTTTGCGAACACTGTTCCTGTGTCGAGGCGGTCGGCGAGAGCTGCCGCGGCATCGATGTCGTTCGTCCAAATCGAGGCGGTGAGGCCGTAATCGGAATCGTTCATCAGTGCGACGGCTTCATCGTCGCTCGACACCTTCATGATGCCGATGACCGGCCCGAACGATTCTTCGCGCATGATGCGCATCGAATTGTCGACGTCGATGAGCACGGTCGGTCCGAGATACGGCGTGCCGGGCTCCGACGCCGAGAACTCGCGTTCGTGAACGATGGGTTGCGCACCCGCCGAGACAGCTTCGACAATCTGTGCCCTCACGAATTCCGCAGCAGCCGTGTTGACCATTGGGCCGAGGTTTGTTGCCAGATCGAGCGGGTCGCCGACGACGTAGCGCCGCGTTGCCGCAGCAAATCCTTCGACGAAATCGCTGTAGACCGACTCGTGCACGTAGATGCGCTCGATGCCGCAACACGACTGACCAGAGTTGAAGAATGCGCCGTCGACGTTCTCGCCGATTGCGTACTCGAGGTCGCAATCGGATCGAACATACGACGGGTCCTTACCGCCAAGTTCCAGACCGGTGCCAATGAACCGGGCACTCGCCGCGCGCTGGATCGCGTGACCGCCTTCGACGGACCCGGTGAACGCGACGAAATCGATGCGCGAATCGGCGATCATTTGGGCGATGTCGTCGTGTGTGGCGTGGATCGCTTGGAACACGCCGTCGGGTAGACCGGCGGCAGCGAACGCGTCGGCGTACCGCTCGGCGCACAACAGTGTTTGCGTGGCGTGCTTGAGGATCACGGTGTTGCCAGCGAGCAACGCGGGTGCGATCGTGTTGATCGACGTGAGAAATGGGTAGTTCCATGGCGCGACCACAAGGGCCGTTCCCACCGGCTCGCGGCGGATGAAGCGATTGAATCCTTCGAGTGCCGGTGCCGCGACATCCCGGAGCGTGTCGTCGGCGATCATGGCCATGTGCCGGGCTCGCTCTTGGAATCCACGGGTTATTTCGAAGGGTGTTTGGGCGACCGGACGGCCCATCTGCCTGGTCACTTCCACGCCGATGTCGTCGGCATGTTCGCAGAACCAACGCACGGCGCGCTCGAGTATGGCGGCGCGTTCCACGAGTGGGGTCGATCGCCAGGCATGGCGCGCTTGGTATGCCGAGGCGAGCGTCGCGTCGCGCTCGGTCTCGGTAATCGTGGTGCGTTCGGCCACGATTGAACCATCGACCGGTGAGACGATGCGTTGCAGTGCCATGGTGTTGTCCTTCAGATCGTGACTGGAACGCGCCAAGTATCGCGCCGCTGGCGTGGGCTATACCTCGAGTCGTTGCTCGTAGCCTCGGAAGCCTTGTTCTATGGCGACGACTATTCGCTCTGTGGCGAAATACGGTACGGTCCATAGGGGCGTGTCGCGCAGCGATTCGTACAGGTCGTACCAATCCTGTAGCGCCGAGGTTGTCACGACTGCAATGTCGGTTGGGCTCGCGCTGAACGCTTCGGCGTCGTACCAACGGAGTGTTGTTGTCGATCCGTATCGTTCAAGAAGTGGAGCGACGTGTTCCGCGACGACCTGCGCACGCTCTTCGCGGATCAACCTCAACCATGCCGGCGTCGTACTCAGGTGCAAGAAGATCGTGTGGACCATTTCTGTATCAATCGCTACGTTCATATGTTCACAGTATATGTATCGAGTGCTACAGTCTAATTCTTGGCTCGCCCCTTTGATCTCGAAAAGCGCCGTGAGCTGCTCGCTGAAATCGTGGTGTACCTCGAGCATCATGGCGTTGCGGATCTCTCGTTGCGGCCACTGGCGGCGGAGCTCGGCACGAGTTCTCGTATGTTGATGTATTACTTCACTACGAAAGAGGAATTGATCATTCAGGCGTTGGCGGCAGCGCGACCCGATATCGACCTATTGCTATCTGGCACTTCGTCGCTTGGCGAATTCCGCGATGCCGCGTGGTCGATGTGGCGGGAGGTGACGCTTGGACGGCAGCGCCAGAGCATGCGCGTGCTGCTCGAAGTGATGGGTTTGGCAGTGGTCCAACCGAGTCCGTATCGCAAGATCGCGACTGTGGCGATCCGTGCGTGGCTCAATCCCATCCGTGACGCGTTACAACGCATGGGCTTGGATCGTGACGATGCAGACCGGAGGGCCACGCTGCTGGTCTCAGGAATTAGGGGTCTGTGCAACGACTTCTTCATCACCCGCGATCGCGCCCGTGTTGATCCGGCTGCCGCGGCCCTGATTGAAAGCGTTGTGATGTCGAGTCAACGCACGCGTCGCGCGAGCGGCTGAGGCGGCGCTACGGAACGATGCGCTCGATGATCGTGGCGTTGGCCAGTCCGCCACCTTCGCACATCACCTGCATGCCGTAGCGACCACCGGTACGTTCCAGTTCGTTCAACAAGGTTGCCATCAACTTTGTGCCAGAGCATCCGAGCGGGTGGCCCAGCGCGATCGCGCCGCCGTTGACGTTCACCTTCGACATGTCGGCGCCTGTTTCTTTTGCCCAGGCGAGTACGACTGACGCGAATGCTTCGTTGACCTCGAAAAGATCGATGTCGTCGATGGTGAGGCCGCTCTGTTTCAGGATTTTCTGCGTTGCAGGGATGGGACCTTTGAGCATGGTGACCGGGTCCGCACCTACCACCGCGAACCATTTGAAACGCGCCCGTGCTTTCAGGCCAAGCTCTTTGGCTTTGTCGGCGCTCATGATCAATACGGCCGATGCGCCGTCGGAAATCTGCGACGAGTTTCCGGCGGTGACTTTGCCATCTTCCTTAAACGCTGGCTTCAGGGCAGCGAGGGTTTCTGGCGTCGTGGTGTGGCGGATGCCTTCGTCGGCGGTGAGCAGTTCGATGCCATCGCCAAGATCGACGGGTACCGGCACGATCTCGTGTTCGAAGCGACCTTGTTCTGTGGCGACTACCGCTCGCTGTTGACTTTGCGCACCGAACGCGTCGAGATCCTCGCGGCTGATCCCGAATTCGTCGGCGATCATTTCCGCGCCGATTCCCTGGCCTGGCAGACCGGTGTCTGCGTAGCGGTCAAGTTGTTCTTTGGGAAAGGGGAAACCCATTCCCTTGACAACCGATGCACCCATCGGCGTGCGCGTCATTACCTCGACGCCTGCGGCGACAACGATGTCGTACGCGCCAGCCATGACGCCTTGCGCGGCAAAGTGCATCGACTGTTGGCTTGAGCCACATTGGCGATCAATCGTTGTGGCCGGCACCGACTCTGGCCAACCTGCGGCGAGTACAGCGTTGCGACCGATATTGAGGGATTGTTCGCCGACCTGCATCACGCAACCCATGATCACATCGTCGACAAGTGCGGGATCGAGGTTGTTGCGTTCCTGCAACGCCTTCAATACGTGCGCCGCGAGCGCAGCAGGATGCCAATCTTTGAGTTTGCCGTTGCGCTTTCCACCTGGAGTGCGGATGGCATCGACAATGACTGCTTCATACATGCCTGGCACGATATGTCGCGGTTTCGAGGCGTTCCGTATCGTTGGAGCCGTATCGTTGGACCCGTTCGGCATGATGAGTTCGGCGAGGGCCCAGGAGCGGCGATGCAGCGAGATTTGTTTGATGATGAGCATGAGGCGCTGCGAACGAGCTTTCGATCATGGCTCGATAACGAGGTCGTGCCTCATCGCGAAGAATGGGAACAAGCTGGGATCGCGCCGCGTGAGATGTTCGCGGCGGCGGGAACGCTTGGCTTTTTGGGAATGGCGATCCCGGAGCAGTACGGCGGCGGGGGAGTCAATGACTTCCGGTACAACCTTGTGATCGGAGAAGAAGTTCAGGCGGCCGGAGTAGGCGGTGCCGGTTTGGGTATCACACTCCACAACGACATTTGTCTGCCGTACTTTCTTCGCTATTGCACAACCGAACAATGCGAGCGCTGGCTGCCTGGTATCGCTTCTGGCGAGTTGATTACGGCGATTGCGATGACGGAGCCCGGCATCGGTTCGGATCTTGCTTCGATGTCGACCACCGCGATCAGAGATGGTGATCGATACATCGTCAACGGCTCCAAGACGTTTATTACCAATGGCATCAATGCCGACCTTGTGATCACCGCCGTCAAGACCGACCCAACGCAACGCCACAAAGGAATGTCGCTCCTGGTGCTTGAGAGTGGGATGAGCGGCTTTACACGTGGCCGCAATCTCGAAAAGTTGGGCTTGCACTCACAAGACACCGCCGAGTTGTTTTTTGCCGACGTCTCGGTTCCGGTTTCTAACGTGTTAGGCGACGAGGGCGGCGGATTTGCGCAGCTCGTGAACAACCTTCCACAGGAACGGCTTTCGATCGGTGCTGCGGGAGTCGCGGCTGCCCGCGCCGCGTTGGGCTGGACGCTCGACTATGTCAAACAACGCGAAGCGTTCGGAAAGCCCATTGGTTCGTTCCAACATACGAAATTTGTGCTTGCAGAGATCGCCACAGAGATTGAAATCGGCCAAGCATTTATCGATCGATGTGTGCGTGCGCTCAACGACCAGACGCTCACCGCGGTCGATGCCTCGATGGCGAAGTGGTGGTGCACCGAACTCCAAAAGCGTGTGGTCGATCAATGCCTGCAATTACATGGCGGGTACGGCTACATGGTCGAGTACCCGATTGCTCGGGCCTACGCCGATGCTCGTGTCACAACGATTTATGGCGGAACGACTGAGATCATGAAGGAAATTATCGGGCGATCCCTCGATCTTTGATCGCGGCCTCAATGAAGTAAACACAGGTGATGGAAGACGTGAGAACATTTCGGTTCGGTATTGAGTTGCAGCACGCGTTCGACGAGATGTCGTGGGTTGATTCGGTGCGTTTGGTCGAGGATCTTGGATACTCAACAATGTTCGTCCCCGATCATTTTGATGAAGGTCTCGGGCCGCTGTCCGCGATGGCTTCTGCGGCGGCTGTCACCACCACGCTCAATATCGGCAGCCTCGTGTTGGACTGCGATTTTCGTCATCCGGCAGTTCTTGCGCGGGAGCTTGCGTCCATCGACCAGATTTCACAAGGTCGCCTTGAGGTTGGTCTTGGGGCAGGGTGGAAGCGCCTCGACTACGAGCGATCCGGGATCGCAATGGACTCTCCGAAGATCCGTGTCGATCGCATGATCGAACATATGCAAGTACTCCGCGGCTTGTTCGCTCCTGGAGAGTTCACATTTCACGGCGACTACTACAACATCAACGATCTCGATGGCACACCGAAACCCTTCCGAACCGAGGGCCCGAAGTTCCTGATTGGTGGCGGCGGCAAGCGCGTGCTGAGCTTTGCGGCAACGAACGCCGACATCGTCGGTGTGAATGCGTCGATCCATTCGGGCGCGGTCGATACCGCGGCTGCCCAAGATGCGCTTGGTGCGAGTATCGACCAAAAGGTGGCGTGGGTACGTTCCGCCGCTGGAACAAATTTCGACAACATTGAGCTCAATGCTTGGTTGTCCGTTGCTGCAGTGACCGAGAACGCCGAATCGTTAGTCGCAGCTGTCGCCGGCGCCTTTGCGGCGACGCCAGCCGACGTGGTGGAGTCACCGCTGGTCCTCATCGGTTCTGAGGCGGAAATTGTCGACCGCTTGCGGGCGCGACGTGAGCGTTGGGGTTACTCCTACACCGTCATTCCCGGCGATCAGGCCCGAGACTTCGCACCAATCGTGGCCCAACTCACCGGGACGTGACGCGTGTTAGTCTGTTGGTTGAACTAACTAGGCGAGCGAGGCACACATGGCCCATGACGCGAACGACTGGCATCCGACGGCGTGCATTCTGTGCAGCGTCAACTGCGGAATCGAGGTCCGTCTTGGAGGCGAAGACGGTCGCAGCTTCGAGCGCATCCGCGGCAACAAAGCTCATCCGGGTTCACTCGGATACACGTGCGAAAAAGCGCTGCGTCTTGATCACTACCAAAACGGAAGCCACCGTCTGACGTCACCAATGCGCCGCAATGCCGACGGTGCATACGAGCCGGTCGATTGGGACACTGCGATCAGCGAGATCGCGCAACGCCTCGCTGCGGTGCGCGACGAGCACGGCGGCGACACAATCTTTTATTACGGCGGCGGCGGGCAGGGAAACCACCTCGGTGGTGGCTATGCGGCTGGATTGCGCGCTGCAGTTGGGAGTACATATTCCTCCAACGCACTCGCACAAGAAAAGACCGGCGAATTCTGGGTAGATGGAAAGTTGTTCGGTCGGCCGCGATGCCACACGACTGGTGATTATGAACATGCTGAAGTCGCCGTGTTCATTGGCAAGAACCCCTGGCAATCACACGGGTTTCCTCGCGCCCGCACGATCCTGAAGGCAATTGCCAACGATCCAGTGCGCTCGATCATCGTGATCGATCCGCGCCGAACCGAAACCGCTGACCTTGCCGACTTTCATCTGCAATTGCGCCCGGGAACCGATGCGTGGTGTCT
>JBBRPC010000071.1:0-15768 GCA_038228615.1 Acidimicrobiia bacterium | reverse complement strand
TTCGACGCGGTGGCCGCCGTTCAGGCAATCGCGCAACACAACGTCACCGTACTGGCCGCTGTCTCGACGCAATTTGTCATGATGCTCAACACGCAGACCTTCGAAATGTTTCGCCCCGAGCGTCTTCGAGTGCTGTTTACAGGCGGCGAGATGGTGCCACCCGATCGTGCCAGTGAATGGGAGCTCGTCACGGGATCGACCGTGCTGCAGTTTTATGGCAGCAATGAAACCGGAGCATTGAGCGCGACGACCCTCGACGACGATGACCAGACTCGGCTCTCGACCGCCGGACACATAATTCCCGAAGTCGAGGTACGGCTCTACGATCCAGATTCAGGCACCGATATCACAGCAACCGGAGGGCCAGGTATCGCAGCCTGCCGAGGCAAGGTAAATTGCCTGGGATACTTCGAGGATCCCGAAGCGAACGCCGAGCTTGTCACCGCCGATGGGTGGATGCGCACCGGCGATCTTTGCACAATCGATTCCCGCGGAGTTCTCACTGTCGCTGGACGCGCCTCCGACTTCATCATCCGGGGCGGCAAGAACATTTCCGCGGCGATTGTCGAGCAAGTGTGTGCGACATATCCAGGAACCCTCCTTGCTGCGGCCGTCGCAAAACGTGATCCGACCTTCGGTGAACGAGTCTGCGTGTTTCTCGCCCACAACACGATCGACGCGCCACCATCACTCGACGACCTCACGCACCATCTCGACGGCCAAGGTGTCGGTAAGGAATATTGGCCTGAATATCTCGTCGTCACCGACGACGACTTACCACGGAGCAGCGGCGGCAAAGTTGCAAAAGGCGAGCTACGTCGACAAGCTGAGCAGCTCCCACTGCGGTGAATTACCACATCTCGTCGAGCAATCCCTCGATCTGCCCAGCACTAATACTTCCAGCGAAACCTGTTGCCGATCCTGCGGTCACCGTGGCCTGCGCAACCGCGGCAAAGTCGTGACGCTTCGCGCCAACATCGCGAAGCCTCGTGGGCAGCTGCATCGATTCGACAAATTCCTGGAGCGCGCGGGACCCACGTACGGCCGAGGCCTCTGGCGATAGACCGAAGTTCTCCACGCCGAAACTTCGTGCGATCACCGACATCGCCACCGGAGCATCCACCTGCAGGAATCGCATCACCGCCGGCAACGTGATTCCCGAAGTCACGCCATGAGGTACATCCCACCGCGCGCCGATTTGGTGGCCAAGCGTGTGCGACAGATACACCTGGACGTTGCTGACGCCCGACATCGACATCCAGCCCCCAAGTTGACACTGCAGTCGTGCCGCAAGATTCGACGGATCGGCAAATGTTTGACGAAGGCCGTCGATCAGCAAACGGAGCGACTCGACAGCCAGCACGTTCGTGATGGGATGCGCCCTCGAACTCCACAACATTTCGCACGCGTGATCGATGCTCTTGATGCCCGTGGAAAGCCACAACGGCATCGGGGTATGTACCGTGATCGCCGGATCGAGCACGACGGCGAACGGCGCCATCCGCGGATCGACCACATACGTTTTCACGCCGGCGACGTCACCGGTCATCCCCGACGCTGGCGTGTATTCGCCAGCTGACAACGTCGTTGGCACCAAGATGTGCGGCATCGCAGATTGCGGTGCGTGAGGAGCAAGTAGATCGAGAGCAATGATCTTCGTCGCGTCGGTCACCGACGATCCGCCGATACCGATCAGACAATCGGCTCCAGCGTCGCGGGCTGCCCCAACCGCGAGGTCGATATCGGCCTTCGGCGCATGTTGTCGCATTCCCGCGAATTGCCCAACGTAACTCGCCCCCAGCGAGTCGACCAACGCGTCGACCACCGGCGTCTTGGTTGCCAGAGTACGCCCTGTGATCACAAACACTCTGCGTTTGTTCAGTTCCGCAATGATTTTCGGGATTCGAAGCACAGCGCCCTCGCCATGCACAACACGATCGATCGCCGGAAACCGATAGGTGCGAACCGAGCTCAACGTCGTCACGCCCAGAGCCCAACTCTGCCGATAAGTGGGTCGTGGCGAATCCCCATCGCAGCGCCGAACTCGTACATCGCCTGTTCATGCGACCAGCTCGGCCAACCGGGATCGCCGGTCGCCGCGAACCGGGTGATCGCGGTTCGCATCGCGACCGACGCCTCGTCGGCGCGTTTCGACTGCTCAGCACTCTCAGCCCCGACGAAACCACGCCATCCGTCGATATCAAAGGTCGCGAACGTAAACGGGAGGTCGATGCCATGTGCCGCACCGAGTGGACGCCCGTCGGGTCGCGCTGGGGCTTCCCAGGTGAACAGATACCCGAAGCTTCGTTCGTGGTGCCGTGCCGCTCGGTCGAGCATCGAGCGAATCGGCAACGTCATTTCGTGGTCGGAATAGATCGCGCCCCAAGCATCGATCGGGTCATTTCGCAACCCCTCAATGGCCAACTGTTTCGTATATCGCTCGACGAGATCGCTCGCAACTTCGACATCAGTATCGAGGTATTTCGCGATCCGTCTTGCAAGTTGCTCAGGTTCAACCGTCGCGGCTTCAAGAAACAACGTCATCTCATCGCGATTCACCCCGAACAGCAAGTCGCACCCGCGGTGCGCGCCTGCGTCGAGCGCCGCGAGCGGTGACTCAACCACGAATGATCCATCGATCGCAGGATGAAATGGCATCATGCCAGCGACCCCGAACACCGCGGGGTCACCCATCGTCGGTCCGATCGCTGCCACTAGGCGCGTCACATCGACCGAGGCAATCTCACGAGCGGAAACTCCCACGCCGGCGCAGAATCGCTCGCCAATCATTGCTGCAACCTCAGGTGAAAATGTCCGCCCCGCCGAACCGCTTTGTATCACCGCTCGATCAAACAGTTCGGCGCGATCACGGCCGCCAAGAAGATGCAGAATCGAACCACCACCTGCCGATTCGCCGACCACGGTCACCGCGTTGGCATCGCCATTGAACCCGGAGATATGCATCCGAGTCCAGCGGAGCGCACATTCGATATCGAGTAAGCCAGCGTTCGCGACCCAACCCGGCGGCGCCTCAGGCAGGGCTCGAAGGTCGACGAACCCGAGTGGACCAACTCGATAGTTAATCGAAACCACGACATTGCCTGCAGTTGCAAGGTGATCGGCGTCGTACATCGCCTGCGACGCTGCGCCCGTGAGAAACGCCCCGCCGTGGATCCACACGAGCACGGGGAACGGACCGGTACCTTTCGGGACCCACACGTTCAGAAAATGGCAATCTTCCGATGTCGCAACACCGAGGTCGCCGCCTGGAACCAACGGAACGAATACCGGCGGCTGACAGCACGCAGCACCGAACTCAGTTGCGTCGTACTCGTCGTCCCAACTCGGAGCCAGCACAGGCGCCTCGAACCGGCGGGCGGTTGCATACCTAATACCTGCATACCGCTCGTTGCCGTCGGCCGTCGTGACGCCGATCATCGAACCGGATTGCATGCGGCGTGTCGTGTTGATGGTCACCGCTCCAGCTTGACACGCACAGACCCCCCAAGCCCAGACCCCCAGAACAGACCCCCAGCACCAATACCTTGTGTCGTTCGACCACGCTGGCGAGGGCACCTACAGGTCATCAACGTTCGTCCCGATATCCGCGAGGATGCACTACGACGGCGCCGAAGCCGCGCTTACGGAACCGGCCACACCTCAGGGGCTTCCCACGGGGTTCGACGGCCCGCGCCTCGCCGGTCTCTTGCACAGCGAAGCAAAACTCCAGGCGCTCGTCAACAACTCGGCCGACATCATCGCGATTCTGTACCCGGACGGTGAGTGGGAGGCCAGCGACGCCGGTACACGTCATCTCGGATATCCAAAGGGATTCGATCCTGAGGGCGGCATCTTCTCGCTCGTGCACCCAGACGATCTCGAGATCGCCGCGACTGGTCTCGGAGCGATTCTCGACGGAACGCTTGGCCCGGCCGACCCCGTCGAGCTGCGACTTCGATCCGCCGACGGGACATATTGGGATTTCGAGTGCGTCGGCCAAAATCTTGGCGATCACGGCGCGATCGGTGGCGTCGTGATCACGGCCCGCAATATCACCCGCCGCAAACAGACAGAAGCAGCGCTGCGCGAGGCACAGGAACGGTTTCGTGCGGCATTCCAACATGCGCCGCTCGGCCTTGCGATGCTCACCCTTGAAGGGCGACTGCACGACGTCAACCCGGCTGGTTGCAAATTGTTGGGATTCGGTCGTGACGACCTATTGGGAACCCAATTTGATTCCCACGTCCATCCGGACGATCGACGCGTCGTCATCGATACGCTGGCCCAAGTGATCGCCGGTGAAGCCGGGCGCCAGATCGAGCACAGACTGTTGCATCACGATGGCGATCTCCTTTGGACCCTTACCGACGCCGCATTGATCAGGGCGGTCGATGGGACACCGATGCACGTCGTGGTGATGCTCGCCAACATTACCGAGCGCAAAGAATCTGAGGAGCTCCTGTCGTATAGCGCAACTCATGACGTGCTCACCGGGCTGTGGAACCGTTCGGCGTTCACCGATCGCCTCGAACACGCGCTCGCCCGCCGAACCGACCCAGGCTCCACTGCGTTGTTGTTCATCGACCTCGATCGTTTCAAGATGGTCAACGACACCTTGGGTCATCAGGCAGGTGACGCGGTACTCATCGAAATAGCGAACCGTTTGAACTGGGTGACGCGGGAAGCAGACACGGTCGCACGCATCGGTGGCGACGAGTTCGTGGTGTTGTGCGAAGACCTCGCGAGCCCACACGACGCGATCGAAGTCGCTGAACGCGCTGCCGTCGCGATCGAGTCTCCGATTGTGATCGGCAATACCACCACTGGCGTCGGAGCAAGTATTGGAATAGCGCTCAGCGACGGCGCGCAAGACGCAGAGGCACTGTTGCGAAATTCTGACGCCGCGGTGTACCGAGCGAAAAGTAACGGCCGCAGTCGAATCGAAGTATTCGACGCAATACTCAGCAAAGAGCACGCGAATCGACGCTTGCTCGAAATCGGGCTTCGACAGGCCATCGAACAGGGCACGCTCGACATCACGTACACGCCAATCGTCAATGTGGCCAATCGTCACATCTTCGGATATCAAGCGAACTGCGACTGGACGGGTTCCGATGGCGCACAGGTCAGACATGAACAATTGATCGCCACTGCCACCGAGATGGGTCTCGCTGCCGTGCTCGACCGATGCCTCATTACTGCGGGTTGTCGCGAAGTCTCCCGATGGTCTGCGGCGGCCGATGGATCACTCGCATTGCTCCATATCGGTCTCGCACCAAAGCACCTCGATGACCCATCGCTGATCAAAGGTATCCAAACCTGTCTGATCGGAACCGGAGTCGCAGCGCGCCGACTTTGCCTCGAAATCCCCGAAACCTGGGTCGTCGCAAACCCTGTCCGCGCCAACGAAACGTTGCGGTCCCTGCGCGATATCGGGGTACACCTGGCGTTGGCCGAATTCGGGCGAAGCCCGTCTTCGTTCCCGCTGTTGCGCGAAATCGATGTCGACTTCATCAAGATGGCGCGGACGTTCTACATCGAAACCGGCCAAGACATTCCGGGGCGAGCAGTCGTTGGCGCGATCGTCTCTCTGGCCCACGCACTCGGATTCAGAATCATCGCCGACGGGGTAGACGACATCGACGATGTTGACCTTCTCGAAACGCTCAACTGCGATCTGGCGCAAGGAACGTTCTTTGCGACTACACCCAACATCGAGGCATCTCCGGTTTGACGCGCGCAGCTCGCCTGTCGCATCCTTCGCGTGAACAGGACATACGCCGACACACGATGAGGTACCCGAATGAAGGTCGACGCGGCGCTGGAATCACACCACCTCATGGATGTCCCGTCCGTTGCCCGCGATCTCGAAGCGTTGGGTTACGACGGTGTGTTCACGTTTGAAGGACCGCACGAACCGTTCCTGCCGCTGCTCCTTGCGGCCGAACATACAGAACGGCTTGATCTCACCACCGCGATCGCCATCGCGTTCGCCCGCAATCCGATGACATTGGCCCAAATGGCGTACGACCTCAACCTCGCGTCGCATGGTCGCATGATCCTCGGTCTTGGAACGCAGATCAAACCGCACATCGAAAAGCGTTTCTCTATGCCATGGTCGCAACCTGCCGCGCGCCTACGGGAGATGGTGCTTGCGATACGCGCAATTTGGGCGAGCTGGCACGAAGGCACACGCTTGGATTTTCGCGGCGATTTCTACACCCACACGTTGATGACCCCAATGTTCAACCCTGGCCCATCGCCGTGGGGTGTGCCACGCATCGCGCTCGCCGGCGTAGGCGAACGCATCACAGAGGTGGCTGGAGAGGTCGCCGATGGCTTCATCGTCCATCCTTTTTCGACGCCAACGTTCTTTCGCGGAACGACGCTGCCTGCACTACAACGAGGGCTGGCCCATTCAGGACGGGAACGTGCTGCACTTGAAATCTCGTTTCCGGCAATGGTCGCCGTCGGCGAGACCGACGAAGCCATCGCCCGAGAGCGAGAAGCGTTCAAGATGCGGCTCGCCTTCTACGGTTCGACACCCGCATACAGAGTCGTGCTCGATGCGCACCATTGGGGGCACCTTCAGCCGGAACTCAACCGGATGACGAAACTGAATGAATGGTCGGCGATGAGCTCACTCATTACCGATGAAATGCTCGACGCGTTCGTTACATGTGGACGACCCGAAACCATTGCCGCCTCGCTCATGCAACGCTATGGCGATCTCGTCGATCGAATTTCGGTGAATCCTCCCACCAATGTCGCGCCCGAAACCTGGCGCGCAACTGTCGCGGCGTTGCGGGATGCAGAGCGCAATGTTTCGTAGCTCCTAGTCGGTGAGACGTTCGTCGAGGAGCTGGTTGAGCATCTGAGGGTTGCCCTGACCCTTGAGCGCCTTCATCGCCTCACCCATCAAGAAACCTCTCTTTTTCTTGCGGATTTTTTCGTCACCCTCTCGCCATTGTGCAACGGCGTCGGCATTCGTTGCGAACACTTCGTCCATCACGAAACCAAGCTCACTGGTATCGCTCACTTGTGCGAGACCCCGCAATCTCACTAAGTCGGCTGGCCGCCCTTCACCCGAGAGTGCCGCTGCAAATACCTCCTTGGCCTGATTTCTCGCAACCGTTCCATCCACGACGAGTGCGAGCGTTTCGACAAGCAACACTGGATCAAGATCAGCGACCGATGCGCCGGTGGCGTTCACGTGCGCGAGCACATCCTGGGTTGTCCAGATAGCGACATCACGCGGAACAGCGCCGAGCGCAACCACAGCTTCGGCGAAATCGGCGAGCCCATCCGTAGAGAGCAAGGTGCGCGCATCGGTCTCGCTCACACCCCAGTCGCTCATCAAGCGATTCCTGCGCGCTGCGGGGAGTTCTGGCATCGTCGCGTGCACGTGAGCCCGCAACGCATCGGTCGGAGCGACGGGCACAAGATCGGGTTCCGAGAAATACCTGTAGTCATATGCCTCCTCTTTGGATCGCATCGAGGCAGTGTGACCTTCATTCTCATTCCAGAGCCGAGTCTGTTGGATGACCAACCCTCCCTCCTCCAGAACTTCGATTTGGCGCTTCGCTTCGTAGTCCATCGCGTCGCGTAGCGACTTCAACGAATTGAGGTTCTTAATCTCGCACCGCGTCCCGAAGTCGGTGACGCCAACGCGTCGCACAGAAACGTTGGCGTCGACACGAAGCGATCCTTCTTCCATTTTTACATCGCTGACGCCGATCGCCTTCAGCGTGGACCTGAGTTCATTGACGTAGGCTGCCGCCTGTTCAGCTGAACGAATATCGGGTTCACTGACGATTTCCAATAGCGGAACACCAGCTCGGTTGTAGTCGACCAACGAGTGTGAGGCACCGTGGATTCGTCCGCCCGCGCCTCCTTTGTGGGTCGATTTTCCTGTGTCTTCTTCGAGGTGCGCGCGGGTAATGCCCACACGTACGCCATGCACGTCGAGCCAACCATGTTCGCAAATCGGCTCGTCGTATTGCGTCGTCTGAAAGTTCTTTGGCATATCTGGGTAGAAGTAATTCTTCCGGTGGAAGGTCGAGACCGCCGGGACATTGAAATGAAACGCCTCGCCAACGCGGAGCGCGTATTCGACGGCCATCTCGTTCAGCACAGGAAGTGATCCAGGCAGACCAAGGCAAACAGGGCAAATGTTCGTGTTGGGTTCGTCGCCGAACTGGTTCGCACAGGAACAAAAGAGCTTTGTTTTGGTCGCGAGTTCGCAATGCACCTCAAGACCAGAAACGATCTCCCATGCATTGCCATTCGCACTCGTTATGACATCCACGTGACTACCCTCCTCAGGCAATGACTGCGCCCGAACCTTCTCAATTCACTACCCACACCGCCGCCATACGCAACGGTGTCACCATCGCGTATGTGCGCGAGGGCATCGGTGGCTTCCCGCTCCTGTTGATCCACGGCTATCCCGAAACAAAACGGATCTGGTGGCGAAATATCGGTCCGCTGGCTGCTGCGGGTTTCGAAGTAATCGCGCCGGATCTTCGCGGCCACGGCGAAAGCAGCCTCGCGCCGGATGGCTTCTACGACATCGCGGCGTTCTCGCAGGATTGCTATTCGCTCGCACACGACGTGCTCGGCCACGACACGTGCGCTGTCGCTGCCGGCGATGTTGGCGGTCTGGTGTTGTACGACCTCGGCCTGCGCTACCCCGGTTGGGTCGAGCGTCAGGTGCTGTTCAACACACTTCCGCCACCCCTCGACTCGCTGTACCGCGAACATGGGATCCCCGACGACGCACCTCACCTTGCGCGCCCGACTGCCGACTACTTCGCGCGCCAAAGCACCGACCCCGACGGCCTTCTCGATGAGCTCGATACTCCGCAACGGCGCCGTGCGTATGTTGCTGATATGTACGGCCACCGCATGTGGGCAGCACCAGGACATTTCACGACAGACGACATCGCGTTCCACACAGAGCCCTACGAAGACGCTCCCAAGTTGCGAGCCAGCTGGGGTGTGTACGAAGGTGCGACCGGCAACCGACCGATGGAAACGCTTCCCCGCGTGTTGGAACAAACGCCGGTTCCAACGCTTGTGCTGTACGGCCCTGAGGATCACGTCGTGCCGCCAAGTTTTCCTGCGAAAGCAGCGCTGGCCTGTTTGGATTGCATCGGCCCGCTCATCATTGCGGATGCAGGGCACTTCCTGCAGTGGGAACAGGCCGCGATCTTCAATCAGGTCGTGAAATATTTCCTTCGCGACCTGGCCGTCAGACAACAAGGCTGAGTTCCAACGCGCGTGCCACCCGGAAAATCAACGCATCGGCGAGTTCCCGCCCGAGTACCTGCACCCCGATTGGCATGGCGTGCACTGAGTCGTTGGCGTACGGGACACTGATCGCGCAATGACCTGCAAGATTCGTGGGGATCGTGCAGACATCGGAGAGATACATCGCCAGCGGGTCGGAGGTTTTGGCCCCGAATTCGAACGCGATCGTCGGTGACGTAGGAGATAGCAACACGTCGAATTGCTCATACGCACGCTCGAAGTCGCGAACGATGAGTGTGCGGACACGCTGGGCTTGGCCGTAATATGCGTCGTAGTAGCCGGCTGAAAGCGCATACGTACCGAGCATGATTCTGCGTTTTACTTCGGCGCCGAAACCAAGGTTGCGTGTATTGGCGTTCATCGTCGTGATGTCGTCGCCGCTCCCCCTCACTCCGTACCGAACGCCGTCGTATCGGGCCAAATTCGAAGAAGCTTCAGCAGGAGCGATCAGGTAATACGCGTCGAGGCCGTACATTGTCGAAGGCACCGCAACACGGTCGACGATTGCACCAGCAGCTTCGAGTGCAGCACCAGCACGCATCACCGCTGCGCGCACCTCGGGGTCGATGCCTTCCACATCGGTAAGTTCCTCCACTATCCCAACGCGTAAGCCCGCGACTCCACCCTCGATATTGTCGAGAATCGCCGGTAGTGCCTGGGGAATCGAAGTCGAATCGAGCGGATCGTGACCCCAAATCGTTTCGAGCAACAACGCGGCATCGCGCACGTTCGCTGCAAACGGGCCAATCTGATCCAGCGACGACGCGAACGCAACGAGGCCATATCGCGAAACCGCGCCGTACGTGGGTTTCATCCCGACGACTCCGCACAAAGCTGCCGGTTGACGGATCGAACCGCCGGTGTCGGATCCCAGCGCCAGCGGAGCAAAGCCCGCCGCAACGGCCGCCGCTGAACCGCCGGATGACCCGCCAGGAACTCGCGAGAGATCGTGCGGATTGCGCGTGGCGCCGAACGCTGAATTCTCGGTCGAAGAACCCATGGCGAATTCATCAAGGTTCGTCTTGCCAATCGCCACGGCCCCAGCCGAGCGCAAGCGATCTACGACGGTCGCGTTGTACGGCGGGAGCCAACCATCGAGGATCTTCGACGAACAGGTTGTCGGAATGCCTCGCGTGCAGAGATTGTCTTTCAACGCAACTGGTACTCCAGCCAGCAACCCTGGGTCGCGACCAGCAGCGACCGACGCGTCGACTGCATCCGCATCGGCGCGTGCCTGGGCTTCGAGCACGACGTTAAATGCATGAATCTCTGGTTCGCGAGCGACAATCCGCTCAAAATGTTCTTCAAGAACATCGCGTGCGGTGCGGCGACCAGACCGAACTTCGCCAGCGAGCTCGACTGCACTGCTCACGGGGCGTCTCCAAGAATCCGCGGAACCTGAAAACGGCCATCCTGCACTTCGGGTGCCGAAGCGAGAACCTCGTCGCGTGACAATCCAACGCGCACAACGTCGTCGCGGAACACGTTGACCAACGGCAAAGGATGCGACGTGGGCGGAACGTCGATTGTGTCGAGCGCGCCAACCGATGCCGCATGCTCCAAGATGCCGCCGAGTTGCACAGTGAACTCATCGATTTCGGCGTCGGTCAACGCCAGCCGTGCCAATCGTGCGACGTGTTCAACGTCGGCGCGCGTCAACAATGGGGGCGAACTACTCATGGGCTGAGTCTACGAACAAGGCTCCGCAAAGCTCCTGTTCAATTTGCGTGGAACCCCTTCAACAGCGGCTTAGTACGGGTCCAAATCAGAGTTCGGAAGTCGCCACCATGCTTCGGGGGTAGCTGCTGGTGTTGGATCGGGATAGATGCAATTGACGGGACACACCGGGAGGCACTTGTCGCAACCAGAACACAGTTCAGCGACGATGACGACATCGGCCCCGTGGTTGAAGATCGCACCGAACTGCGAAGGACAATGACGAAGACACGCGTCGCAGTTGATGCACTCGCTCATCTCGATCCGCAACGGCGGGTTCCGCCATTTCGGGTTACGGGCACGGCGCTCGATGCGTTCTTGGCGACTCCCGCTCATCGGCGAGCAGCGTACCCGTCAGGCTCGATCACGGAACATGACCGGATGACTTCCCAGCGTCTACCCTTGTCCGGTCTGGCCCTCATGTTGGGCAGTTCGGGAGGAACCAATGCAAACATATCGATCTGCGCGCCGCGTCGCCGGAGTGATGGCGCTCGGTCTTGCGGTCGCAGCGTGCGGCTCCGCCAAGGCCAATACCGCAGCGCAATCCCCTGCCACCACAACGACCAAGGCCAAGGTGCCAGCCAGTCACGCCGCTGGATCGCACGATATGGCTGGCATGGCTGGACATCACCACAACGATTCGAAGATCACCTACGCCGAGCTTTCGCCCACAACGAAAGCCCAGGTCGATACCGTCATCAAATGGGCGAGCAAATACAAGACCGCTGCCGATGCGAAAAAAGACGGCTGGTCCAAGGCAACCAAGAGTCTGTACGGCATCGGATCGCATTGGCTCCACGGTGGCGTCGCTGGGTTCGCGTCATTCGGTTCCACTCCCGACATGACAACTCCCAACGTGTTGCTGTTCGACGGTGAGGGCGACGACGCGAAGCTCGCAGGTGTCAGCTGGATCATGAATAGTCCCACGGATCCGGTTGGTTTTAGTGGTCCCGACGATCACTGGCACCGACACTCATCTGTGTGCTTTGTGGCAAGCGAGGGCGTCGTGATCTCGGAAGGCGACGCGGAGGGCTCACCGATCAATCTCAGCCACGCTGGCTGTGTCCGCAACAAGGGCGTGATGTTCCCGATCAGCAACCTCACGATGATGCACCTGTGGATCGGCACTGGCTACATGAACGGCCCGTTGTTCGCGCACGACAACGCAAAGTTGCTCGACGGCTACCGCCCCAACGAAAACCCGAAGGCATAACGGTTCGATACACTTCCGCGCCGTCGTTGTCGATCGTTCACAAACAGCCCTGGAGGCTTGAAGTGTCGGAGAAATTCGCGTTCCTTTCTGATGAGTGGCTGGCCAAGGTCGGCGAGATCGTGACCCAGCATGCAGCCGACGGGGCCACGGCCACCCAGGCGAACCTCGTGATCAACATGCAGGTCACCGACACGCCGTTCGGAACCGACAAGCAGTTCCACATGGGCAACGTCGACGGTGCTGTCGTGATGGGTGGTGGTCATCGCGACCCAGCCGACGTCACCCTTACCACCGACTACTCGACGGCCAAAGCCGTCTTCATTTCTGGCGACCAGCAAGCAGGGATGCAGGCGTTCATGTCGGGCAAAGTCAAAGTCCAAGGCGACATGACCAAGCTCATGATGCAGCAACAAGGTGGCGGCGGAGCAAGCCCTGAGATGCAAGCGGCTATACAGGGCATCACCGAATAGCTACGTCCGCCGACGAGTTACGCAACGCAAGCGACGCGAAAATCGCGGCGATCGCGAGCGCCAATCCGAAGCAATACGCCAGGGCAAACGACCCGTCGCCATTGCCGGTTGCCTGCACCGTCGAGAGCACACCCATTCCCACCACCACCCCGAGTTGGGCAATCATCGACTGTGCCGCGTTCGCGACACCAAGCTCATGGCGCGTGACCGTGTTACCGACCGCTGAAATGAGACTCGGCGACGCTGTCCCCATTCCAATCCCGGCGCCGACGAGCCCAACGAATACGAAACCAACCGAGTGCTGCGCTGCAGCGATCACGAAACCCGCCATGCCAAGCGCAATGAATGTTGTGCCCGTGGTGCTCATCAACCGATCGCCGCGCTTGACCGCGATGTAGCCAGCGAACGGCGCAAGAATGCTGAAGGTCAAGGGTCGCACTGCCATCGAAAGCGCACTGGAACTGTTGGAAAATCCAAATCGTTGCTGCACCAGCAACGGCGTAATGATGAAACTCCCCATGTACGCGAAGTTCGCACCGAACTGCGCAACGAGCGACGCCGTGAAGTTGCGCTCGCGGAAAAAACGCAACGGGAGCAGCGGTTCTGCCGCACGATGTTCGATGCGAACAAACCAAACGAGCACGATAGGCGCGAGCACAAGCAATCCGATCGTCAGGCCGTCGGCGCCAAGACGTTGCAACAACTGCATGCCTAACAACAGGCTGACAACCCCGACAGCGAGCGTGGTCGCACCGCCAACATCGAACCGCCCAGCCGGGCGGGTCGGGGTTTCGCGCAGAACAACAACGGCGACGGCAAGAGCGCCAACGCTGATCGCGCCCTGACCAACGAAGATCCAACGCCAACCGATGGTGTCGACGATGACACCTCCGACTGCAAGGCCAATCACCGGCGCGCCCGCGCCAACCAACTGCCACCAACCCAGCGCCTTGACTCGATCCTCTTCTGGAAACGAGTGCATCACGATCGCCATTGATGTCGGGTTCATTGCCGCGCCACCTGCCGCGCCTAACACCCGAAACACCAGCAACCACACGATATTCGGTGCGAGTGCGGTGGGGATCGACATCGCAGCAAACACCGCGAAGCCGGTGATGTATACCTTGCGATGCCCATGGGTATCGCCGAGCTTGCCCATGAGGGGCATCAACACTGCAAGGGTGAGGAGTTGGCCCGTCAGAATCCACGTCGCGGTCGAAGGTGCCGTTCCAATATCGTTCGCAATCCTCGGCAGCGAGTTGCCGAGAATTGTGATCGTGATTCCGCTTGAAAACAGACCAGCGAGCACCGTTACAAGTGCGAACCAACGGTAGCGATCAGCATCATGCATCCGGCGTGCAACGCGACGACGGAACAGACGTGGCCAGTCGAGCAACGGCACTTCTTCGGTACCCGGAAACTCACCCGGAAACTCATTTGGGAACTCACCGGAATATTCGCTGGAATAGTCCTTGGGGAACTCACTAGGCGGCGTATCGGTGATCTCACCCACGCGGACTAGCGCTTCGTTTCAGACCGTTCTGCGGCGGCAAGATCCACATCGGCTGCCCATAAGCCAACGACATGCGAGAGCGCGCCCATCTCAAGTCGGATGGGGCTAAGACGTCGCGCGGGTCCCGGAACCAACGGGCGACCGTAACCGTTTCCCGGTCGCGGCGATTGAGGATGGGTGGTGCCGCCGCGAGGCATTCTCCGCATGCCGAAGATGGTCGGCATTGCCACGCTCCGTGGGAATAGGTCGCAGGGCCTCTTCCTAGCTCTTCCATTACGGCATTTGGGATATTTCGGTGCAATTCAGCCCGTCGGCATTCACCGCTGGGGCACAAGGCTGGCTGCGTTCGCGGCGATGTCGGCAATTGTCCAACGGTCGTCTTGTTCGATCTTTTCGGCGGATTTCCAACTTTGGATGCGTTGGACGACGCCGCCCTGGACGAAAAAGGTCTCGCCGGTCATCGTGCAGAGGTCGCTCGCGAGATACGCAACGAACGGCGATACGTTCGCCGGGTCCCAGGTATCGAAGCCCGCTTCGGGTGCTGCGACCATCGAACCAAGACCTGGAGTCTCCAGCGTCAACCGAGTGCGAGCACCAGGACAGATGGAGTTTGAGCGCACGTTGTACCGCTTGAGTTCCTTCGCACAAATTTGGCTGAGGGTCGCGATTCCGGTCTTCGCAGCACCGTAATTTGCCTGACCGGGATTCGAAAACACACCAGACGTCGACGACGTATGGATGATGGAACGTCCTGGCGTAGCGACGCCAGCCTCCTCGGCTTGCTTCGACTGGTTTCGCCAATACACCGCGGCATGTTGGGTCGGGGCGAAATGGCCCTTGAGATGCACGCTGATGACTGCATCCCATTCGGCTTCGGTCATCTTGAAGATGACGCTGTCGCGCAGAATACCGGCATTGTTCACAAGAATGTGGAGATCGCCAAATGTATCGATCGCCTGTTGCACCATGGCACCCGCGGCGTCCCAATCGGCAACGTTCGCACCGTTCACGACGGCTTCTCCACCCATTACCTCAATCATCGCAACGGTTTCTTGCGCAGGTGTTGCGTTTGCGCCACTCGTGCCATGGCTATCGCCACCGAGATCGTTGACCACGATCTTTGCACCCTCAGCAGCGAATAGGAGCGCATGTTCGCGGCCGAGGCCACCACCAGCACCGGTAATGATTGCAACTTTGCCATCGAGCGCACCCATGACGAACCTCCGAAAGATTTCTGCGAACGGCTCAGAATGCTACGGGTGGGTTGCGGAGTGGTTGGAATCAGCCTTTCCGGTGCAAGGCCGGGGGATCACGCCACGATGAGTTTGACCGCAGTTCCAATGAGCACGTCGTCGCCGGGGTTGTGATCGGCAGCGGTAACAATGCCCGTGACCTGCGGACCGCTCAGCGGCGACGCACAATCCAGCTGCCGGTTGCGCAACAGCAGGCAAGCATCGGCGGCCTGCAGCCCGACGACCGTCGGCATCTTGACGGTGTGCGGACCCTTCGAGACGGTAACGACCACGGTCGAGTCCCATGGAGCG
>JBBRPC010000070.1:0-15772 GCA_038228615.1 Acidimicrobiia bacterium | reverse complement strand
GGTAGGCGTCGCGGACTGTGATGTCGTCTCGGTCGCCGAGGGTGTGATTTCGAGGTCGAGTTTGCCAGGGCTGCTGCGTGGCGTCCGATCCGTGCTCGCGTTTCGACTTGGCGGATCGGAAGGCGGCGCGCATCTGCGTTTCGGGCGTACGACTGATCAGAAGATCCTATCGGCATGCGTCGGTGAGATAGTCGCCGCAGCCGCTGCACGGTTCCACAAGACGGGCCCAGCCAGTCGTCGTGGTCATCGATCAGTTGCGAAGCCTATGCGGTGCGGTCGAAGGTAGTACGGCTGGGGATTCTCATGTTGCGTCGCATCTGCGATTTTTGGTGTGTGGTTTATAGCGTTTCTTTGGTGAGGAACCAGATCGCGAACGTGACGAGCACGAGGCCAAATGCCCGGCGAGTGATCTGCTCCGGAAGCCGCTGCGCGAGACGTGCACCGATCATCGAACCGGGCCAAACGCCGATGGCGAACACGATCGCGATCTTCCAGTCGATATGGCCCAGCGCCCAATGTGTGACCAGAGACGGGATCGTGAGTACACCGACGGCGACCATCGATGTCCCCGAAGCGCTGGCGGCGGAGAGGCCCAAGATGATCATGAACATCGGAACCAACAAGAAGCCCCCACCATTCGCGAGCAGACCAGTGAGGAGCCCAACCGCGAAACATGCGGTCACCACGAGACGCGTATTCGCGAGCCGCGCGACAGTGCGACCTGCGTTCGCGGTGCTGTCGGGGATTAGCACTCTGGCTCCAACCACGAGCAACAACGCGCCAGAAAGGCTGAGTAGCGTCGTGCCGCTCAGCCATTGCGACGCCAATGCGCCAAGTAGTGTCCCCGGGAGCCCACCCGTGATCGCGAGCCCAGCGATGCGCCGGTCCAGATTCCCGGATCGAAGATAGCGGCGGGCGCCAGTCACCGCGGCGGGAAGCATCGCGGGGAGCGGCGAAGCCACTGCGATCGCCCCCGGCACACCAAGTAACGCAAGGACGGGTGTCGCGAAGGCTGACCCGCCGGCGCCAAAAATCCCGAATACGACCCCGATAGCGATACCGGCGACCATCAACTCGGCGATGAACATGTATCGATTGTCGGCCATCACAATATAGAAGTCCAATACGTATTGATCGGGTTAAGTATTGTGATTGTTTATGGATCTGCGAAAGCTTCGAATGTTCCTCGCGGTCGTTGAACACGGCACGATCACCCGCGCTGCGCGCGCATCGTTCGTATCGCAGCCCGGCATGTCCCAGACGATCCGAGAACTTGAAACCGACCTTGGCGCCCAGCTCTTCGACCGTGTGGGGCGCAACATCAAATTGACCGAAGCCGGTCGTGCCCTCGTCGGGCCCGCACATCAACTCATCCGTGACGACCAACATGCACGCGACGCCGTATCGGCAGTCGCCACCGGCGAGACGGGTCGCCTTGATCTTGCTTGCCTCCCTACCTTGAATGTCGATCCGGCCGCGTATCTCATCGGTGCATTTCGGGCAGCGCATCCAGGTGTGACGGTGCGGCTCGCCGACCCCGACGACCCCGGCGACGTGATCGACATCGTGCGTAGCGGCGAGGTCGAAGTCGCCATCACCGTCGATTCCGGCGCAATCAACGGCATGATTGTCGTGCAGATCGGGACCCAAGCAATGCAGATGATCTTCCCACCCGGCACGCCGAAACCGCGGGTCCCGTTGACACCGAAAATGCTCGCGACGATTCCTATCGTCGCGAATACGAAACCGAGTTCCACCCGGCGACTCCTCGACGACGTATACGCCGCCGCGGGAAAGGCGCCGAACATCGTGGTTGAAACGAGCCAACGCGAAGCGATCCTGCCGCTCGTACTCGCTGGTGCTGGAGCCGCGCTGGTCCCCGAAGCAACCGCAAACCTGGCGGTCCGGCTCGGCGCAGTCGTCGTACCCTGTCGGCCATCCGTCGCCCGCGGCATCGCACTCATATACCGCGACGCGCCACTATCGGGCGCAGCACAACATTTCATCGCGATCGGAAGCACAACTCCGCCTACTGAACTCTAAGACGAACAAACAGAGCTGTTGTACCTGGGAGCGAGCGACGCGATTGACGGGGTACGACTTAGTTTGCCAATCGGCCCCGGGGCTCGATTCGATGCGTAGGCACGATTCTGTAGAGCGCCGACGAGTGTCTGGTCGTTGGTTGTGTAGGTGAGGGTCGCTCCATCTACCGAGGTGCCGTTTGTGTGTTTGGCCTGCTGTTCCGTGACTGAATTTTGCGGTGAAGCAGATACGCGTGTCTCCGATTGTTTGCACGGCGACGTGCGGTCGTTGTAGCAGGGGATTTAGCGGCTGCGGTCGAGCCATCCTCTTTGGACGCGATCGGCGATGTTGTGGCTGGCACGGACGGCGAGAATGTTGCTTCGCGTGCAGATTCCGACGAGGAACCGATCGTCGTCGAGTACCGGAAGGTGGTCGACGCCCTCTTCGTGCATCAACTCCAACGCGATGGCGACGTTGGAGTCCTCGGAGGCGGTGACGAGGTCGCGCACGGCGACGTCGGCGAGAAGTGCGTCGTCGTCGAGGGCGCCGCTGAGTAGGTCGTTGCTGGTGATGATGCCGACGCAGCATCCGTCTGTGTCGATCACGGGATAGGCACCATGACCGGATCGGTCGAACTCTCGGGCGGCGTCCCCGACGGTCGCCGTGATTTCGAGTGCAACAACTGATCGGGTCATCACGTCGGCGAGTCGCGCCGAGTGCAGCACGTCGATGTGGTAATCGCGTGGCACGATCAGGCCGCGTCGCGTGAGTTTCTCGGTGAGGAGACTGTCGTGTGAGATCCAGCTAGCGACGAGCGTGGCGAGCACTGTGGCGAGCATCAGGGGCAGGATCGCGTTGTAGTCGCGTGTCAATTCGAAGACGAACACGATGGCCGCGAACGTGGCGCGGGTCGCGGCACCGAACGTGGCCGCCATCGCCACCAATGCGATGGAACCCGACGAGATCTGGAGGCCAGGTGCGAGGCGATGGAGGAGCTCGCCGAGTGCGCCGCCGAAGCACGCGCTGATCATCAGCACGGGAGCAAGCGTGCCGCCCGAGGTCCCGGACGCGAGCGCAATCCACCAGACGGCGAGCTTCACCGCAGCGATGAGGGCGAGCGAGCCGAGCGCGAGCCGTGTGGCCAAGGCGTCGTTGATGACGTCGTAGCCGACCCCTAGCGTGCGTGGTTCCAACAGCGCCACCGACACGAACAGGACCGCGCCGATTAGGGGGTGCCAGAACTCGTTGACCGGCAGCCGGCGATACAGCCCCTCGACGAAGAACAGGCCTTCGCAGACGAGTACAGCTAATAGGCCGCAGAGCAGTCCGAGCACGGCGAACACCGGGAGCTGGCCGAGGCCGGAGAAGTGGTGCGTCGGCACGGTGAACAGCGGTCCGGAGCTGAACAGCGCCGCGTGGACGCCGGCAGCGACACTGGTTGCGACAACCAAAGGGATGAACGAACGCGTCGAGAACTCGAACAGAAGGAGCTCGATCGCCAGAATCACCGCAGCGAGCGGCGAACCGAACACCGCTGCCATACCGGCAGCAGCGCCGCTCGCCAGCAAGATCTTGCGCTCGTTGGGCGTCACATGGATGAGCTGGCCGAGCAGCGAACCGATCGCGCCACCCGTCACGATGATTGGACCCTCAGCACCGAACGGTCCGCCCGTTCCGATCGCAACCGCGGCCGAAAGTGGTTTGGCGATCGCGGTCCGGGGCGCGATGCGGCTCTGCTTGGTGAGAACCGCCTCCATCGCTTCAGGGATGCCGTGTCCACGGATCACCGGAGACCACTTCGCGAGCAGCGACACGACCAACGCCCCGCCGATTGCCGCGGCGTACGTCGACGGGCTGATCGAGAAGTCGCGCAGCGACGGCAGGTCCGATCCCCAACGATGGAGCAGGGCGAGATTGGTGAGCAGACCGATCGCGTGCTCGAGCACGTACGCGACGCCGCCGGCTGCCATACCGATGACGGCGGCACATGCCGTGAGCTGCACCAATCGACGCTGCGCCGTGCTCGCCGGCATCGCATCATTGCGTCTCGCGCTTGCTCGTCGAATCATGATCAAAATATATCGTGTTACGATCTATCTGATGGATTCCGTACCGGACTACACCCGCCTGCTCGAATTTCGAGACGGCCTCCGCCGCTTTCTGAGCTGGAGCGAAGAGCAGGCTCGCGAGGTGGGACTCACTGCCGCTCAGCACCAGTTGTTACTCGCGATCCGAGGTCACGCCGGCGCGGCGGCACCCACGGTCGGAGATATCGCCGACCACCTCATGCTGCGCCACCACAGTGCGGCCGAGCTCATCGGTCGTGCAGAGTCAATGGGGCTGGTCGAGCGCCGCACCGACGACGCCGACCATCGGGTGGTGCGCCTGCGATTGAGCGCCGACGGGCAGCGTCGCCTCGACGCGCTCAGCGCGCAGCACCTCGATGAACTACGCCGACTAGCACCAAGACTGCGTCCGATCTGGGCCGACCTGGAGTAATCGGCGGCGTCGCGACTCGCGGCGGCGACCTTCCGCTCACGACCAACCAATATGCGCCGCAGTTGCTGGTTTATGATTCGAGGTGGCGGTCAGTGCGACGCGGCCGTCGCTGGCATGGGGCCAGCTTGGAAGAGGCCGAGAGCGCCTTTGCCGACATTGATGAATTGGCACTGTTGCGTTGGGCGGCGCCACTGCGATCGGCGAGACTTGATGATGACGAAACGCCGTTCCTGCCCAGACCCGATCACCGCACTTTCTGCGTTTGACGGTTTTCGGTTCCCGCCAGTCGTGATCATCTTGGCGGTCCGCTGGTATTTGCGTTATGGATTGTCGTATCGCGATGTCGAGGAGCTCCTCGGTGAGCGCGGCGTCGAGGTCGATCACGTGACTTTGTTCCGGTGGGTGCAACGTTTCACGCCGCTACTGGTGGATGCTGCCCGGCGGTGTCGTCATTCGGTTGGTGATCGTTGGTTCGTTGAGGAGACGTACGTGAAGATCGCAGGACGGCGGCAGTACGTGTACCGGGCAATCGATCAGTATGGCCAGGTCATCGACATTTACGTGAGTTCGCGTCGCGACACGGATGCGGCGCGACGGTTCTTCGCTACAGCATTCGTAGCTCATGGCGAACCAGTCGAGATCGTGACCGACCGTGCACCAGCATTGGCGAAAGCGATCTGTGAACTCGCGCCAGGTGCGTTGCATGAAACGACCCAGTATGCGAATAATCGTGTTGAGAATGATCACGGCAGGCTCAAAGCACGACTACGACCAATGCGTGGTTTGAAACGCGAAGTCACTGCGAGTGTCGTCATTCGCGGGCATGCGCTGATGCAGAACATCCGGCGTGGCCACTACGAACTCGCAGTGAACAGCCACCCGCGTCGACGCGGTCGCGGTCGCGTTCACCGAACTCGCCCAGACGATCTGACTCAACGAGAACGACACTTCGCTTCGCCGCGAGCCTGCGACCGTCAACGCAACAGCGCCGTCCAGCTTGACCGTTGAGGTAGCCACTGCCTCGTATTTGCGAAACTTGCGGACCTCCCGGAGACCGCGCCGGGCTGTGCTAAGTGACTCTGGCCTCTGGGCTGGACGCTCGGGTCGGTGCATGCTGAGGTAGATCCGTCTCTGCGACGGCACGAATCGAAAGGCATGCCATGGCTACAGCACCGGCAGCTCCGACGGTCGCTCAAACGACCAACACTGACAACATCCTGGGTCGATCACTCGATCGGCTGATCGAAGACGCTCGCTGCGCCCGACGCGACTCGTCGATTGGCAACCCTCAAGCGTCGGAACCGGAGCTGCGATACCGCAATGATGTTGCTGTCACGTTGGCGATGATGGAGTACGACTTGGCGCTCTCGCTCGCTGCGCTGAACGCGCACAATGCACGCGGCGCTGACGAATTGCATGTTTCAGCGGCAGCGACTGGCGACGCCGCTCGATCATGGGCCGACGAAATGGAAGTGGCTGTCTTCGATCGTTGTATTGCGACGAGTTCGTTGCCGGTGTGTTCAGTGGTCGAAGTGTTTGATGGCTGCGCGTGGACTGAGGACGGGTATCTCGATGTGTGCTTCGAGGAGATCGCGATCGCCGGAGATGATGAAGTCGCTTCCGCTCGTTGTCGCGAGCATGACGATGTAGTCGTCGTGTGGATCGCGAGTGAATTCACGAACGGGTTCCGTGTCGTCGGTGGTGATGGCGAGGCGCGCGATGCCTCTGATGAACTCGTCGGCCTCTCGTGTGGAGAACCATTTCCGGAATTTGCGACGGTGCATGACGTCGGTAAGTTCGGCGAGTAGATGTGGGCTGGCGACAACTTCGAACGTTCCAGTGCGCCATTTTCGAACGAGTGCGGCCGGTGGCCCTTCGGGTGTGATCAACGCGGCGACGTAGACGCCAGGGTCGATAACGACTCGCACTACGACGCGCGTTTGCGACGGGTTTTTCGGACCGCGTCGAGTTCCGCGTATGCGAGTGCGAGCGCGTCGTCGGCGCTCAACGGTTGCGCACTGTTACGGGCCCATACGCGGTCGGCGACATCGAGTTGCAGCAGGTTGCGCAGTGCAGCTTCGATCACATCGGAATCGGATCGATCGGAACGAGCGGCCTCGATCTTCGCCGCGCGCAGTAGTTCCTCATCGATGTAGACCGTCGTCTTTTTTCGTGCCATGGCCCCATCATACCGTCATAAAGTAAAGACGGTGTGGTGTCTGGCGGGAGTTGCTCACTTACGAATCTCATTTCGATCTGAAAGTGCGGACCGCCTAGTGACACGCGAAGAGCGTTTCCGTTGCCGAACGGTTCAGCGCTTCCATCGTCGCCGGGATGACGTCAGAGGCCAACCACTTGTACCGGCGTTGTGCTCCTTGGCTCACGATGCCATTGCAGAGCTATCCATAGTTGTTGTCGCCAAATGCATCGAACACGGGAGTTGATGGGTCGTCGCGCTGGTGTTGGGAGCGACCCGGTGGCTGCGCCGACCCAGCACCTGGGGAAACGCTTGTCAAAACGACAACAGGAGTGGAGCTCATGGGTCGTTACTCCAACCCTGACATCGTGGCGCGACTGGAGCGCATTCTCGCTGGTCAGGGACGTGACAGGGCGTCCCATCGACCCGTCCTATCGCCCGCCAGAAACAGACCAGATTGTCTGATTCGCAACGATCTGACCTAGTGGAGCGATACAAGGCCGGTGAGTCGTCAAACGTCCTCGCGGCCGAGTTCCAGATCGATCGCCGAACCGCTACGAGGATCATCAAGCGGGCTGGAGCAGATGTCAGGTACCGGGTCGAGGCTGATCTTGACCTTGCCCGCGAGCTCTACGACTCTGGCTTCTCCCTTGCGAAAGTGGGGGACCAGTTGGGCGTCTCGACTCGGACGATCCTGAACCTATTTCAACGTGCCGGGATCCCGACTCGGACCGCGGGGACGAACCAATGGAGGTGACGTTGGCTCGATCGTTGTCCGGTATCTCAGGATCTCGCCGCGCCGCGTCGAGGAGTTAGCGGCCCTAATCGCTGCACCCACCGCACACAGTGACGTGATCGACTTCGATCGCGCGTTCGGCGAGGAACTCTTCGACGTCGCGATAGGACATGCAACAGTGCTTCGTCGTGACATCGTTTGCTGACCGCGCCCGGCGCGTGCTCTGATCCGGATGTGGCCGACCTTCCGACGACGCGATACGTGGAGACCGCCGATGGTTCCTACGTCGCGTATCAGGTCGTCGGCGACGGTCCGTTGGATACGGTGCTCATGTCGGCGGCGTGGTCGAACGTGGAGCTCTCCTGGGACGACCAATTCGCGGCTCGCTTCTTCCATCGGCTCCGCTCGCTAGGCCGACTCATACTGTTCGACAAGCGAGGGTGTGGACTCTCGGATCCGGTCGCGCGGCGAGCGATCCCAACCGCCGAAGAGTGGGTCGACGATCTCATCTCGGTGCTCGACGCGGCCCGCAGTACACAAGCGCACCTCATCGGCATCGACGTAGGAGGTCCGGTCGCGCTCCTTGCCGCAGCTACGCATTCGTCTCGCGTCTCGAGCCTCGTGCTGTACAACACGTTCGCGCGGCTGAGCCGAGCGCGCGATTACCCGTTCGGCATTCCGGAGGAGATGCAAGCGTCGTCGTTGGCCGCATTTCGAGGCGACTTCCCAGCCGGAGTATTTCCCGAAGTCGTGGCACCGAGCCGAGCCGGCGATCCCGCGTTCCGGCAGTGGTGGGCGCACTTCGGGAGGCACTCAGTTGGCTTGGGACCTGCGATCCAGATGCAGCAGGCGGCGTTCGCGCTCGACGTACGAGATGTGCTGGGAGCGGTGCACCAGCCGGTGCTTGTCGCTCATCGGGCGGGCAACCAGTACGTACGCGCGGCGCACGGACGGTATCTTGCCGAGCATCTCCCCAACTCCAAGTACCTCGAGTTGGGCGGCAGCGACCATCTCTTTTTCTCGAGCTCGATCGATGAACTCGTCGACCACATCGAGGAATTCCTGACGGGTGCCCGTCATACACAGAACGTCGACCGGACGCTCGCGACTGTGGCGTTCACCGACATCGTGAACTCGACGCAACACGCCGTAACGCTGGGAGACCGTGGGTGGAAGGAGCTCCTCGACCACCACGACAACGTCGTGCGTCGTTCCCTCGCACGCTTCAGAGGCCGGCATGTGAAGAACACCGGAGACGGCGCACTCGCAGTGTTCGACGGACCAGCGCGCGCGCTCAGCGCGTTGATCATGATCAGAGACACGATGCGAGAGGCCGGCCTCGACGTGCGATCCGGCGCGCATACCGCCGAGATCGAGCTACGCGACCAGGACGTCGCCGGTATCGGCGTTCATATCGCGGCACGTGTCGCTGGCCTGGCCGCGGCCGGTGAAGTACTCGCGTCTCGCACAGTCGTTGACCTCGTCGCCGGTTCTGGTATCGAGTTCGAAGACCGCGGCGACCACGAACTCAAAGGCGTTCCCGGCTCGTGGCACCTGTTCGCTGTCGCGGGCTAACCACGGCGCGGCGGCCACGTTCAAAGGCCGAACGATTGCAGCATCCGTGCGACACCCATCGGCCTGTTCACTCTGGTGACTCCGTTTCGCCAAGATTCAAGTCGACGACTGCTCACAAGCCATCGTCGCTGCGCGCGACGCCGGCCTCTTCAACCGACCCGATTGACAACCGCGGGCTGAAGTGCCCAGCGCGGCTTGTGGACGGCTCACTGAAGCAGCAACAGCCGTCGTTCTTCGCGGACCCAACTCCGTCGCGCTTCGTACCGCCATTAGAAAACCGATCGCGCACAAAGACTGCAATGCACAAGACATCCCGCGACTTGCCAAGCCACAGCGTGGCTAAATCACCTCAAGGGCGCAACTAGAACCACGCGTTAACCTGGGCAAACGTTGTCGAATCGACAACATCAGTGGAGCATAAGGGATTCGAACCCTTGACCTCTTCCATGCCATGGAAGCGCGCTACCAACTGCGCCAATGCCCCGTTGTGGGTTGCTGAGTTTACAACCCACCTCGTGTCGGAGCCCCGATCGTTCACGATTGTGCCGTCGATCTGTGCAAAGGTTGGGCCATGACCTCGGTCCTGTCTGCGGGCGAACCCCTCGAGTCGCCGCGCAACGCGATCGCACGGCGGACGGTCCTGCTGTCCGATTCGTCGCGCGCCGACCGTATCCTCGCCATGGATTGTTGGTATCCGACGAGCTTGACTTCGGGAAAGCCGTCTGTGTACGAACTCCTGCCGGGTCTTGGGTTCACGGCGTCCGCCCAACAAGATTCGCGGGCGAGTGTCGGCAGTTATCCGCTGCTTGTGTGGTCGCACGGCCGGACGGGCACGCGTGTGGCGTACGTGATGCTGTGCGAAGCGCTCGCGGCTCGCGGCTACGTCGTTGTTGCGTCTGATCATCCTGGCGACACCCTCGGCGATTGGCTGTTAGGCGCTGCGGTCGACGACGCAACAAACGAAGCCCTACGCGAGGGTGATATTCGATTCGTCTTCGACCAGGTGTTCGAGGGCAACGAGATCATTCCCGAAGGGATCACCATCGATTCGACCAAGGTCGCCCTCGCCGGGCACTCCTATGGCGGGCATACTGCGTTCGCCGTTTGTGGCGCGAGCGAGCCCGATGCGCGGGTGAAGGCGGTGGCGGGTCTGCAGTCGTTCACTCGTACGATGCGCCGCTCGGCTATCGCGCGCATCGATGTTCCCTTGCTCATGGTGACCGGATCGCGCGACACAACAACACCTCCAGCGACCGACGCTGATCGTGTGTGGCCTGCGGTGACAAGTCGCGACGCTCGCCGTGTCGACGTGGAGCGTGCTGGTCATCAAGCCTGCAGCGATGTCGGCCTGTATCTGGAGCTTGCACCGCAGGTCGTCGACATGCCCGAAATTGTGGCCGGCTTCGTCGCGTCGATGGCAGACAACATCACTGGGACTGCAGGCGATCCATGGCGCCCCACCGTGACCTTCCATGCCCAACTTCTTGGCTCATGGCTCGACGAGGTGCTCGATCACAATCGAGCCGATGGAACGGCCATGTTCGATCGGCTGGTCGCGAATCAGGGCGTGCGCATCAACCGCAACTCGTAACCACCACGGCGATGCCGGATGCGATCGGCATCCCCGTTTCAGGATCGATGTTGTCGTCTGCGCTCGTCAGCGTTCCTGGCGAGTGTTGTGTGTCGCCGTGACTTATCGAAATGACACCGCGCCGCAACCTCGGATCGTGGCGCACCTTGAGATCGAGCACGCCGCGCGCGTTCGCAACACGTGCGATCGTGTCGTTGTCGATTCCCAGCGACTGCGCGTCTTCCGGATGCATCAACGCGAGCGGTTCGTCGTGTTCCCGCGGGTCGTTGACGGAGTTGTTCGCGTGCATGCGTCGCCTCGGAATCATCACGAACCCCGACGGCTGCGACGTTTGTCGTGTGTGCAGTTCGGCCAATCGCTCGATCAATGGGAGGGTCGCGATATTCCACGATTTGTCTGCGAGTAAGACGTTGCGAACCCAGCCAGGTCCGGTTGGGATTTCGATTCCATGTGTTGCGGCTTTCGTGATCTCGGCGAAACCTATCGGTGCACGCGCTGTGAAGAGTGCGAGCACGTCGTCGTCGGCCAAGGTGTCGGCATCGGATCCAAAGAGATGTGCACCGGTCATACGGTGTGCGAGTTGCGCGAATATCCACCACGTCGCGCGTCGATTCGGTGCTTTCGCCACTACGGGTGGTGTATGGCACGTTGCGCCCCGTGCCATCACAAGCTCGTGCATTGGGATATCACTGCGTTCGAGTTGCGACGCGCCAGCGAAGACGTGCGATGCGATTGCGGTGAGTTCGTTGGTGAGCACATCCACGACGCCAAACGCCTCGAGTCGTTGCAGCGCGGCGGTGGTGCGCGCTGGATCGGGAAATGCCGTGATCGGATTCGCGCCAGCCACAACGAGCGCCCGGAGATTCCCCGTTTCGATCTCGTCATTGAGCGCAACGCAAGGATGTTGGCCAAACAGCGCGGGCAATTCGGGTCGGCTTTTGGGACCTCGTGGAGTCGCGTTCGACATGTTCGTCGGGTGCAGCCGCCGTAGTGCGAATGCGTTGCCACGGTGGAATCGCATTCCGTCCTGAGTATCGAGCGAATCGCACAAGATCAGCAACACCCAACGCAGTATCTCGGCCAACAGCCCATCTCGACTCATGGTGACACCAGTTCCGCACCAGATCGCGACGGTGCCGCGCCCGGCAACGATCGCGTCACGCAACGCAAGCAGCCGGTCTATCGGCACGTCGCTAGCTTCGGCCGCGCGTTCCAACGTGAATGGCTCGACTGCAACGCGCAATGTGTTGCGATCAAGGTGTGTCGTCGTCGCTAGCGCATCGGTCCCGGTGACGCAGTCGAGTGCCTCACGCACCAGCCAGGCGAGTATCAGCGCGTCGCTTCCTGGCTTGATTTGGAGATGCCGGGAGGCGATCGCTGCGGTCTCGGTGCGCAACGGATCGGCTACCCACACACTGCCTCCGTTGGAAAGCACCTTGCGGAGCGCGACGATGGGATTCGCGACGGCGGTGCCGTAGCCATGCGACACCACAGGGTTACTCCCGAAGATGACAACCACGTGAGCTCGATCGAAGTCGCAAATCGGATTCGCTTGCGGGTGACCTGCAATCAGCTCCGCGGCGCGTAGTACTGGAGCGTTGTCGACGGTGGCGGGTGTGAACAGTCGACGCGAGCCGATCGCGCGAAGCCATGCGGTTGCGGCGACGAAGCCTGCTGTGTCGTAGGCCAGGCCTGTGCCGAGATATGCCCCAACGCCGTCGGCACCGTCGGCATCGATAATCGCGGTGAGACGTGAGGCCAAATCGTCGATCGTCGAGTCCCAATCGGAATCGCTGCCATTGAGGCGGGGTCCGTCGAGACGCGCTGGATGGTGGTGCAGCATCGGGAGTGAGCGGCCCTTCGCGCAGGTATATCCCGCCGATCCTGGATGAGCGTCGTCGCCTCGTACAGAAATGACGCGATCGCCTTCGACGGCAGCGATGATGCCGCACGATGCAGCACAAATTCGACAGTAGCTTGCGACGTCGTGCACCGACACGGTCTACCGCATTGATGGGTCGTAGCGAAGTGCTTCCAGACCTGATAGGAACAACGGTCGATGGCGAAGTTGCGCACCCGTAAAGAATTCCAGTTTCTCGGCGCGTTGCTGAAGGCGAACCGTCCGTTGGCGCTGCTGTGGTATGGGCTGCTGTTGGCGCGTGGCGTGCTTCCGGCGTTCCTCGCTATCGCGACGGGTGTGCTCGTGTCGGCGGTGAAGAACGGTGACCCGTTGGCTGGTCCGTTGGCGTTCGTGGGCTCGGTGTTTGTGTTGTACCAAATCCTTGCGCCGCTCCACAGAACCGCCAGCGCGAATCTTGGGAGCAAGACGTCTGCGTGGCTCAACGATCGGCTCATGGTGGCGTGCACGACCCCCACCGGCATGGCGCATCTTGAACGGGCTGACCTGATCGATGACCTTGTGGTCGCGCGTGATTTCGATCTTGGAATTATGGGCCCTCCGAGGCACATCTCGATCGACTTCATCGCGACAGGGCTCGTGGAACTGGTCGTCGGATTCGCGTCGGCGATGGTGCTCTTCGCCTTCGCCTGGTGGGCGCCGATCATCCTGCTCGCCGGTTGGGGATCGACGCATTGGCTGCTGAGGGAAAGTGCTGTCTGGGCTGATCGCGATACGCCGGAGGTGCGTGACGCACAACGCCACGCCGAATACGCGTACCGCCTTGCCGTCGACGCGCCTGCGGCGAAGGAACTCCGCCTCTTTGGGTTGGCGCCGTGGGTCGTCGACCGTTTTTCGCAGCGGCGCCGACTATTGCAGGAATTGCGGTGGCGTGCCACGCAATTGCGCGAACGATCGATGTTTGGCGCGTTGTTGATCGTGTTGGGCGCAAACCTTCTCGTCGCGTGGCGCATCGCCGTGGAAGCAAACGATGGTCGCATTGGGTTGGGCGCCGCTGCGGTATTCCTGACCACAATGACACAGACGTCGACGGTGGCATTCGGTGGTTTCGGATGGGCACTTGATGGTGCAGCCGCTCCTGTTGCTGCGGTGTTGAAACTTGAGGCATCAATGGCGGCAGCTGGAATGTTGGAGAGCGGTACCGTCGATGCAAGCGGCAAGCCAAGCCAATCGATCCGTTTCAACGATGTCACCTTTTCCTATCGCGACGATACGGCCAACGTGCTGGACGGCTTCACCCTCGAAATTCGAGCTGGCGAATCGATTGCGATTGTTGGCGTGAACGGTGCAGGGAAAACAACGCTGGCAAAATTATTGTGTCGGCTCTACGACCCGCAAGGTGGCTCGATCGAAGTCGACGGCGTGAACCTTCGGGAGTTCGACATCGATTCGTGGCGATCTCGGGTGACCGCCGTCTTCCAGGATTTCGTGCAATACGAACGGAGTTTGCGTTCGAACGTCGCTCCGCTCGGAGCTTCGGATGAGGCCATCAATGCCGCGCTGCGCGACGCAGGCGCCGCCGATCTGGCCGAACTCGACACAATCCTGGCGAAGGGATATCCCGGCGGCACCAATCTTTCTGGCGGGCAATGGCAACGAGTCGCTCTCGCCCGGGCATTGTGTTCGGTGAATGAAGGCGCCGGTTTGGTGTTGCTCGATGAGCCCACTGCCCAACTTGACGTTCGGGGCGAATCCGAAATCTTCGAGCGTGTACTCGCTGCCACCCGTTCGGCGACCACGATACTTGTTTCACATCGATTCTCAACCGTCCGTCAGGCCGACCGGATTTGTGTTGTCGAACACGGCAAGGTCGTGGAACTCGGTACGCACGACGAACTGATGGCGTATGGCGGCCGCTACCAAACGATGTTTGAAATGCAAGCTGCGCACTTCGTCGAGGTCGACGAAACGGGCGGGGAGTTGACCTATGAAACCCTCTGAGCCGAAGGGAGCGAACACAAACGACGAGCTTCCTCCCGCGATGCGGTCGTTGCTGCGCATCGTGAAGCTTGGCTACAACGCCGAACCGAAGTTGATCACGGCGACGTTCGCAATGACGTTGCTCTTGGCGCTACCTGACGCCCTGGTCGCGTTGTGGCTGAAGCTGCTTGCAACGGGTATCGACGACCATCGCCGCACGCTCGTGATGACCTCGGCAATTGGTCTGGGTGTATCCGCAACGGGTACGTGGTGGCTCAAAGTGGTGTTTGAACGCATGACGCGCAAATTCAAAGATCGCGTGTCCGTCGCGTTGGAATCGCACGTCGCAACGTTGCAAGCCACTGTCGCGACGATCGAACACCACGAACGACCAGAATATCTCGATCGTCTTGCGATGCTCCGCGATCAAGTGTTCGCGCTCGATCATTTGTTTGATTCGTTGTTTGCGACGCTCGGATGGATGCTTCGGCTCGTCATTGTGATCGTGCTGCTGGCGTCAGTACATCCCGCGTTAATACTGCTCGCCGTGTTTGCAATTCCCACTGTGTTGGCATCGAGTGCGCGGCCAACAGTGGAACAACGGGTGCAGGAATCGGTCGCTGCGCACGAGCGATTGGCGAAACATCTGTTCCAAATCGCGACGACGGCACCCGCAGGCAAAGAAGTCCGTGTTGCTCGCATCGGACCACAACTCATCGTCGACCGACGGGCGGCGTGGGAGCAGTGGTACGCACCGATGGCGACGACTCGTTGGAAAAGCGCGGTTGTCAATGCGGTCGCGTGGGCGTTCTTCGGCAGCGCGTACGTGGGCGCAATCGTGTTTGTCGCTGCCGGGCTGAAAGAAAAAGCTGGAGCTGTGCTGCTCGTGGTCGCCGCGGGAGGGCGACTTTCTGCCTACGTAGGGGCCGCCGTCGGCGAATTGGGATTTTTGCGGAGTTTCTGGCTGGACGCCGGCCGCAAGCTCTGTTGGCTCGAGGACTATGCGGCGGAGTTGGCGTCGCACGGTGATCTCGCGGTACCGACGACGTTGCATGATGGCATCACCTTCGATCGTGTTTCGTTTGCGTATCCAGGCACCGATCGACTCGTACTCGACGACGTATCGCTGAAGCTCCCGGCAGGTGCGGTGATAGCAATCGTCGGCGAGAACGGTGCTGGCAAGACCACGCTGGTGAAATTGCTCGCGCAGATGTACAAACCAAACAGCGGAACGATCACGATCGATGGGCTCGATCTTGAACGATTTCCGCATGAAGCCTGGCGCAACGAACTCGCTGGCGCGTTCCAAGATTT
>JBBRPC010000069.1:0-15784 GCA_038228615.1 Acidimicrobiia bacterium | reverse complement strand
TCTCTCGTGAACACGCCGCCCGAAGATCGTCAACCGATTCTCACCTACGTCAACGAATTCGACGAACGAGCGGTCGCAGAAGCGATTCGGCGCGAACTGCTTCGTGAGGGTCAGGTGCTGTACGTCCACAACCGCGTCAACGACATCGAACACGTCGCAGAAGACCTCCGCGCCCTCGTGCCAGAAGCACGTATCAACACCGCGCACGGCCAAATGGATGAGGGCCGTTTGGAGCGTGCGGTCGCAGCATTTTGGGAGCGAGAATTCGACGTCATGGTGTGTACGACCATTGTGGAAAGTGGCTTGGATATGCCCACAGTCAACACACTTGTCGTCGATCGGTCAGATCTGCTCGGGCTGTCGCAGCTATATCAACTCCGAGGTCGGGTGGGTCGCCGCGGCCAGCGTGCGTACGCGTACCTGCTCTATCCGCGCGATATTTCGTTGAGCGAAGAGGCCTACGAGCGGCTCAAGGCGATCGGAGAATTCACCGATTTGGGTTCTGGCTTCAAACTCGCAATGCGCGACCTTGAGATTCGCGGCGCCGGCAATCTTCTCGGTGCGGAACAGAGCGGCCACATCGCCGCCGTCGGTTTCGATCTGTATATGGAGATGGTCACCGAGGCTGTAGGAGAACTGACTGGTGTTGCGGCCCATGAGACCGCGGAGGTCACCATCGATGTTCCAGGAGATGCCAATCTGCCGCGCGACTACGTCACGAGAGACGACGTGCGCATGGAGGCCTACCGGCGGCTCGCTGCCGTTGCGACCGATGCCGAGGTTGACGACGTGGCGAGCGAATGGCAGGACCGATATGGCCCACTTCCTGTGCCAGCCGCTGCGTTGATAGAAGTAGCCCGACTGCGCGTCGCCTGCGGAGCGCGAGGCATACGCGAGCTTCAGTTGACGAACGGTCGAGTGCGGATCGAGGGTTGGGAAATGAAAAAGAGCACAGAGATCCGACTCCTTCGGCTTGCCCCCACCACGACGATCAACAATACGACGCATGGTCCGACGGTGATTGTGCCGTTGCATGGAGCGAAGCCAGGCACTGAAGCCACGGCGATCCTGAAGATCTTCAACGAGATCGCCCCGATCGACACCCGACCGGTCGAGCCAGCGTCGCCCGCACCGGTAGCCTGACCGACCTGATGAGCGAGAACGAAAACGGCGACAACGAAATCTCAAGCGCAGCACCAGTCGGTGCCGACGGCAGCGAACTGGATAGCGGCGAATCTCAACAACTTGGCCAACAATTCAGCGCACGGTCGGTGATCGCGATGCTCGTGGTCGTTGTGTTGATCGCTGGATTCTGCGTCGCGTTGGTTGCATCGAAATCCAACAAGGACAACAAGTCGGCCACCAAGACCCCCAACGCGATCGTGGCGACGGTCAACGGCACTGTTATTACGAGGGCTGATTTCGACGCGACCGTGGCCTCGTGGATCTCGAACAAGCTCTACGTGTCGTCGTCGGCACAACAAGGTGGTGCGATCACCGACGCGAAAGGCGTCCCGACGCCAGCGTTTCGCCTCAAGTTGTTGAATGGCGCGGTGCAACAGATATTGATCGATGCCGAGTTCAATCGTAGGCATCTCAGAATTCCCTCTGGATATGTCGAGACGCTGCGTGCGCAAATCACGAGCGATCCGATTGCGAAGGGCTTCGCGAAGGCGTTCCTCGACAAGTTCATTCAACAAAAGGCGCGATCGGAAGCATTCAAAGAGTCACTGTCAACGCCACCAACCGCGGCGCAGATCGCGCAGGCGTACGCGCAACAATTCGCCTGTCCCTCCGGTATCGGTTTCGCCTTCATCGCGGTCAGCACGCAGACAGCTGCCGACCAAGTAGAGCAGCAGCTGAAAACCCAGGATTTTGCGACGCTCGCCAAGGCCCGAGCTACTGCGGCCGCCGCTGCCAATGCTGGTGTGCCGCAGTGCTATCGGACGGGGGCGCTGCCAAAGGAGATAGATGGTGCGACGAAGGCGGCCGTACTCGAAACGCCTACTGCTCCCGTGAAGTACCAGAACCAGTTCTACATCATCAAGACATCCAAGTTTGTTGCGCCGTCGCTCGCAGCGTCGCGCTCCCAAATTGTCAGCGCCTTGCAGCAAAATGACACTGGTCCGCAACAGTATTTTGCGAACCTGCTCAAGTCGGCGAAGGTTACTGCTGATCCATCGTTCGGCCACTGGGCCGATGACGGCCAAGGTGGGTTCGGCGTTGTTCCAAACACCAGCGCGAGCAGCGCCGTGAAACCTGGTGCAAATGCGGCGGGTGCTGGAGCATCGACGCCGTCGATCGCGGTGCAAGACGAGCGCCCGAAAACTACAAAGTAGCCGTCGGTGAGCGGCCGAGTCACTGTGGTGGGGCTCGGCCCCGCCCGCGCTGACCTGATCTTGCCCGCGGCTCGGAGCGCGATCGAGTTGGCTTCGCGGCGGTTTGTACGCACTGCTCGCCACCCTGCCGTCGACGATCTGGCACGCGACGGAATCCACTTCGAGAGTTTCGATGAGATCTACGAGCGTGAAGATCAAATCGAACAGGTCTACGACGCCATCGTTGTGGCCTTACTCGAGGCTCGATGCGATGGCGATGTGGTCTATGCAGTTCCTGGAAGTCCTGTCGTCGCTGAGCGCACTGTCGCGCTATTGCGCGAACGAACGGATGAGCTGACGATCATTCCAGGACTCTCTTTCGCCGAGCTTGCGTGGACACATCTTGGTGTCGATCCCTTGGCGGGTGCGAGAGTGATCGATGCCCGCGCGTTCGATATCGAATGCGCTGGCAAAGGCGGTGCGTTGCTCATTGCCCAAACGGATTCCCAATTCGTGCTGTCGGATGTCAAACTTGCATTGCTGGAAACGCTCGATGCGGATCACGACGTCGTTGTGTTGCAACGGCTCGGGCTCGACGACGAATGCGTGCAGCGGATCAGTCTCGAAGACTTGGATCGCGTGATTGTTGCCGATCATCTCACGTCGGTATTCATCGACACTGGCGCGCTCGACGTCGCGAGCGAATTCGCTCGCTTGTGGCAACTCACGTTGCGGCTGCGTGGCCCAGGTGGTTGTCCGTGGGATGCCCAGCAGACCCATCATTCACTGGCCCGTCACACCCTCGAAGAAGCCTACGAAGTCATCGAAGCGATCGATCGTCTCCCGATCGACGCGCCTGGTGGCGAAACGGAACCGATCGATGGGAGCTACGAACACCTCGAAGACGAACTCGGCGACATGCTGTTCCAGGTGATGATCCATGCTGCGTTGGCTGTTGAAGTCGGCGCATTTACCGTGGCCGATGTCGCTCGTGGCGTGCACGACAAGTTGGTGCACCGCCACCCTCATGTGTTCGGCGATGCAAGTGTTGACAGTGCCGACGATGTCGTCAGGAACTGGGAAACCATCAAGAAGGCCGAACAAGGACACGAGAGTCTTGTCGACGGCCTGCCCGACGCATTGCCTGCCCTGCTCTATACGCCGAAGCTGTATCGCAAGATGAAGGTTGTCGGTCTCGACCCAGCGGCGAACGACCCGGCCGCTTGGCTCCGGGGCGTGCTGCAATCCATAGTCGACGAGGAGCAACACGACGTGCGTTCGATGATCGGCGAGGCGTTGGCCGCGATAGTGGCGTTCGCGCGAGCTCGCGACATCGACCCAGAATCCGCGCTGCGTGGGTACGCCGCGCGCATGAAAGAAGATTTCCGGGCTATCGAAATTCGTGCCAAAGCCACCGGCCAATCGCTTGAAGACTGCGATACGGCGACCATCAACTCCTGGTGGGAACAACAGCGCTCCATCTCCTAACTGCAACGAGCAAAGGAATGTCCATGGGTTACGCAATTGCAATCGTCATTGTCGTGGTGGTGGCGTGGATGCTCATCGCCGGGCTTCGTGTCGTACAGGAATACGAAAAGGCCGTGATTTTTCGACTCGGCCGTTGCGTCGGCGCGAAGGGTCCAGGGGTGTTCTACGTGGTTCCGCTGTTTGACAAAATGCGCAAGGTCAACCTTCAGACCCAAGCCGTTGCGGTCGCGTCACAACAGGTCATTACCCGAGACAACGTCACGGTCGGTGTCGATGCGGTCGCATACTTCAAGGTGAAGGACCCCGTGGCCTCCGTGATCAAGATCCAAAACTGGTACCAAGCTGCGCAGTTGGTCGCACAAACATCGTTGCGTTCGATCATCGGGCGTCACGAACTCGATCAACTCCTCGGCGAACGCGACCGCATCAACTCCGAACTCCGTGTCGCGCTCGATGCACAAACTGAGGAGTGGGGTGTGCAAGTCGATCTCGTTGAGATCCGCGATGTGACCCTTCCGCCACAGATGCAACGAGCGATGGCGAAGCAAGCCGAAGCCGAACGCGAGCGCCGCGCCAAAGTGATCGCGGCCGACGGCGAACTGCAGGCCTCCGAGAAGCTCTCGCAGGCTGCACTCGCAATGCAGGCGACCCCGGGCGCGATGCACCTGCGGACCCTGCAGACGATGGCGGAGATCGCAGTGGAGCACAACTCCACAATCATCTTCCCGATCCCGACCGAAATCATGAACCTCATTGGCCGAGTCCCGACAGTGCCGGCTGTGGAATAGCCAAAATTTTCGCTCAATGGTCGACTTTTCGCTCACAAACGTCTACATTCTCCACACCCGCAACAGGAGCCTCAGTGACAACTATTGATGACATCATCGCCAGGGAGATCCTTGATTCCCGTGGCAACCCCACCGTGGAGGTGGAGGTGGAGCTGGTTTCTGGCGCGCGCGGGCGCGCCGCAGTCCCGAGCGGGGCGAGTACCGGCGCTCACGAAGCCCTTGAATTGCGCGATGGCGACGAGCGATATGGGGGCAAGGGTGTGGCGCGCGCCGTCGCGAACGTTAACGGTGAGATACGCGACGCTCTCTGTGGTATCGACGGTGCCGACCAGCGAGGGGTCGACGAGACGCTGGTCATGCTCGATGGCACGCCAACCAAAGCCCGTCTCGGGGCGAATGCGATTCTCGGCGTCAGTCTCGCAGTCGCGCACGCAGCCGCAGACCATCACGATCTGTCGCTCTATCGATATGTCGGTGGCGCCAACGCGCACATCCTGCCGGTTCCGATGATGAACGTGCTGAACGGTGGGGCGCACGCAGACTCGAACGTGGATCTCCAAGAGTTCATGCTCGTACCAGTAGGGGCTGCCAGCTTCGCAGAAGCGTTGCGTTGGGGAACCGAGACATATCACGCATTGAAGGCGTTGCTCAAAGATCGCGGCCTGAACACCGCGCTTGGCGATGAAGGTGGCTTCGCTCCGAACCTCGCGACCAACGAGGCTGCGCTGCAGTTGCTACTGCAGGGAATCGAAGCTGCCGGGTACAAGCCGGGTGAAGAAGTCGCGTTGGCACTCGACTGCGCGGCAAGTGAATTCTTTGGCGATGGCCAGTACGAGCTCACCGGCGAAGGTCGGAGCTTTACGCCAGCGGAAATGGCCGACTACCTGACCGACCTGTGCGACCGGTATCCGATTATTTCAATTGAAGACGGAATGTCCGAAGACGACTGGGACGGGTGGAAGGCATTGACCGATCGGGTCGGTCGACGGGTGCAGCTCATCGGCGACGACTTGTTCGTCACGAACGTCGAGCGCTTGCAACGTGGCGTCGGCCTCGGCGTCGCCAACTCGATTCTCATCAAAGTCAATCAGATCGGATCGTTGACAGAAACGCTCGACACGGTGGCGCTGGCGAGTCGCCACGCTTACACGTCGGTCATGTCGCATCGGAGTGGCGAAACCGAAGACACCACAATCGCCGACCTTGCGGTCGCGACGAACTGCGGGATGATCAAGACAGGCGCTCCCGCGCGTAGCGATCGAGTTGCGAAGTACAACCAACTTTTACGCATCGAAGAGCAGCTGGGCGACGGCGCCGAGTATCTCGGTCGTGCGGCATTCGCAGGGAAGCAGTAATTGATGCGTGGTTCTGAAATCCGCCTTCGTGCTGCGTTCGTTGTCATCGGCGTCATCGTTGCGGCATTTCTGTTCGCCTATCCGACACAGTCGCTCTTGGCGCAACAGCGGGATGTCAACACGAGACGTGCACAAGACGATTCGCTTCGCAAGGAGAACCGCGAATTGCAGGTGCAAATCAACCGTTTGCAGTTGCCGAGTGAGATTGAGCGGGTTGCGCGCGAGCGATACAACATGGTCCGCCCGAACGAGCAAGCATTTACAATTGTTCCCGCTGAACGCCGCGTGCCTGCCACGACTGCGGGCAGCGCCACGAAGTAGTGGCCCGCGCTCGCGAGTTGTGGCGTGATGCCTTCCAGTGAGGCGCCACTAGAGTTGCGGCAGGTATGGGATGTTGCCATGGCGTCTGACATCGATATTCGCACGGAGACCCAACAGCTCGGCCGACCGCCGCTGGCGGATTTCGAGGTGGTGGTCCGCAATGCCGATGGGCAACCTGTGGTGATTTGCAACGCCGCATTTCTCGTCGACGGTACGCCAATGCCGACGCGCTACTGGTTGGTTGATCGAGAGCTCAACGATGCTGTGTCGCGTTTGGAATCGGCAGGCGGAGTCCGGGCGTTTGCAGCACTGGTCGATTCCGATTCGCTCGCCGAGTCGCATCGCGCGTATGCCAAGGAACGCGATGATCTGATTTCGCTCGACCACGTTGGGCCGCGCCCTAGCGGTGGCGTAGCTGGCACGGCGCAGGGGTTGAAATGTCTGCACGCGCACTACGCGTATTTTCTTGCAGGAAACGACGACCCCGTCGGCGGTCTCGTGCACGATGCCCTCCGCGCGATCGACGAATCCGTCTGTGAGGATCCAGTATCTGGCCGAGCGCAACATCAACACGCTGAGGAGTCCACAACGTGAGGGTGGCTGCGATCGATATGGGTACGAATTCCACGCGTCTCTTGGTGGCCGATGTGGATGGCGATCGCCTCGTGGAAGTAGATCGTCGGATGCGTATCACTCGGCTTGGTCAGGGCGTCGATGCCAGCAAGCGTCTGCATGCCGATGCGATCGAACGTGTGCTGTCTGCGGTGCGCGAATTTGAAAAGGCCGCGAGCGGACACGGCGTAGAACGCATCCGAGCGGTCACGACGAGCGCCGCACGCGACGCGTCGAATGGTGGTGAGCTGCTCGACGCATGCGAGGCGGTGTTGGGTATCCGTCCGGAAATCATCACTGGTGCAGAGGAAGGATCACTTTCGTTTCGCGGCGCCACAATCGGCCTGAATGCGCCAGGCCCGTATCTGATTGTCGATATCGGCGGTGGGAGCACCGAGTTTGTGGTAGGAACCACCGAGGTGGAGGGCGTTGTCTCGATCAACATTGGCTGCGTGCGCCTCACCGAACAATTTCTCCACAGCGATCCACCTGCGCCCGAGGAACTCAGTCAGACGGTGTCGGTGATTCGCGACTATCTCGCCGATGTTGATCGGGATGTGCCTGGCGCGGCGCGCGCCAAAACGTTGGTTGGCCTCGCAGGAACCGTGTCGACGATGGCGGCCGTCGAGCAAGGGCTCGCTGTGTACGACCGGGACAGCATCCACCACTATCGGATCACTCGAGCTGCGGCCGAGGAAGTATTTCGGACCCTCGCCACAGAGAGCAACGCTGACCGCGCTCACAATCCGGGTCTTGATCCCGGTCGGGTCGATGTCATCGTTGGCGGCGTGGCGGTGGCCGTATGCGTGATGCGCCACTGGGGGTTCGATGAGATGCTCGTGAGCGAGTCGGACATTCTCGACGGAACATGTCTCGAATTGGCGTCGCGTTGAGGCCCGATGTCGAGATTGGCGGTGGGTGTATCTCTCCGGCGTGCCGTATGTTGGTCGATCAGTAACCGTGGACCTCAGCTCGTTTCTCGGTGCGCTCGGCGAGCTCTCGCTCGACGACATCCGCGCGCTTGCGATCGACATCGATTCGATGGTGACGACGGTCGCTGACGAAGTCGAGGTGACGCGTGCCTTCTTGCACATCGAAGCCGTATTGCGTCACCAACGCCAGCTGCGTGAGGCCACGCTTGCTGGCCATCGCGCGACGGCGATCGTGCAGGCGACGGCCCGTAGCTTTGGTGTCGCATTACCTGATGACGGTGTCACGCGTGTCGCGGATTGGTCGAACACCGTCGCTCGGGCCATCGTGGCGATGCACGAACATGCTCACGAAGCAGCTCACGAGGCAGCTCACGAGATGGCGTACGACTTGCACGTCTTCACGCACGGAGCGGAACACATTGCGGTGCTCGCCGAGCTTACGGCTGCTTAAGCATCGCCTCGCGGTAGTACTTCATTTCCCCTACCGACTCGCGAATATCGTCGAGCGCCCGGTGCGTTTCGGTTTTCGTCGGTCGGTTCTTATATTCGGCGGGGTACCAGCGACGACACAGCTCCTTGAACGATGAAACATCGATACTGCGATAGTGCAGATAGTCGTCGATCTCGCGCAAGTACTGCACGAGAAAGCGCCGATCGGTACCAATACTGTTGCCACAGAGCGGCGTTGTGCCGGCCGCGGGAATGTATTGCTGAATATATTCGAGCGTCCTGGCTCCGGCCGTTGCGAGATCAACGGTCGAATGTTGGATCTCTGTGATCAACCCCGACTTCGTATGCATTGTCGTCACGTAGTCGTCCATGAGCGCCAACGCGTCGGCCGGTTGGTGCACGACGATGTCGATTCCATCATCGAGGATCGTCAGGTCGTTATCGGTAACGAGGCAGGCAATTTCGACGATCACATCATGATCGGGTTCTAGACCCGTCATTTCGAGATCGATCCATACGAGGCGGTTGTCGTCGACAGGTCGAGGCATCGCGTCACGTTACAAGGCTTCTATCCTGTGTCCCGATGGCTCGCAAACAAGAATCATTGGAGATCCTCGGGCCGCGGGTCGTGCTGCGCCCACTTCGGATCGACGATTGGCAGGCGTGGCGCGACATCAGGTTGCGCGGTAAGGACTGGTTGGATATTTGGGAGCCGCGTCTTGAGAACGGGGCGCTCGACCCAGCGAATGATCGCGAGGCATTCCGCACGCGATGCAATGCATGGGACCGTCAGCGAACATTCGACTCGGCCCATGGGTTCGGACTATTTCTCCGCGATGGTCGGTTAGTCGGCGAAGTGAGCCTGGGGAGCGTGCAACGTGGGCCTTTCCAGATGGCATACGTCGGCTACTGGGTCGATGAGTTGCATGCGGGGAATGAATATGTACCGGAGGGCGTCGCGCTGCTCATGAGGTATGCGTTCGATGTCTTGGCGCTGCACCGTCTCGAAGCGGCCATTGTGCCGCGCAACATCGCGAGCCGACGCGTTGCAGAGAAGCTCCATCTTCGTGAAGAGGGCATTGCCCTCGGATTCCTGCAAATCCAAGGGATCTATGAAGATCATGTGCGCTACGCGATCACGGCAGAGGAATATCGGATGCGTGAACGTGGCGAGTACGCGGCCTGGTTACAAGCTCCGAGCAGCTGAGCCGGAGCATGCAGCAACACGCGCTCACCGAGTGAACCAACCTTGTGTGAACGACCATGTTTGGTGCTCAAACTCGGTACGGACGGCTGTAGCAAAATCGGGTTGCCACGGCGCTCGCCGCAACGTGTCTTTGGCGCGCATGCTGAGTTGTTTCGGCACGTGCGCTGCTCGCGCTGCCATTTCTACCGCTATGTCGATCAGCACTTCGTCGGCGTGTTGCGACCACGCGAGCCCGCGCTCGACTGCGGCGGGCGCGTCGAGGGCACAACCGAACAACGTGATCGCAGCCGCGGCTTGGGGGCCGACTGCTCGTTCGAGCAACCACAGGTGGCCACCACCGGGATGCAATCCAATTCGCAAGAATCGTGCGTCGAATCGAGCTGATGTTCCGGCCAGGCGCATGTCGCACGCCAACGCGAGATTGAACCCTGCACCGACCGCCGGCCCGTTCACTGCCGCGACTGTTGGCAGGTCCGACCGCAATACGCGCAAGAACCCTTCGTACACCTTCGCGACGTCGGCACGTTCCACGGGCGACGAGTCGTCGCTCGCAAACGCCGCGAGCGCTGAGGTATCGGCTCCTGCACAAAAGACGGTACCGGCGCCGGTTAACACGACTGCGCCGATTGCGTCATCGATCTCCAACACGTCGAACGCATCGATGATCTCGTTGACGAGCGGTGTCGTGAGCGCATTTTTGCGGTCGGCATCGTCGAGGGTCAGCAACGCGACGCGTTCGCGGCGTTCGATGTGCAGTGGCATCGCAGTGTGTTACACCTTTCGGACCACCGCAGGCGAATGTCGAAAGAAGTCTTCGACTTCGCGTTCGTAACGATATTCGGGGTGTTTCTCGCCGACGGCGTGTTGGAGACGCAGGCCGCGAGCGAACGATTCAACTGTTCCCGGTGTGGTGTACCGATACTTGTAACCAGCACGTTTGAACCGGGAGTTGTCGAGACCGCGACCGAACCGCAACAAGTCGAGCCATTCAGGTGGAAGATTGACGACCCGAAGCATCTTCAGCGTTTCTGCCGCATATCCAGTGAATACTGGCGGTAACGGAACGCGCCGCTTGGCAACAATTTTGCAGATCTCACTCCATGGCATCTCGCCGTCGCCCGCGACGTTGAACACTCCAGGCACGTCGTGGAATGTTGCATATGTGAGCGCGCCGACGACATCTGCTTCATGAACAAACTGGAGCCGTGGATCAAAGCCGAGTATTTCGGGAACCATTGGAAGACGGAGTGCTTGCGCGAACGGTGTATCGAGATTGTCGCCGAGAACATTGGCGAAACGAAACAACGTGACCGCGATGTGGGGATTTTCTTCAGCAAAATCGCGAAGGAACGCCTCGACTTCGATGAGTGAACGTTCCATGTTGGAACGGGGTTCGCTGCTTCGTTGCATCTCTTCGCGGATGTAGTACGCGTCGCGTTGATGCGCTCCGTAGACGTAGCCGCTGTTCTTGACAATGACCTTACGTACGGGGCTTCCTGGTGCGCCGGCAGCTGCGAGCAGATTCATCGTTCCGATGACATTGATTTCATGCACGGTGCGCCCAGAGGCAAGCGTGCTGTCGACAATGAGATGGGTGTGCACGACCGTATCGATTTGGGTCGCCTTGACAATGCGTTCAAGAATCGAATACGAAGCGTCGGCACGCACAAATTCAGTACGTTCGAGGGGGACGCGTGGCTCCCGAGTGTCGAGCCCAACGACGACCTCGACATCGTCGCGACGTTCGAATTCCTGAGCGAGTTTTCCGCCCCAAAACGTGGAGAGTCCTGTGACCAATACGCGCATGGTCGCCTACCCAAACCACACGGATTTGCGGCGGCGCAGCATGTCGTAAATCGCGTCTTGAATCAATCGACGCACGCGTTCTGATTCACTCATCACGCGTGAACGTGAATAGCGTTCTTGACTCGGCTCGACGTCGAAATACACCGGCGGCAACACGCGAATTCGAAACTTTGCGGGGAAGTACATGAGTGCCCCAAGTGGTCCGAACGCGAGCATGTTTGCGGTGAGCGGTACGTAGGGCAGACCAGTGAGCTTGGCCAGGCGCGCGCTCTTCCACACGATCGGCATCGATTCTTCAGCACCCACCACCGCGAGGGGGATAATTGGAACTCCGGAGCGCATGGCGATTTCGATAAATCCGCCTCGCCCGAAACGTCGGAGCTGATATCGGTCGTTGTAGGTCTTGCCGGTGCCCTTGGTGCCTTCTGGGAACACGAGCACGAGTTGTTGTTCGTCGTGCATTAAGCGATACGCGTTGTCGGGATTGGCTGTGACGCCACCGACGCGCGACCACAAAGTCCCGACAACTGGAATAGTGCGAAAGAGATATTCGGCAAGGCCATACACGGGACGACCGAGTTTCGTTTCGATGCCGTGCATGATTGCGGGTGCATCCGAAGGGATCGCTCCTGCATGGTTCGACACGAGTAGTGCGCCACCTTCGGCCGGCAGATTTTCGAAACCTTCCCAGACCGTGCGAAAGTAGTAACGATCGATGGGGCCGTACACAGAGCGCACCAGCGAACGCATTTTTTCGCTGCGTCCCCAGCGATCAACGTCGCCCTGTCGAATCTCGGGATCGGTTGGGATCGCGGTCTGTTGCGTGGCTGCCTGCTGGGCGCGTGTCATCGCGACAAGACCGCGATTCGGGTTGATGTCCGGTGCAGTCAGATCGATTGCGTTCGACGGTCCCGAATCGACGAGCACCGGCTTAACCGGAGCCGTTTCAGCTGTGCTGGAGACACCACGGGGTTCGTTCGGCTCCGACATCAACTGCCATCGAACCGCGTCGGCGGAGATTTTGCAAGCTGGGGCGCCACGATGGCGATCTGATCTACCAACTTGTTCACGCCGGAAACGTTGGTGCAGCTCCGAACACCATCCATGCCGTGCCTCGATAGCGCCGCAGCATTCCGTACAAACGCGCCCCAATAAAGACAAACAGGCCAAGCCAGATGGTCGTCAGGCTCCCGTTGAACACCAAAATTAAGGCCGCGACGACGAGGAAGATTCCCGTGGCAGCGGCCATCGCACGTGCGAGATATTTCGCATCTCCAGCTCCAATCAGGATGCCATCCAGGACGAATACGAGTCCGCCGAAGGGTTGCGTGATGGCAACAATCCACAGGAGATCGCGAATCTGGTGCTGGACTGCGCGGTCATTCGAGAACCAGCCAGGTAGCCAGTGTGCGCACACCAACACGAGCACCGCGCATCCGATGCCCGACCACCAACCCCATTGCAACATTCTTCGACTCGCAATACGCGTTCCCTGGTTGTCGCCTGCGCCGAGTTCGCGCCCGACGATCACTTGTCCTGCGATCGCGATCGAATCGAGCGCGAATGCGAGGAACAGCCACACCTGTTCGCAGACCTGATGCGCTGCGATTTGCACATCGCCGATTCGGGCGGCGATCACTGCGGCCGTCAGAAACGCGATCAGCAGCGATCCCGTGCGGAGCATGAGCTGTGAGCCGACGATCGCCGTCGCACGGATCGACCGCCAATGTGGACGAGGGCTGGCGCCAGATGTTCGTACTGAACGAGCAACGATAGAGATGAATACCGCTGCAGCTGCGCCTTGCGCCAACACGGTGCCCCACGCCGAACCGGCAATCCCAAAAGTGAAGCCGTAGATGAATAACACCTCAAGCATGATGTTGAGCACGTTCGCACCGAGAGCGATGTACAACGGCGTCTTGGTGTCTTCGGTGCCGCGCAGGTATCCGGTGGCGGCAAAGGCAATCATCACAAATGGCGCGCCGAGCGTACTGATGCGGAGGTAGGTGAGCGCTGGGCGGGCGACGGAATGCGTGGCCGCGATCGCGTCGACAAGGACTCGCGACATCCCAAGACCCGCAATCATGATCGCGATTCCGATGGCCGCTCCGAGCCACATTCCGGCGACACCATGTTTGACCGCTCCCTGCTGGTCGCCTGCACCACGACTCCGAGCGACCGCGGCGGTTGTGCCATATGCGAGAAAGTTGAATACCGCGAATGCAGGCGACAAAATCGCCGCGGCAATCCCGAGACCTGCCAGCGGACTTCGTCCGAGATGACCGACGATGGCGGTATCTGCCAGCACGTACAGCGGCTCGGCGACCAACGCGCCGAACGCGGGGATCGCAAGGCGCAATATCTCACGGTCGTATGCGCGTCGCCCGTCGTTTCCCCTAGACATCGCGGGTCACCGTACTGGGCACGGTCCACCGAAACCCCTGTTACAAGGGAGTGTCGCAGGGGAGTGTCGCAGGGGAGTGCCATAGTTCGGGGGTGAGTTCACCGCCGCCCGCCTTGCAATTTGCGCGAACAGCACGGCGACTGGGCATGGCGGCACGCGCCGCGGGTCTGCAAGTCCCAGCGTTTCGTTCGCCACCACGCCGCTCGGGTGCGCTGCGATCGATCCGTCGGCTGGCAGGAGGTGCGATTGTTGCCGTGCAAATCAATGGCCGCTCGATCGTCGACATCGAACGCGACATGGTCGACGGTGTGATCGCCGCAAATCGGCTCACGGGAGAGGCCGCGTACCGCATGCGGGGGACCTTGCTGAGTGCATTAGCTGACGCGACGGGGTCTGCGGCCGCCTAACCTCGCAGCCTCGCGGACATACAATGACACCTGCCCGGGTGGCGGAATGGCAGACGCAGGCGGCTTAAACCCGCCGGCCTGTAATGGGCGTACGGGTTCGAATCCCGTCCCGGGCACAGTGCTCACCCGAAGTTTTGTTCAGGCTTCCGTCGCGAAAACGTGACGCGGACCTGAAGAAAACGCATTTAGTGCTCGGCGACCGCCTTTGCGCGCATGGGCCTCATCAGCGCGGCTCAAGTTTCCGTCGCCTATGCCGAAGAGTTGTCGTCGTGCTTGCGACGTAAAACACGACTTCGGGCGAAGGGCATTTACAATGAAACATCGGATTGGCTGGATCGCGGCCTTCAGTACTGTCACGGTCATTTTGGCTGGCGTCGCGGCGTACGGATTTTGGAGTACCGGTGGGTCCGGTAGCGGCACTGCCGGCACAGGCACGACGATCAGTGCAACGGTGATCCAAACATCGTCGGCAACTGGGCTCTATCCAGGCGGGTCGGTCGCGTTGTCCGGCAATTTCAATAACCCCAACAGCGGCGCTGTGTATGTGGCCGGCGTGACCGCAGCCGTCCACGCGTTCAACTCCCAGACCGACGTTTCGAAGCCGGCGTGCACACAGGCCGACTTCAGCGTCACCGGCACGTCCAACGCGCCTGGTTCGATCGCTGCAGGTAGCGGCGTCGGCGCGTGGAGTGGGCTGACGTTGAACATGACCAACAGCGGCGCAAATCAGGACAACTGCAAGAGCCTGAGCAACCTCCAGCTCGACTACACGTCAACCTGATCCTGACGAGGAGCAGGTCCGAGTCAGACGTGTACATGGCGGGTAGGGCGACAGCCGTGGCGAACCTCTTGAAGCATCCCAGGGCGCTGGCCTTCGCTGCAATCGTGGGCGTTGCCCTCGCTGGAGCTGCCCTCGCAGCGGGGTTCCTCTCGAGCAGCGGTTCGGGCACCGGCACCGCCAGCGTCGGTTCGCTGAGCGCGCCGACGGCCGTCGCGGCACTCGCCGGTTACACGAACGTCGTCAACGTCCAATGGGCTGGCGTGACCGCACCTGACGCCGGATCGGTGAGCGGCTATTACGTGCAACGATACGCAGGAAGTTCTCCAAGCCCGGCCTGCGGAAGCTCGCCGACCGCGCTGATCACCGCGGTGACGAACTGCAGCGACACGAGCGCTCCCAACGGGACGTACACCTACACCGTCACCGCGGTATTTCTCGGGTGGACGGCGAGCGGCACTCCGAGTGGCGCGGTGGTCGTCGACGCCGTGGATCACTTCGTCGTTTCCGCGCCAGCCACCGTCTCGTCGGCCACGCCTTTCAGCGTCACGGTGACCGCAAAGGATGTATCGAACAGCACGGTCGCCAGGTACGCCGGAACGGTCCATTTGACTAGCACCGACCCTGGTTCGCCGACACTGCCGTCCGACTACGCCTTCGTGAGCGGCGACAACGGCTCACACACGTTCATCAATGGTTTCGCTCTCAATACGTCGGGGAGCCGATCGCTCACGGTTATCGACACCACCAACGGATCCGAGACCGGCACGACGAACGTCAACATCACGGTTGGGGTGGCGACGCAGGTTGTGTTGACGACGCAGCCTGGTGGTGGGACTGGCGGGACGGTGTGGGGTGTTCAGCCGGTTGTGAAGGTCGAGGATGCTGGTGGGAATACGGTGACTTCGAGTAGTGCGA
>JBBRPC010000068.1:0-15960 GCA_038228615.1 Acidimicrobiia bacterium | reverse complement strand
AGGGCTTGATCTCCTTGCTCAGCGTTCGAGACGTGGGCACCTGCCCCATGGCGCCCACCGGTAACGCTGGCCATCGCCAACACATCACCGTTCGTCACGTCGACTGCTGTCACACTCCCGCCGAGCGCGTTTTGCGCTAGCACCTGATCGAGCAAAATCTGTTCAGCTTGATATTGAATCCCCATATCAAGGCCGAGTACGACATCGGACCCCGGCCTGGCAGGAGTATTTCGCCGTTCGGAACTCGGGATCTCCAACCCGTTCACATCATGATCCGCGACGAGTACTCCCGGACGCCCTCGCAACGATTGGTCGAAGAGATATTCGATTCCCGCAGTGCCTTCACTTCCATGTTCGGTTGGACGAACCGCACCAAGCACCGAACTCGCGAGCGCACCCGCTGGATAGTCGCGTCGGGGTTGCGCCACAACGGTGATGCCAGGAAAGTCCATTTCTTTGATCAATTCGGCGGTGTTGGCATCCACCGAATCCGAGATGACTTGGTAGTGCGACGGCTTGTTGTTTTTGAGTTTGTGGGGTTGTAGCAGCGCGAGCACACGCTTCTCATCGAGTCCAAGCGATTCCGACAACGCATGTGCGTAGAACGGCGCGTTATCGACATGTTCCGGGTCGACGACGACTCGATCGCCAGGGACGTCGTCCGCCAACGGATTCCCGTCGCGATCGCGAATCGTTCCTCGACTCGACGGAACGACGTTCGTGCCGAGCGACTGCATCGCCGCGGCCTTACGCCAGTGTGCGCTCTGCACTACCTGTACATCCACAAGACGAACCGTGAGTATCCCAAGCAGTCCGACGACCACGACGATCATGAAACCGATTCGAGCCCGGTCACGCTTCGCTTGCACCAGTGCCTGATCAACCACGACGAGACGCGTGGTGCGACCCGCTCCAGATCGTGGGGCATGCCCGCGCTCATTGCTCACGCGCTGGCCATTCGGGTACTGGCTATTCGATTGGTGACCCGTCGTGCGCTGGCCGTCCAGGCGCACGGGTTGCGCCATGTCGGAATTCGGCGTATCGGAACGCCGCGAGGGCTGACGTGCGGCCTGACTCGCACGTCGGCCCTCGCGTGCCCGCGCCGGAAGATTGGCCGGAAGCGTGAACGTTCTACGGCGTTGCGTCACCAGAGTCCTTCGTTGAGTCGACGGGAGCTTTCACCGAGAGCGGCGTGACGTGGTCTGGGATCACAAGACCGATGTGTTTCGCCTGCGTGACAATGCGGTCTGGCGCAAGCGCGGTAGCGAGTTGATTCTTCAATTGCAGATTTTGCTGTTGCTGTGCTGCGACACTTTTCTCCAGATCCTTCAGGCCAAACTGATTTTGCGCCATGTGCACATGCATCGCGACAACAGCGAACACGCTCGCAACCAACGCTGCCCCAACCGCACCGGCAAAGATCGTCGATCGCCGACGCCCTGCGCGAACGTCTGCAACGGCCTCAAGCGGTGCTGTTGATTCCGGCGAGGCAGGATTGGATTGAGGGTCAGCTCGAGGTTGGGAAATTTGCGCGGTAGGGATTGCGCTTCGACTGCTGCGAACAGCTGGGACGCTCATCGGCCGCGTGCAATCGCTGCTGACGCGCCGAGGTCGATCTTTTCGCAGGCGCGCAGGCGCACACTCTCACTACGTGGGTTATTGGCGAGTTCCTCAGGTTTCGGCCGAATTGCCTTGCGGGTGAGCAACCGCATCAAGGGCTGTCGGCCGTGCACAATCGGAAGCTTCGCGACCATTGGATCGGATCTGCCGTCGTCGGCCCACTCACGCATGTGTTGCTTCACCATGCGATCTTCGAGGGAGTGATAGGCAAGCACGAGAATCCGACCGCCTGGGCCTAACAGGTGCACCGACTCGTCGAGTCCTTCGGCCAAGTTCGGAAGTTCACGATTCACTTCCATACGAATGGCCTGAAATGTTCGCCGGGCCGGATGTCCGCCGGTTCGGCGAGTCGCAGCCGGGATCGCGTTCGTGACGATGGTGACGAGTTCGCCCGTCGTGGCAATGGGGCGCGCACCGACGATCGCCCGGGCGATTCGGCGGGCAAACCGTTCCTCGCCGAAACGCGCAATGATCGAAGCGATCTCGGCTTCGTCGTATTCATTGACGACGGTCGCCGCCGTCAATGTTTGACGCGCGTCCATGCGCATGTCGAGTGGCACGTCGTACCGGTATGAGAACCCACGGTCGGGATGATCGAGCTGCGGGCTGGACACCCCGAGGTCCATCAAAACTGCCACAACTGTCTCCTCCCGTTGACCTACTGCGTCACGCAGGCGGCCAAATTCCTGATGTGCGAACTCAACTCGATCGCCGAAGCGAGCGAGATGGCTCCGTGCGGCCGCGAGTGCGATGCCGTCACGATCAATGCCGAGAAGCCGACAGTCGGGGCGCGCGTCGAGTAAGAGGCCGGCATGGCCTCCTCCTCCTAACGTGCAATCGACGATCAAGCCGCTGGGTATGGGGAGGAGCAGTTCCAACACCTCACTGGCCAGGACCGGCTGGTGCGAGAACTCCGCCACCTCTACCCTCTCGTGTTTGTTCGTGGGCAACCGCCCGCGCGGCCGGACCGAGCTCGAGCTCCCCGATCGACAAGATGCCGTCGGGTTGTCTCTCCCAAATCGGCGCGGCTGAAAGGCGGGCGGAGTAGGGCCAAACCAACCGTGTGACCAGGGAGCTCGAGCAGGGTCCGAACGTTACGAACCGCTAAAAACACCGATGCCGACGTCCGAATGCAGCATCGCGGTTCCTTCTCCTTTCCGACGTGCATAATCTTGTGGATTCCAGATTTCGATGTGGTCGTAGAGCCCAGCGAGAATGACTTCGCCGTCGAGATTCGCGAACTCCCTGAGGTGCTGAGGAATCGCAATGCGACCTTGTTTGTCGGGGCTGACGTCGACGGCAGACGAAAAGAACGAGAGCGTCATGAACCGTTCGCTCGCGCTGCGCTGCGACACCGCGCGCACCCGCTGAGCAACCTGTTCGAATTCCTCAGGGTCGAAGACCGCAAGACATCCGCTCGAATATTCCGTCACGAAAGCACCCCCCTCGAGCGCGGTCCGCCATCTAGCCGGAAGGATCACCCGACCTTTGTCGTCCAGCGAATGTGTTGATCGTGAAAGGAACACTGCGCTGCACCACCAGGCCGGTGGAACCCTTGCCACCTGTTACCGATGTCACCATACACCCCCACTTCCCCCCATGCAACCCCCTTTTTCACCAAATCTTTCCCCACTTCGGGCGCGTTCTACCCCGAATTTGGCAATCGACGCTGAAATCCCCCATCTCGCGGTGGAGAAACATCGCTTGGGACTGGCGCTTGGGAGTTAGGCGACAGCAACAGCGGCGGAACTTGGGTCGGTCATCCCGAGGTATCCGCACCAGCTCGGATCGATTGAACCCACGGCAGCCACGATCCACAGCGACGGAGCTGGAGCGACAGGCAGGCGACGGAGTTGCAAGCCACACTCAGACAACAAACGGTCTTCTTTGCCCGAATTGCACGAACGACAGCAGGCAACCACATTGTCCCAGCTGTGGCGACCGCCACGACTCTTCGGGACGACATGGTCGATGTTTTCAGCAGGACGAGCGCAGTATTGACAACGTCCGCAATCGCGGGCGAACACTGCTCGACGAGTCAGCGGGACGTTCGTACGGTACGGAACGCGCACATAACGATGCAACCGCACAACAGTGGGCGAGGCAAGCGTTGCGCGTTCGGATCGAAAGGATTCGTCGCCAACTTCGAGCGCCTCAGCTTTGCCGCGGAGCACCAACACGACGGCGCGGCGGGCCGACACCACACATAGCGGCTGATAGGTGGCATTGAGCAACAGCGCTCGCGCCATTCCTGGACCTCCCGCGGTTCAATATTCGCAGGGAGTCTAGGGAATGCTCATCCGGCGTGCCGGCACCATTCGAGATACGCGACAAGGTCGCGCACCCGCGGAACCCCAGCATGTCCGTAGGCCGTCACGTAGCGAAAATCAAGATAGGCAGCCGATGGGATCGGAAGGTACGGGCGACGGCGCCACCACTGCCGCGGCGCGCTCCGAAGCAGCAATCGCACCGCAGCGCCCCAAAGCCATGGACGTATCGCCACCGCAAGCGACCCGATCGCGAACGAGCGTGTACGCCCACCACGCGATGACGCTGTGACATCCATCAGATACCACGGTAGCGTGTCGTCCTCAGCGCCCAATCCGGGGTTCAGTCGGGGATATCAGCCGGGGATATCACTCGGGGATATCACTCGGGGATATCAGTCGGCGATATCAGTCGGGGATGAGGAACAGCATGGCCATTGGCTCGGGGGGAAACGGCGCAGCACCGACGAGCCGCGCAGCGTTCACACTGGAAGACTCCGAAGCATTTCAGGCAATGTTCGACGGCCTCGCGAATCAAATCGAACAGGTGATGCGAGGCAAGCGTCGCGCGGTGCACCTCGCGCTCGTATGCCTCTTTGCTGAAGGCCACCTGCTGATCGAAGACGTGCCAGGAGTTGGCAAGACCCTGCTCGCGAAGGCGCTCGCACATTCCATTGGCGGCAGTTGGCGTCGGGTCCAGTTCACGCCAGATCTGCTTCCCTCCGACGTGACCGGTATCTCGATTTGGAACCGTGTCAACAACGACTTCGAATTTCGACCTGGAGGCGTGTTCGCCAACGTCGTGTTAGCCGATGAGATCAACCGTGCCGCACCAAAAACGCAATCGGCCTTGCTCGAGGCGATGGAAGAACGTCAAGTCACCGTCGACAGCGTGACGCGGCCGCTTGCACCGCCGTTCATGGTCATTGCCACGCAAAACCCGATCGAACTCGAAGGCACGTATCCACTTCCTGAAGCTCAGCTAGACCGTTTCCTGATGCGGTTGCGGATCGGGTATCCCGAGCGCGAAGCGGAGCTCGCGATTCTCGACGCGCATACCCAAGGGTCGCTGTCGGCAGAGGCGCTGAAGCCCGTCGTCACCGATCGCGAGGTTGCGGGATGGACACAACGCTTAGCTGGAATATTCGTCGCGCCGGAACTCAAGCGCTACATGGTCGAAATCGCCGATGCGACACGCCACCATCGAGACCTCTTGCTTGGAGTGAGCCCGCGAGGCTCGATCGGACTGCAACGGTCGGCGCGCGCGCTCGCGGCGAGTTTGGGTCGCAGCTACGTCGTGCCCGACGACATCAAGGCCTTAGCTCCAGCAGTGCTCGAACATCGCGTGGTGCTCAGCCCCGAGGCCCAACTCCGTTCGGTGGCCCCTGCCGCAGTCATAGCTGGCGTTCTCGAATCGGTTGCTGTTCCTGCCGATCGACTCGACGCGCGATAGCGCCTCGGCGATGAGGCGCGAGTTGCAGTTCACCCGCAGGGGCTGGACGCTGCTGTCGAGCAGCCTCACGATGATCGCGATCGGGCGTCTGCTCGGCCTCGGACAGCTGTGGATCGTGGCAACCAGCATCTTGTTGCTTGTCGTCGGATGTGTGTGGTGGACGCAACGTCAAGACGTCTCGTTGGTAGCCGAGCGCGAGATACCCGAACACCTTCAGGTCGCGAGCATCGGACGCGTCGACCTCACGGTGGAGAATCGCGGGAGTTCCACTACGCCAACAGCGCAGTTTGCCGACCAGTTCACCGACCAATACGGAAACAACATCGGCTCCCAGTCGGATCACCAAGCGCGCGATGTACCTGACGAGGCGCAACGCTATGCACGTTTCGCGTTGGCGCCACTCGCGCCCTCCGATCGCGCGCGAGCTGCATACCGAGTACCGACACATCGACGTGGACGCTTCGAACTTGGTCCGTTGGTTGGCACGATCGGTGACCCGTTTGGAGTCGCCCGTCGCACGTGGATCGCCGCAACGAGTCAGGAAGTGATCGTCCACCCGCGGATAGTGGAACTTATGGCGATACCAGAACTCAGCGGAAGCGGCGTCGATACCGACTCCCGCGATGTTGCGGGCCGTCCCGATACAGGCGGTGAGTTCCACACGTTGCGCGACTACACAGCGAGCGACGATCTTCGCCACGTACATTGGAAATCGACCGCCCGCCGCGGCCGGCTCATGGTGCGACAGGATGAATCCCGCCGCCGCGCTCCCGTGACCGTGATGCTCGACACGCGGGCAGTCGCCCACAACGAAGCATCGTTTGAACGTGCCGTCGAAGCCGCCGCATCGATCGTCACAGCACTCGCCCGAAGTAATCGTCCGTTCGAGGTAATTACGACATCTGGTGATCCGCTCGGTCAATCAGGACGCCGCTATCTCGGCAGTGTGCTCGATGAACTTGCGGTGATCGAGCCCCATGGGGCGAACCGGATGGTTCCCGCATTGCGAGGGACCAAAGTTGAGGTGCTCGTCGCGGTTGTCGGTGAGCTTCGCGACGCCGACTACGCCGCGATTGAGTTGATGGTGCGTCGCACCGGGGGACGTTCCGGCGGCTTGGCGTTGGTGCTGTGCCATTCACAACCCCGCTCCAAGCTTGTCGTCGGGACCAAACGCCTGCTCATCGATGTTTCGGCACCCGCGGATGCATCGGTTTCGCCACTGGCACAACGTTGGAATGAGGCGGTGATGGCATGGCAACGCGACGCAACACACCCCTACTCGCCAGCACCGTTGTAACGCTCAGCGCGGCCACATCGTTTGGCCTGACGCGCGTGTTCGGACACACAACCTGGCTCCTTGCATTGATTGTCGCAGCGGTGCTCGCGGTCGCGGTTGTGGAGTGCGCTTCGGCATTCGAATGGTCGGGCGCAAACACGGTGGCGCTGCTGACCGCCGTTGGATTTTGGTGGAGCGCCATTGTCACGCGACCCCACGAAGTGTGGTTCGGGCTGCCGACGCTCACCAGCATCCGTCATTGGTTTGAGGCACTTGGCCACAGCGGTTCGGTGTTGCGCACCGCAGTAGTACCCGTTGCCCCACAGGGAGCTGCTCTCCAACTCGCGATCGTCATTGTGTTCATCACCGCAATCGGATCGGCGTGGAGTGCCACGAAGCCCGACGGCGCAATCAACGCAATCGTGCCGCAACTTGCCCTCTTCATCGCTCTCGCTGCATTGGGCAAGCATGGCTACGTGATGACCGCGGTGGTATGGACCGCAGCGGTGACCCTGTTCTTGTTGACACACCAAAACCTTGCTTCGGTGACGAACCAAGCAGCGTTCCAAGCGCAACGGCCGCGCCCGTCACGGCTCATCGTCGGTGGCGCCGCTGGTGCTGCGTTCGCAATTATCGTTGGGGCGGTCGTGGGCCCGCAGCTACCGAGTGCGTCGAGTGCTCCCCTGTTGCGATATCGCGACTTTGGTGCTTCGCGGGACGGGCCGGGAACGATCACCGCGATTTCTCCGTTGGTGAGGATCAAAGACCAACTCAACAAGCGTAACGCCGTCGAGTTATTCGTCGTACGCGCAAACGCGCCTGCGCGTTGGCGTTTGGTGGCGCTCGACTCGTTCGACAACAACTCCTGGGGACTCAGCAAGAACGCCAGCACCGCTGGTTCGCTCGACGATCTGGCAACCGATCAAGGAGGTATCGGCCAATCGCTGATTCAGAACTACGCCATTGGGCCAATGTCTGGAAAGTTCCTTCCGGCCGCGTACAGAGCGCGCAGCGTGTCTCGCATCAAAGGTTTGTTCATCATTGCGCCTTCGGCATCGCTCGTTGTCAACGACGAAAACCACCAGGGTGTGCACTACACCGCGGAATCGGAATTGACCGGTGCTACGGCCGACGAACTGCGCGGGGCGCGCACCGTCGACCCCCAGGACCAATCGCTGAAAGACGACCTGGCGCTCCCCAATAACGTGCCCCGCCGAATCATCGCCCTCGCGCAGAATCTCACCTCGCACGCAAACACGTCATACGACAAAGCCATGGCGTTGCAACAGTATTTTCGAGCCAACTTTGGCTACGACACGACCGTGAACCTGAGCGAATCCGACAACGCGATGGTCGACTTCTTGTTCAAGATTAAACGGGGTTTCTGCGAACAGTTTGCCGGCACGTTCGCAGTCATGGCGCGCGCGATCGGCCTACCGACACGCGTTGCGACAGGCTTCCAGCCAGGAGACCTGAAGAGCGACGGATATCACGTCACGACGAAACAAGCCCACGCCTGGCCCGAGGTGTATTTCGCGCACATCGGCTGGATTGCGTTCGAACCGACGCCAGGAATATTCGATCGCGAATCGCCCGGTAACCCAAACCGCACTGCGACGGGGGCGTCGCCACCACCGCCCACCGGCCCAGGCGCGACCACGACCACCGCCAACAAACGGGTGCCAACAACGACGACATCGAATATCCACACACCGCTGCCGAAGTTGCCGAAGGACCGCATCCTCACTGAGCCAAGTAGCGGGCGCGTCCGGAGCACCAACGTGTCGGTTCCCGTACGTGTCGGAGTCGCGCTTGGCGTGATGGGAATGCTGGTGGGTATTCCCATCGGTGGATTCCGGTTTTGGCGATGGGGTCGCCGCCGACGCCGCGAATTTGACCCGTCGCTACGGGCGCGCATCACCGGTGCGTGGGCTCACGCCAACGAGCACCTCGCGTGGATCGAAGTGCGCAGGCGAGCGTCGACGACGCCTGTCGAGTTCGCCATGCGCGAGGCACCAGCTGTGGGCATCGGTGATGCCGGTCCTGCATTACTCGAACTCGCGCAGCTCCACACGGCAGCCATGTATGGCCCAGACGAACCGGTTATCGAGGAAGCAGACGCGGCCTGGCGGTGCGTCGATTCAATCGATCGCGCGCTGCGCACGGCGCTGCACACAAAGCGCCACGGTTGGTTGGTGCGGCTTCGTTGGTAGCCCGAAGGCCTAGTCGCGGCGGTCGAAGCGCTCGCGTAGACCTTCTCGGGTGTCGCCGACAAGTCGGCGAACGCCACCCTCGCGGATTCCGAACACGTTGTACAGACCGGCTTTGCCGATCTTCTTTATATTCGTCGCCATCGTCCACAACGCTGCGAGCATCAACAAGAACCCAATGAAGGCAAATGCCAAGTTCGTGGTGAATGTTGTCACGACGAGTACCAGACCGCCCACAAAGCCGAAAATCGCCCACCGGATAGCGCCCAAGGAATGTCGATACACATTCGTACGACTCACCTTGTCAACGAGTTGTGGATCCGTCGCGTTGAGCTGCGCTTCAATCTCCCGCAGGATTTTTAGCTCTTCATCAGAGAGCGGCATGCTTGACCTCGTGACGACAACGGCAGGGTAACAACGGTAGGCGCGGCGTGCGCATGGCTGCATTCTCGCGCGCCGGGGACCCCATCACAATGCAGCTAGCTGAACTGGGCCCTGATTGCCGTTGGCAGATTGGTACGCGGCCGCCACGATTCGGTGTGCAGTCAACGCCTCAGCCACCGTCGGAAACCCTGTTCCGGGGCCACCGTTCGAGTCCAGAGCATCGAGAAATGCCTTCGCTGGCTGCGCATACTGCACGATGGACTTCTCATATACCTCGGGCACGTCGAGACGACCGGCCCAGTCGGGCAATGCCCCAATCCGCTCGTGGAGCCCATCGCTCGTTTGCACGTGCAAGGGGCCGAGATAGTCGTCTTCGGTCCAAAGATAGGCCCGTTCACAGAAAATTTCGAGGCGGCGACTCGACCCACGACTCAGAATTTGGTGCCACACGCTCACCATCACGGCTCTGCTCGCGTCGGGATAGCCGAAATGTACGACTGCGGTGTCTTCGATTCCCGGATAGCCGAACCGTTCTGCAGATGATGCGCTGACTGAACTCGGGTTGCCAAGAATCCAGCAGAGGAGGTCGATGTCGTGGATCGAATGTTCGATCAGCGTGCCACCGCCTGCCTGGACCCGATCGCCCCGCCACGTGGATCCGTACATACCTTGAATGGGAAAATACTGGTCGTCGCGAAAGATCGTTGTGAGCACTCGCCCGAATTCACCAGATTGCACAATCTGCGCGCACTCCGCGAACACCGGCGCGTGTCGCAGTACCAAACCGACTTGGTGCGGCACGGGCGCTAGCAATTCCGCGACGCGCTGACAAGCCTCGATCGTCGGCGCGAGCGGTTTTTCACAAAAGACCGCGAGACCGCGGGCTACCGCGCGCTCAACCACGTCGAGGTGGCCAGCCGTCCATGTGCAGATCCACACAACATCGACATTGTCGAGCAGCTCATCAACCTGCGTGTATACCGTCGCATCATTGTGGCGCGCGAGCTCTTCGGCCCGCAGAGTAACGGTATCGTAGGTCGCTGTGATCGCAGCGTCGATCAACCCGGCTTTATGCAATTGACGCAGTGCGTACGAGTGCACAGTGCCGATATGGCCACAGCCAACAATACCGATGCGCTTCATGATGCTGGACTTTCTTGAGAGGTTGACGTAGCGGGACGGACAAGTGCGGCCTTCGCGACAGATCGTGCGCCAAACTTGGCGCGGACCGCATCCACGACCGTATCGAGTTTTGCCTGCCGTTCATCGAATGCGGGAGCCATCACAGTCTGATCGACGGTCCGACCGAAGTCGAACGCGCCTTGGCGAGTTGTGTCGGGGGCTGCAAGCTGCGAACAGTGGATGCCCAATAAGCGCACTCCGCGTGGAATATCGATATCAGCGAGCAGCTCCCGCGCAGTCGCGATGATCACGGCCGACTGATCAGTACGCGCTGGGAGTGTCCGCGCTCGGCTGACAGTCGTGAAGTCTCCGTAGCGCACTTTGACACTCACCACTCGACTCGCAACTCCGTGTGCACGCAACCGTGCGCCGACGCGGTCGCCAAGCCGAAGCAATTCACGATCGGCGTCGGCACGAGTGCGCAGGTCGTAGGCGAAGGTTTCTTCATTTCCAATCGACTTGGCGTCGCGTTCAGTCACAACCTCCCGAGGATCTTGGTTATGGGCGAGCGCGAAGATGTGCGCCCCGCTGGCACGGCCGACGGCGTGTGTGAGCGCTTCACTTGGCCTCGCCGCCAGGTCGCCGATCGTATGGACACCGATCTGGCCGAGTTTCTCCATCGTTTTTGGTCCGACGCCCCAGAGACGCCGAACCGGAAGCGGGTGAAGAAATGCAAGTTCGCTGCCGGGTTCGATGACCAGCAGACCATCGGGTTTCGAGACATCACTAGCAATCTTCGCGAGAAATTTCGTCGTCGCAACTCCTACGCTGATCGTCAAGCCCGTTTCGGCGAGCACCCGTTCACGAATCAAACGCGCGACGGCCGGTGCGTCGCCGTGCAAACGGCGGATGCCGTCGACAGCGAGAAACGCTTCGTCAATCGAGAGCTGCTCGACCTCGGGTGTAATCGACGAGAGAATTCCCATCACCATGACGCTGTGACGTTCATATTCGCTGTGTCGGGGTTGGACGAACTTCCCGGTGGGGCAACGTCGCTGCGCGACGGCTGTGGGCATCGCCGAATGCACACCAAATTGACGAGCTTCATAGCTCGCGGCACTCACAACCCCACGCCGTCCCATACCTGCCACAATGACAGGTAGCCCGCGCAATTCCGGCTGCAGGAGTTGTTCCACAGATGCGAAGAACGCATCAAGATCGACATGTAGAAACATCGTGGAGCGACCTCAGCGCCGCTCGACAACCAGATCCGAGCGGCGCGTGCCAGTCACGGAATACTCGAAGCGTCGCGGCGCAGTATCGCTTGTTGCATCCCAACGTTCGCGCAGCCATTCACTAATCGGTTCGCGAACCCACGCCGGACAATCGGCGAGCAGCGTCGCGGCGTTGTCGCGGGCGTAAAAGTCGGCTTCGACCACAATGCCATCTGGATCGTCGACGTAGACATCGCCTTCGAAACCAGACGCGAGGTGTACCTCACACCGCATCGTCCAACCAAGATCCGGCGCCACAGCAACAACTTCGTACACCAGGCCAGCCCACTGCGTGACGGTGAGCCCTGTCTCCTCGTTGACTTCGCGAGCAAGCCCCTCCAGAAGCGTTGCGTCGTCAGCGTCGATCACACCGCCAGGTGTCGACCAGTCTTCGCGACCGCCCTGGCGCACATTACGGACCAGCAACAGATGACCGTCACGTTCGATTAAGGCGCTGGCGACAGTCCATTCGTGCATGGTCACACCAAGAGTTTGGCACAGCCCAACGACGTCAGGTTGCGCCCCCTACGATCCCAGGCGTGCAGATCGATCCCATCCGCGATTCTCATCCCAACGTCGTGCGTCGAGGGCCGGTCTACCTTGCGTTCGCGGCGGTGATCGTCGCGGGAGCCTTCGGGGCAATGATCGGCTTCGGGTTGGTGCATGCTGCATGCGCGGAGTCCCCGTCGAAACTTCGACAGCTGCTCCATGCCGCGAATCCGGCCTACGGGATGCCGTCGCATTCGTGTCAGACCCAACTCGCCGCCGGCGTAGTTGTCGGAGCGGCAATCACGGCAATTGGCGCCGGCATCGTCGCTCGTCTCGTATTGCGAGCAATGACCGATTGGAAACGAACGCTCCCGGACCCAACGAGTCAAGGAGCTGCCCAGGCACCCGCCGAGACACCGGCCCAGACACCGACCCAGGAGCCGACCCCGTGAACGACCTCCACAGCACGTTGGTGGCGCAGCGCCTCGCCCTCTGCGACACACTCGACACCATCACCGACGATCAATGGGAGGTGCCGAGCCTCTGCGTCGGGTGGAGCGTCCGAGAAGTCGTTGCCCACCTCGTGTTTCCTGCAACCGCTTCCAAGCTCAAGGCGGTGTTTGCACTCGCACGCAACGGCTTCTCGTTCGACAAAATGACCACTGCGTTGGTGCGAGCAGAACACGCGACCGGGCCAGAACTCGCGGCGAAATTCCGGGCAACAGCGACACATCGCTGGACCCCGCCTGGCTTCGGTTTTGAAGCGCCCGTGACCGACACCGTCGCCCATGGCTCCGATATCTGCCGCCCGCTCGGACTCGTCAATCCAATCGATCCCGGTGCGGCTCGGGTGGTGCTCGATTTCCTCGTCACCGCGAAAGCAACAAGAGTCTTTCTGCCGCGCGGGCGAATCGACGGCCTCAAGTTCGCAGCGACGGATCTGAATTGGAGTTTCGGCGCTGGCCAAGAGGTAGCAGGACCGAGCGAACCACTCATCTGCTCCATCTTGGGCCGAGAGGTCGCGTACGACGAATTGCATGGGCCGGGTCTCGCAATCCTTCGCGACCGATCGGCCGCGCGCCCCGAGTAAGCGCCCCGAGGAGGGCGCTCATGGAACGCGCGCCCCGCCGGCCGCTACACCACGCTGCGAAGCGCGGCGATCGCATGGCTGAGGCCGTCGTCATCGACATCGGCGTGGAAAATGAAACGCGTCGTTCTGGCATCAATCGTTCCGCCGCGCACACCACGCGCTTCGAGCTGGTCGAGAAAGTCGTTTGGCAAATTGGCCGACGTCGCGCACACGATGTTGGTACGAACGGCCTTCGCATCAAGCGCCTCTGGCCAACGCGTCGCAATTGCGCTGGCGAACGATGCGGCTCGAACGTGATCATCGACAAGCCGATCAATCATGGTTTCCAGCGCAACAATCCCGGCCGCGGCGACAATTCCCGCTTGGCGCCAACCTCCACCGATGCGGTGTCTATCTGCACGCGCTTGCGCGATGAACGCACGGGATCCGCACAGGATTGATCCGATGGGCGCACCGAGCCCCTTGCTCAGGCAAAACATCGTCGAAGCACAGCCAGCTGTCAGCTCGCGAGGCGTCGCGCCCGTGGCAACCACTGCGTTCCACAATCTGGCACCATCGCAGTAGACAGGAATACCCGCGTTGTGAGCCCGCGTCGTGATGGCTGCAATCTCGTCGGCTTCCATGGGCTGGCCACTCAGCGCCATCTGCGTGTTCTCGATTGCAACCAACGACACCTCGGGCAGATGATGTTGATCGCCTGCAAGTTCAGCATCAAGATCAGTCCAGGCAATGGGTCGCATTTGCACGCCCGCATTTCGCGCGGCACCCGCGTCCTCGTAGCGGTACACGTGGGCACGCGGCGCGCAGATCACGTCGGTCCCAGGACGGGTGAGCGCTCGAATCGCCAATTGATTCGCCATGGTCCCGGTGGGAACAAAGAGCGCGGCTTCGTAACCAAGCAGCGACGCTGCCAGCGACTGCAACCGATTGACAGTCGGATCTTCGCCTGCGAGATCATCGCCGACCTCGGCCTCTGCCATCGCCGCTCGCATCGCTGCCGTTGGCTTGGTCACCGTGTCGGAACGCAAATCAACGATCATGACTCTGGCGCAACGGGAGTGCGGGGACGCATCAGACCTTCCTGAATCACAGTGACGCACAGACGCCCATCACGGGCGTAGATGAACCCCTCCGCGATGCCGCGCGCCCCACCCGCCGACGGCGATTTCTGGTGATACAGCAACCAGTCGTCGGCGCGCAATGGCCGGTGGAACCACATCGCATGATCAAGTGAGGCCACCTGAAACGTTTCGTCTGTGTAGTTGATTTGATGCGGCATCACCGCGGTGTCGAGCAATGTCAAGTCGCTTGCATACGCGACCACACACGCGTGCAACAACGGATCGTCGGGCAACGTGCCATTCGCTCGTATCCATACGTGCTGCTCGGGTGGCCGCGGGTTCGGATCAATCCATCGCGGCGCATCGCACGACCTCGTCTCGATTGGTCGCTCGCGTTCGAGCCATTTCCACACTTCGTCGCTGAAACGTTCTCGAAACGGCGTGACCCGTTCAAGAAACGTCGGGAGCTCCTCAGGGGGCGCGACTTCTGGCATCTCATATTGGTGTTCAGGACCGACCTCGACGATTTGGAAACTCGCGCTGAGGTTGAAAATCGCGCGACCGTGCTGAATCGCTACAACGCGTCGCGTCGTGAAGGACTTACCATCGCGGATCCGATCCACGTTGAAGATGATGGGTACGCGAGGATCGCCTGGCCGCAAAAAGTACGCGTGCAGCGAGTGCACGTGACGTTCTGGGTCCACCGTGCGACCAGCGGCGATCAATGCCTGCGCAGCCACCTGACCGCCAAACACGCGCTGCATGTGCTCGTCGGGTGAAAGACCCCGGAACAGATTCTCCTCGAGCGGTTCTATTTCAAGCAAACGAATGAGGTCATCGAGCACCTTGGTCATGATGGCTGAGGTTACCGGTCATCGGACCGCTTCCTGTTCGTCGCTATGCTCGCCGAAATATGAGCAACGCAACGGTGGATCGACGCTTGGTGAGCGTTGTCGAGAAGCGTCTGGAACCAGGAGAGACGGTCACAGCATGGTGTCGGGTGTGGTATTCGCGTCCCGTCCGTTTGCAATGGGCTTCGGCTCGCTTTCGCGACTTCGCCGTGCTCACCGACCGCAGGTTGATGATGTATTCGGCCGGATGGTTGACGCGACGCCCGCGCCGACGCGTGCTCGCCGACCGTCTCGACGATCTGATGGTTGCTTCTCAACGCGATACCACCGCCTTGTACGTCACGCACCCGAGTCATCCGGCAATGGTGCTTGAGTTCGGCAAGGACGACACGAGTCAGCGCATCGCAACCACGCTCCTCAATCACCGCACACACACAGCACCAGCGGCCACCGTTGGAGACGCTGCATGGCCGTCGTAATCGCGATCGATGCCGGTACGACCGGCGTGCGCGCCTTCGCCGTCGACGCGTCGAGCCAGCCAATCGCGATCGCATACCGCGAGTTTCATCAGTACTTTCCACAGCCCGGTTGGGTTGAACATGATGCTGGCGAGATCTGGACCACAACACAAACGGTGTTGGGCGAAGTCGCCGCCAAACTCGCCGCCGATAACCATGTCGTTGCTGCCATCGGGATCACGAACCAACGCGAAACCGTCGTCGCTTGGGATCGCACAACCGGTCGACCCCAGTACCGGGCGATCGTCTGGCAGGATCGTCGGACTGCCGAGCGATGCGACGCGTTGCGCGACGCGGGCCACGAACCGCTCGTGCGCCGCAGCACTGGCCTGGTACTCGACCCGT
>JBBRPC010000067.1:0-16657 GCA_038228615.1 Acidimicrobiia bacterium | reverse complement strand
CGAAGCAGCAGATCGAGTGTTTCGCGAATCGCATACGCGTGTGCGAACGGGCCGTAGTACTTCACACCTTTGCGCTTCTTTCCGCGCAACACCATCGCTCGCGGCCATTCTTCGTCGAGCGTGACGGCAAGATACGGGTAGCTCTTGTCGTCTTTGAGGCGAATATTGAAGCGTGGCTTGTGCTGCTTGATGAGATTGAACTCAAGAAAGAACGCTTCAACTTCATTTGCCGACTGGATCCACTCGACACGTTCGGCAGATTCGACCATTTGGCGAGTGCGGTCGAGCAATGTGTGCGGGGGCGCGAAGTAATTCGACAGACGGGAACGAAGACTCTTGGCCTTCCCGACGTAAATGATGCGACCGTCGTGGTCGTAAAACTGATACGAACCGGGGCCTTCGGGAATCGCTCCGCGCTCGGGTCGTAACACCATCTCCGCACGCTACCGGCGAGCTACGACATCGGTCGTTGGGGTAGGCGCGCTTAGGGGATATACGTGGTGGCAAACGCGAGGGTGGCATATCCGGCGAGCGCGACCGCGAGTCCGGCGATCGCTGCGCGGTCGAGCCATTTGGGCGGGCGCAACGATGCTGCCGCGATCGCGAGTGGGAATGCGGCAAGTAAGTAACGCTCGTAGCTGTCGAGATTCCGAGTGGTGAGCGACAGCAACACCAACGCCGCCGCAAATGCCGCACCGCCAGCAGGTACACGGCGCCACGCCACGACACACAAGCCAACTGCAAGGACAGCCCACAGCAGGTGCAATCCCGGGCCGACGCGATGCTCGATCCCGATGGCACGAAGCGCTGACCACACCGCGCGCACGGGATCGACGTTGGCGCCTCGCAAGTTGCTGTGACCCTGCAACCGCAGGGGTCGTAACCAGTCGCCTGTGCGCCCGCCGACCCATGCCAGATACGCGCCAGTACCGAACAACGGCCCGACTGCGCCCAGCGCAGTGACGGCTGAACGTCGTCGCCACGCTTCGACCACGAAGAGCACCACGAGCAGCAGACCGACTGGTCGGGTCAGCGCTGCGAGGCATGCGAGCGCTGCAGCGAACAGTGTGGAATCTCGCTGCAGTGCAAGACAACATCCGATCGCAAATACCAAAAAGAGCGGTTCCGCGTACCCCATCACAGTCGCAGTCACACCAGGACCGAGCGCCATGATCCACACAGCTCGAGTGGCGGTTCGTTGTGCGCTGAGAGGATCACACCACGCCAAAACGAGGGCCTGCAACATTGCGAGCGCAGCCAACATCGCGAGGTTTGCGATGAGCAGCAGTGCGACGTCGCTGCCGCCAAACAGGCGCGCGAGCAATGGATACAACGGGAAAAAGCGAAGTCCGTCAGTGGACTCGACGGCTCGATAGCCGTGTTGTGCGATCGAGCGATAGAAGGCCGCGTCCCAGCCGAAGAGTCCCACCACCTGATGGCGCACACCCAGCCCAGTGAAATGGGAAGGGAATGCGTGGACCACGCCAAGCGCAGCAACCACGATGCCCCGCCCGCAAAGCCACGGGACGCCCACCGTCCGCACGGCAAGCCAGAAGCGACGGGAGCGGCCGGGTGATTCGGAACCCACCACATTCGAGGTGGGCAATTCGGAACTGAGCACTGAGCCCCCTGTGACGGCGGCGTGACACTACTGCCTCGACCCAGTTGGGCTCCCTATGCGTTGACGGGGTTGCAGCCGGTTGCTGCGGGCGCCGATGCCGGTGTGAGTATCGGAGTCGAACCATCGCGACAGGTCGAATCTGCAGCCGAGCGCGCGCGGACGATGGAGTAGATATAGCCAATTGCCGCAACTGCAAGCCACACGAGTGTGGCGTTGCGCAAGAAGACCTTGGCATGAGCTGCAAGGGAGTCGGGTTCGCGAAGGTCTGTCGTGTCGATGTACACACATGTACTCACCACGAACGCCGTTCCGGCAATCAACACCCAGTTGCGGTTGCCGTGTCGAGGAGAGGCGCTACCAACAATTGCTATCAACGGGAGAACCCACGCCACATACTGCGGAGACAGCAATGTCGAGCCAATCATGATCGTCGCAACCACTCCGAGGACGGCCGGCAGTAGGAGTTGATCGGCTGGCGTAGGAGTGAGGTCGGTGGCAGGGGCCCGAGGGTCGCGGCGAAGCATCGAACAGACCCAACACGCGACGAGCACGACCCCAAGCGTCATCAATTTCGACCATCCCGACCACGGTGCGCCAACGCGCCATGCGCCCGATTCGTATCGCGATCGATGCCCGCTGATCACTGCGACAAACCATCCAGGGACGCTTTCGACGTGCCAACCGCGTGCGTTTCGAAACGTGACAACGTCGGAAATCCCGCGAATCCCGCTCGAATGCAACCACCATGCAATGCCGCACGCGACGCCGATCGCGTGAATCGCTGCCGCGGTTCGTTTGCCGCGCGCCCACAGGATCGGCAGTACTGCGACGGGCCACAGTTTCAAAAATACCGACGTTGCGAGTATCGCACCGGCCCGTCGTTGATATCCCAACTCCACACACGCGAGTGCAACAACCACGAGCGCGCTGACTGCGAGATCGAATCCGAGCGCGAGAAATGGAAGGAGTGGAACGCTGAGGGCCAAGTAGAGCGTGGCTGCGCGCGCCGACCAGACCTTGCGAAGGACCGCGGCGATGACAACGTCGCTCGCGGCAGTGATCACGACGAGCCACAATGCCATGTGTCGGACGGGACCACCGACTAGTTGCATGGCCGTAGCGGCCAACGGCGGGTATTCGACAGCACCATGGCCGACGATCTTTAAAGTTCGCGCAATCTGCACGTACCGCTCGGCGTCGCTGCCTCGCAACGCCGCGACGTTCAGTTGCAGCGCCACCACAATCAGCATGCATACGTGGGTCGCGATCAACCCGACAACAATCATGCGTCGACGTTCGGCGGTGAGCAGCCCGGAGGTCATGTTCAGCGAAACGTCAATGCCGAGGGCTTCAGTGAGGTTGCGACAGACATGGGACGCTCTTGGGTGAGTGCGTGGAGTTCGCGCAATGTCGCGACCAAGAGCCACACAAGCGCCGCATTGCGCGCTCCGACCTTCAGGTGCGACATGAATCCGTCGGGCATCGTGAGATTCGAGCTTCCGACGTAGAAGGCGTCGGTGAGAAGCGTCGCGATTGCCGGTCGCAAGATCGCCCTGCCGGTCGTTTCTGCAGCACAAATCGCGACGAGGGGCAGCAACCAGGCGATGTACTGTGGTGAAAGTAGGGTCGAAAATACCATCGTGCTGACGACAACACTGAGGCAGGCGAGATCGAACGAACGATCGCGATCCTGCGACATTCGCAGCATGCGTGCCACAAGCCCGAGCACGACGACGCATGCGATGTTGAGCGCCGTGACCCAGCCATGCCATGGCGCGCCGACCCGCCAAGATCCTTGTTCGTGGCGTGAGTGCTGTCCCGTGACAACTGCGAGAAGCCAGCCAGGAACGCTTTCAACATTCCAGCCTTGGGCCCCTCGGAACGTCAACACGTCGAGCGGCCCCCGCAAACCAGACCATGCGCACCACAATGCCACCCCGACTGCGATCGCGAGCGCCTGCGTCGCTGCCGCTCGGCGTTTGGCCGCCGCGAACAGCGGCACAATCAATACCGCTGGCCACATCTTGATGAATACGGCAAACGCGATGAGGCCACCCCCACCCGACTCCCGGTGACGTTTTACAGCTCCAAGACCCACGACAACGCATGCCGCGACAGTCAAGTCGTAGCCGCCGGCGAGGAAGGCCAGTATCGGCGCGGACAGGGCAAGGTAGATGAGCGAGCAGCTCCGCGACCACATTCGCAACAACACGACGGCGATCACGAGATCTGCGATGGCGTTAGCGAGGAGGAGGGCGAACGCCATCCGATGGACATCTGAACCAATCGAACGCATTGCGGCGACCGCAAGCGGCGGGTATTCGACTGTCGTATGTGCACCGAACCGACCGATCGCATTCACGATTTCGACGTAACGCTGGGCATCGCTTCCCCGCAGCGAGGGGTCGGACTTTGCGAACGGCAGCGCGAGGTACGTCAAGACGTGCGCCGCGACGGCGCCTTGCGTGAGTAATCGGCGCCGAGACGCGAATAATGCTGATGTCCCCATGGCGAGGTCGAATCGGCGCTCGTCGCTGCTCGCTGTAGAGATTCTTGGCAGATCCTTGAGTAATGCTCAGCACGAGTGTTATGGTGGTGCCGCGGCTGGCCCGGTATCCGGTCGCAAAGTTCCAATGGTTCCAAGGCCGACACCCCCGTGGTGATGGCGACCGGGCTGCCACCCACCGGCCATTGCGGAATCCCAACTTCATGGTCCCCAGGAGGGCCCGACATGGTGCGACTGCAGACTCCGCTGCCCGATCGCTACACGACTGCCGAACCCGCCGCGCTCGAATCGATGATTCGCGATGCGAAACAGGCACTCGGTGATCGACTCGTGATCTTGGGTCATCACTACCAACGCGATGAAGTCATCCGTTGGGCCGATTCGGTGGGCGACAGCTTCAAACTCGCCAGCTTCGCCGCGGAGAATCGTCACGCCGACGCAATCGTGTTTTGTGGTGTGCACTTCATGGCCGAATCGGCCGATGTGCTCACAGCCCCCGGCCAGCATGTCTACCTTCCAGATCTCAACGCCGGATGTTCGATGGCCGACATGGCCAACAGCGAACAAGTCGAAGACGCCTGGGAGGAGCTCAGCGCGGTGATCGACGTCGATCGGGTCGTGCCGATTACGTATATGAATTCATCCGCAGCGTTGAAGGCCTTCGTCGGCCGCCACGGTGGCGCGGTCTGTACCTCGTCGAACGCGCGGGCGGTCCTCGAGTGGGCACTCGAAAACGGTGACAAGGTGCTGTTCTTCCCCGATCAGCATCTCGGTCGCAACACGGCGCGCGCTATGGGATTCGTCGAGTCCGACGAACGGGTATGGAATCCTCACAAGGATTTCGGGGATCTTCAGGAACGTGACGTCAAAGAAGCAACGTTTCTTTTGTGGAAAGGACATTGCTCTGTGCATCAACGCTTTCGTCCCGAACACATTGCCAGGGCACGAGCGGAAAATCCAGCCGTCGAGATTCTGGTACACCCCGAATGCGCCCACGACGTCGTGACGTTGGCCGATAAGGTCGGCAGTACCGAACGCATCCTCGATTGGGCTGCCTCAGCACCACCGGGAACCGCAATGGCGGTCGCAACAGAGATTCACATGGTGCAACGCCTGGCGAAGACCTATCCCGACAAGACGATCGTTTCGCTCGACCCGCTCGTGTGTCCGTGCAGCACAATGTTTCGCATCGATGAGCCACACCTCGCTTGGACGCTCGAACATATTGTGAATGGAACCCCCACGAATCGTGTCGTCGTCGATGACGCCACGATCGAATGGGCAAGGATCTCGCTCCAACGCATGCTCGATATCACCTAAACCTTTTCATCACCTAAGCCTTCTCGGTCACGAGCACCAACAGCCGTGGAATTGTTGCGGCGTCTTGGTACTCCGGTGCCTTGTCGATGAACCCTTGTGGCGGTGCTGGCTCCAGCATCCGCACGAGCCGTAAGCCGCTGTCGGTCAGCGCGTTCACATAGTCGCTCAACGGCCGATGCACGAACGGCAAGCTCACACCGGGTGAGAGTTCCTCCATCACCACATCCGCGACCAGATACGGCCCGATCCGCCAATACTCTTCGTCGAGAATGTGGTCGATAATCCAACCGCTACCGGGACACTGCAACAACGGGTGATTGAGAAAAAAGACGAAACGTCCACCTCGTCGAAGAACGCGTGCCACCTCGCGGATCGCGGGGATGTGATCGGGGATATGTTCGAACACCAAACACGCCAACGCCGCGTCGAATGCACCTGAACGAATCGGCAATCCCTCTGCATTGGCTCTCGCGTATACAGGCCCGCCGCCGCGTGTCACCGCCGCCATGAGCTGTGCGCTCGTAGGGTCGAGACCGACTACGTCACTCCCCTGCGCTTGCAATGCCCGCGCCGATTGGCCTTCGCCCGTGCCAACATCGATGATCCGCTGGAATCCTTGCAACCATTCCAAGGTGAGCGGAAGTATCTGTTCGACATACTCAGGGTCTGCGCCTTCGGTAAATCCGTCTTGCCACCACCCAGCGTGGGTTTCCCACGGATCTTCGATCACCGAGTCGCAGCCTTCTTGCGCGCCTTCGCGCGTCCGGCTGGCGTCGGCGTGTGCATCGTCTCCATCCCGAGCAGCGGGGCCAGAAAACGTCCGGTATGGCTTTCAGCAACCTTAGCGATGTGTTCCGGAGTTCCCTCGGCGAGGATCAATCCACCTCGACGTCCGCCTTCAGGTCCGAGGTCGATGATCCAGTCGGCGCACTTGATGACATCGAGATTGTGTTCGATCACGAGCACGCTATTCCCAGCGTCGACGAGGCGTTGCAACACGCCGAGTAGGCGTCGAACGTCTTCGAAATGCAAGCCCGTCGTTGGCTCGTCGAGGATGTAAATCGTACGACCCGTTGAGCGCTTACCGAGCTCAGTCGACAGTTTCACGCGCTGTGCCTCACCGCCAGACAACGTCGGCGCAGGCTGACCGAGCCGGACGTAGCCGAGACCAACATCGACAAGCGTTTGGAGCTGACGTGCGATCGATGGCTGGTTCGCAAATATCTCCAACGCGGCTTCACATGGAAGGTCGAGCACGTCGGCGATGCTCTTGTTTTTCCATGTGATATCGAGCGTGTCTCGGTTGTAGCGCGCGCCCTTACAGACCTCGCACGGCACGTAGACGTCCGGCAGAAAATGCATCTCGATCTTGAGGGTCCCGTCGCCCTGGCACGACTCGCACCGACCGCCTTTGACATTGAATGAAAACCGGCCTTGCTGATAGCCCCGGACCTTGGCCTCTTGCGTCTGCGCGAAGAGGCTGCGGATCTTGTCGAACACGCCTGTGTACGTGGCGGCATTCGAGCGCGGGGTGCGCCCGATCGGTGATTGGTCGATATCGATGACCTTATCGAGATATTCGACACCTTCAATTTTCTTGTGGCGACCGGGGACATCCTTCGATCGGTAGATCTTCTGCATCAATGATCGATACAAAATGTCGTTGACCAGGGTGCTTTTGCCGCTGCCGCTCACACCTGTCACAGCGACGAAACACCCGAGTGGAATTTCGGCGTCGATGTTTTGAAGATTGTGTTCCTTGGCACCGCGCACTGTGATCCAGGCGTCGGTCGGCGTTCTGCGCAATGCTGGAACCTCGATCGACCTGCGACCAGATAGGTACTGTCCGGTGATCGAGTCTTTGACCTTGAGGAGATCTTTCACAGATCCACTGTGCACAACGTGGCCGCCGTGTTCGCCCGCTCCAGGGCCGATGTCGACAACGTGATCCGCAACACGGATCGTGTCTTCGTCGTGTTCGACGACGATCACCGTGTTGCCGAGATCACGAAGACGCATCATCGTGTCGATGAGTCGTTGATTGTCGCGTTGATGCAAGCCGATCGACGGTTCGTCGAGGACATAGAGCACCCCTACCAGACCACTACCGATTTGCGATGCCAAACGAATCCGTTGTGCTTCGCCACCAGCCAGCGTTCCAGCGTTGCGGTTGAGCGCCAGGTAGTCGAGACCCACATCGAGTAGAAATTGCAGGCGAGCATTGACTTCCTTCAAGACGCGTTCAGCGATCATGCGGTCGCGTTCCGAAAGCGTGAGTGCTCCGAGCACTGCAGCACATTCGTTGATCGGCATATCGCCGATTTCGTGAATGTTGTGGCCATCGATGGTGACCGCAAGCGATACCGGTTTCAGACGTGCGCCAGCGCACGTTGGGCACGGGACCTCGCGCATGTACCCCTCGATTTGTTCCCGACCCCGATCTGAATCCGTCTCCGCATGGCGCCGCGCGAGCCACGGCACCACACCTTCGTATTTCGTTTTGTATTGACGCTGACGACCGTAGCGATTCTTGTAGCGCACGGTGATCTGCGTTTTGCCGGCCCCGTAGAGCACAATCTTCTTGTGCGCTGCTTTGAGCTTCTTCCATGGCGTTGTGGTGCTGAAGTCGTGTTCTTCTGCAATCGACGTCAAGATACGGCCGAAAAATTCGCCGCGATATCCAGACCACGGTGCCAGCGCGCCGTCGTCGATTGAAAGATCGTCGTCGGGCACGATGAGCTCGGGGTCGACTTGGAAACGTGTTCCAAGGCCGTCGCACGTTTCGCACGCGCCATACGGCGAGTTGAACGAGAAATTGCGCGGTGCAAGTTCGGCGAACGACAAACCGCAATGTGTGCAGGCCAGATGCTCCGAAAACGTCAGCGTTTGAGGTTCGGCGTCAAGTAACGAATCCGACGGGGGAACAATCTCGATTTCGGCAACACCTTCGGCAATACGCAGCGCAGTCTCTAAGGAGTCGGTGAGCCGTCGTTCGATGCCAGGGCGACGAACAAGACGATCGACCACCACCTCGATCGTGTGGTTCTCGTAGCGCGCCAAACCGCCAGCGACGCCGTCGCTGAGTTCAATCGTTTCGCCGTCGACGCGTGCGCGTTGAAAGCCTTGCCCGGCGAGCTCTTTGAGTAGACCTTCGTATTCACCTTTACGCCCGCGTACGACAGGAGCGAGGACTTGGAATCGGGTGCCGTCTTCGAGTTGCAAAATGCGGTCGACGATCTGCTGTGGGGTCTGGCGCGTGATCGGACGCTGGCACTGTGGGCAATGTGGCTTGCCGATGCGCGCATAGAGCAAGCGCAGATAATCGTAGATTTCCGTGATGGTTCCCACCGTCGATCTCGGATTCCGAGACGCCGACTTTTGGTCGATCGAAATGGCCGGCGACAGCCCTTCAATGAATTCCACATCAGGTTTGTCCATTTGACCGAGGAATTGGCGGGCATACGCCGACAGTGACTCGACGTAGCGGCGCTGACCTTCCGCATAGATCGTGTCGAATGCGAGGGATGATTTCCCGGAACCAGACAAACCGGTGAACACCACCAACTTGTCGCGAGGAAGCGTGATGTCCACGCTCTGCAGATTGTGTTCCTTGGCGCCCCGTATGACGATCTCGTCGTGCATCACGAGTGAATCGTACACGCACCGAACACACGTACGCCCCGCGGGGATCAACGCAAGCGGAAAGTTTTCAGCCTCGCTCGGTCACGCGCGCCGAGTGCCAGCACCAACGCAACGCAAGCACCACGGAAGCCACGTACATCCAGACCCCGATCGACCCGAACGCCAATGACCACACCGTGGGAAGAAAACGGTGTTCAGCAACTCGGTTGACGTAGGCGTTGAGCGGCGTGTCGTTTGTTGCCACCAGGATGAACGTTGTCGTCGCAGCGGTCATCAGCGCGATCCCCCACCAAGCTGCGAGACGAGCGATCACGTGGAGCTGCGACCACACAGCGGCAAGGGGCGCGACCAGAAACGGTATGGCCGGAATCAAATAACGCGGACCCGGCTCTTCGAGGTATTTCGTTCCCGACCAGCCAGCAACGAGGCCAAGGTAGCCAACAAAGACGATGATCCCGACGACAGCGTCGCGCCGACCGTCATTGTGCGGGCTTGAACTGCGCCGACATTGCACAAGCGCAGCCAGCGCGCCGAGAAGCACGAGTGGTCCGGTGATCGCCAGGCCGCGATTGCCGAGGACCGCGTCAAAGAGGCCTTGGGCAGACGGAAACGAGTAGCCGCCCTTCGTCGTTCCGCCGAGCATTCCAGCGTAATACGCGAACGGCGTGTGCCACAACGCCCCAAAGGCTCGCCACTGGTAGAGCGCGAGAATGCTGAGCGGAGGAACCGACCCCAATGCGAGCCATCCGGTCCGGCGACGCTGTTGCACGAACACGACCGCTGCGACAACAACGGCGACGATCGCCAGGTGATATTCGGTGGCCACTGCGGCTCCGAGCAGCCCGCCGGAAGCGAGCAATCGCCACACTGGTAGCGACTTCCGGTCATCACCGCTCGCGCCGAGACGAAGCACGGCATATCCCGAAAATCCCAGCAGCGCCGACAGCGTGTGCGCATAGAGATTCACTGCATGCGGGAGCGCGATTGAACCGGCCAACATCCCGACCGTTGCGACGAACGCAGTGTGTTGATGGCGCCGTGCAACCACCCGATAGACGACCATCAACAGGAGTGCAAACGGCAGCGTCGCAGTGGTAAATGTCAACCACCACAACACCAAATCATGATCAAACGACACAGAGTTATCGACTGCGTTCGCACCAGCAAGCCGTGCGAGCGCATAGAACGGAACTGCAAGTAGCGGCTGACCGGGCCCTTTATCCGATCGCCACTTGCCACGATATATCGCGTGATCGACACCGAGTATCGCGCGGTACGCCCCCACGTCGACCGTATGACGATCGACAATTGCCGCGGTGAGCGCATAGCGCGACGACGGCTGGGCGGTTCGCGGGCCAACGAACGGCGCCAACATCACGAGTGCCGTACAGCACAGGCACCAGCCAATACGGCGGGACCGAATCGCTCGCGATCGCCTGCCCAAGACTTCCGGTGAACGCACAGCAAGGGTCGCGGTGTCGTTCATGTTCCTTCTATCGACGCCTGCGGCCTCTGGCCGAGTAGCCAACCCAAAAGGCTGCTCCCACTGCGACTCCGTTCCCACTGGAATTATCCGACTTCGCGCAACTCGCGTTTCAGGTCGTGAATCTCATCGCGGATGCGCGCGGCTTCTTCGAAACGCAGATCCCTCGAAGCATCATGCATCTCGTCGGTCAGGCTCAGGATCAGCCTGCCGATTTCGTCACGTGGGAGATCAAGCGTGCTGATCGCTGCCTTTCGCGACACTCGCGTCGCGCCCCTGCCGCGCCCGCCTCGCCGCGACCCGCTCGAACTGGTGCCATCCTCGTTGTCGGAACCGCGCAGCATCGCCAGGATATCGGTGACGCGCTTGCGTACCGTCTGAGGATCGATGCCATGCTCTGCGTTGTATTCGATCTGCTTTTGGCGCCGGCGCACGGTTTCGCTAATCGCTTTGCGCATGGAGTCGGTGTAGTTATCGGCATACATGATGACTTGGCCGTCGACGTTGCGGGCGGCACGCCCAATCATTTGGATCAGCGACGTTCCGGAGCGCAGGAAGCCTTCCTTATCGGCATCAAGAATCGCTACAAGCGCGACCTCGGGGAGATCAAGGCCCTCTCGCAGCAAGTTGATTCCGACTAACACGTCGAACTCGCCAAGCCGCAAGGAACGCAGAATCTCGACGCGCTCCAGCGTGTCGATTTCGCTATGCAGATAGCGAACTCGAATACCCAATTCGAGAAGATAGTCGGTGAGATCCTCCGACATCTTTTTCGTCAGTGTGGTCACAAGTACTCGTTGGTCTTTCTCGGCGCGAAGGCGTATCTCGGCTACAAGATCGTCGATCTGACCCTTTGTGGGCTTGACGATCACCTCTGGATCGAGCAACCCCGTCGGACGCACGATCTGTTCGGCGATGCGATTGGACGTCTCGAGTTCGTACGGACCTGGCGTCGCCGACATGAAGATCACGCGCCCGACCTTGCCGACGAACTCCTCGAAACGAAGCGGTCGATTGTCGAGCGCACTCGGGAGCCGAAAACCGTGGTCGACCAAGGTGTTTTTGCGACTCCGGTCGCCTTCGTACTGGCCGTGGAGTTGTGGGAGCGCCACGTGTGACTCATCGAGCACGACGATGTAGTCGTCGGGGAAATAGTCGAGCAACGTGTACGGCGGCACTCCTGCATTCCTGCCATCGACGTGGCGCGAAAAGTTTTCGATGCCGCTCCAGCTGCCAACTACGCGCATCATTTCGAGATCGTACGCAGTGCGCATTCGTAGCCGTTGAGCTTCAAGAAGTTTGTTGTGGGCTTCGAGTTCGCCGAGGCGCTCTTGCAGCTCGACCTCGATACCTTCAACTGCCTTTTCCATCCGTTCGACATTGGTCACATAGTGCGAGGCAGGAAACAGCGCCATCGCGCCCACATCGCTCACGAGTTCTCCCGTGAGCGGATCGACAACGGCGATGCGCTCGACCTCATCACCGAACATGGAGATTCGAATGGCACGCTCTTCGTACGCTGGGAAGATCTCGATCGTGTCGCCACGGACGCGGAACTTGTTGCGTTGAAACGAAAAGTCGTTGCGTTCGTACTGCAGATCTACGAGACGGGCCAGAATCGTGCGTTGATCGATCTGTTGGCCTGTGGTGAGCATCAAAAGATTCTCGGCGTACTGTTCTGGAGAACCCAACCCGTATATCGCCGACACCGACGCGACGATGATCACATCGCGCCTCGTCAGCAGTGCACTGGTGGCACTGTGACGTAGACGATCGATTTCGCCGTTGATCGAACTGTCTTTTTCAATGTAGGTATCTGAAGATGGAACGTACGCCTCGGGTTGGTAGTAGTCGTAGTAGCTGACGAAGTACTCAACCCGGTTCTTTGGAAAAAACTCCCGGAACTCAGCTGCCAGCTGCGCCGCCAGGCTCTTATTCGGCGCCAACACCAAGGTCGGTCGTTGGGCCTGAGCGATCACGTTCGCGATGGTGAAGCTCTTCCCCGAGCCGGTAATGCCGAGCAACGTTTGGAACTTGTCGCCAGCGTTGATTCCGGCCATGAGTTCCGCAATGGCGGTCGGCTGGTCTCCGCTGGGGTCAAATTCGGTGACGAGCTCAAATTCCGACATAGCGCGACTGTAAACCGACCCTACGACACTGGCGCTTCCGGCGCGTCTGGCATCGCCAGCGACGCTCGACCGACAATTTCCGGCCAAATGGCCGTGATCTTGGCAACAAGCGCCTCGCGATCCCCGGAGTTGTCGATCAACCAGGTCGCGACCTCGCGGCGCTGCGAGTCGCTGGCCTGCAGCTTGATGCGTCGGAGTGCGTCATCAATCCCCACGCCGCGCGATGCGAGACGCTCGAGGCGTAGATCGACAGGCGCCTCAACGACGATGATGCCCCCGTACTCGTAACCGCGGACGCTCTCCACAAGCAGCGGCACGTCGTGAATAACTACCGTCGACGCCGGGACCGCTGCGAGTTGACGGAGGAATTCTGCGGCGATCGCGGGATGGGTGATGGCCTCGAGGGCTTTACGTCGCTCGTCGCTGGCGAACGCTCGCTCCGCGAGCATGGCGCGAATGAGCGTCCCATCTGGGGCAATGAGGTCGTTCCCAAACTCTTTGGCAAGAGCTTCCAGGGCCGGCGTTCCCGGCGCCACGACCTCTCGTGCGATGAGATCGGCGTCGATGACAACAGCACCGAGTTCGGTCAAGATGTGCGCGACTGTCGATTTTCCGGCGCCGATACCCCCGGTCAGGCCAATCATTGCCACGGCAATGAGGTTATCGGCACCACAATCTGGGCGACCGTTCGGGTGAATCCCTGTTTCACTTCAGCTGGGTTGGCAGAGGCCGAGTAGATCGCAGTGGGCCGTCGTGCCTATGGCGATGACTCGAGAGCAGCCATGACAGTTACCGAACTCAGAACCCGAGACAAACGCGCTGCGGCCGCGCCCCATCGCGTCCTCGACAGCGTTTCGGCGTCGCCTCAGTTCGACGAGCGCCTGAGCCTGCTTGCAATTGGCGCACGATGGATCACAGTGGCGCTCGGAGCGCTTGTCGTCGCGCGGGCAGGATATGGAATCGATGACATCGCTGCAACGCTGTTGCTGGCGAGCGTCGCCAGCTATGTCTCAGTTCGCCACCATCGCGGCGCCGCGGTGACAGAACGCGCACCAGTGTTGTGTGAAATGGTCTTAGCCGCATGTGCGGTTGCGCTCAGCGGTGGATTGACGAGTCCCTACGTGCTTGCACCAGCGATCCCGCTGATGTTGGCTGGATATGTACTCTCGGAACGACAGGCAGTGGTGCTTGCCTACCTCGCCGTCGCCGCGACCGTAGGTCTCTCACTCGTGCAGCGCACCCGTAGCGAAACGCCTCGCTCAGTTGCCCTCGTTGGCGTCGTGTACTTGCTATGCGGATTGCTCGGAGTGTTCACACGGCGAGCCGTTTCGGAGATGGATCACCGTCACAACAAAGTGATGGACGAAGTCTCGCGCCTCACCCAGGCCAACAATCTTCTCGTCGCATTGCACGGCCTCGCGCAACGAATGCCCGCCACATTGGACTTTGCCGCGGTGATGGGCGGAATCCGTCAATCCCTCGACGCTGAGTTCCCGCACAGCGTCGTATCTCTTCACGTTCGCAACGCGGCGACGAACCAGTGGCACCAAGAAATCGCCTACGGCGTCCGCAGCGTGGGCGTAGTGACCGACGAAGAACTCCCTGAAGTGCTCAAGGCCGTGTTGCGCCGCACGAACGGGTTGCTAGTACACGAATATCTCAACACAGAAGCGAGTGGAATTTCGTCATTCGCTCGCAGCGGTATTTATTGCGCGTTGCGAGCCCGTGGCGAAGTGATCGGCGTCCTCGCTGTCGAGCACGACGATGCGGACGCGTTCGACGACGCAAACCTCACGCGGCTCACAGTGTTATCCCACGACTTTGCCTTGAGCGTCGACAACGCGGTGTGGTTCAGCAGGCTGCGAACGTTGGGTGCGGAAACCGAACGGGCGCGAATTGCCCGAGATCTCCACGACAGGATCGCCCAGTCGCTCGCGTATGTGGCGTTTGAACTCGAGCGGTTGTGCGCGACTGAGGAACCGATCGACCGCAGCCAGCTTCCGCAGCTGCGCGAAGTTATCCACGAAGTAGTCACTGAATTACGCGACACCCTGTACGACCTGCGAGCCACTGTTACTGACGATCAGGATCTTGCCGTCGTCGCGCAGCAATATCTCGAACGCATGAGCGCGCGGCACAATTTCGCAGCCCGATACGAGGGCACGACGGGAAGTCGCCTCCCGAAACCCATCGAACAAGAACTGTGGCGGATTGTGCAAGAAGGTCTGCACAACGTCGCGAAACATGCCAACGCTGATCGCGTGAACCTCCGCTATGAAATCGCAGGTCCGACCGCGCTCGTGGAACTGCGCGACGACGGTTGCGGTTTTGTTCCGCGACAGGCAACAAGTGGACACTACGGCTTGGTCGGAATGCGCGAACGCGCCGATGCCATTGGTGCGCAACTCGAAATCACAAGTACGCCCGGGCGGGGAACCACCATCCGGATCTCACTGGAGGTAGCCGCATGAAGACACGCGTCGTATTGGCAGACGATCATCAACTGCTACGTCAAGCACTCCGCCGAGCGCTGGAAGATGCCGACTTCGAAATTGTCGGCGAAGCCGGCGACGGCGAAGAGGCCGTGCGCATCGTCGGATCGACACAACCAGACCTCGCGGTGCTCGACGTCACGATGCCAGTGCTCGACGGTGTCGAAGCGACCAGGCGCATCCACGAGCAGTGGCCAAACGTCGGCATCGTTGTACTGACGATGCACGCCGAGGACGCGCTGAAGGCGCAGGCTCTCCGCAACGGAGCGAGTGCCTTCCTGACCAAAGACAGTGCGATGCACGACCTCGTGACCACCGTTCGTGCTCTCGCGAACGGCGAAGAACTGTCGGCTGCCGTCGCCGTGCAAATCGCGCACGAGTTCGAACCCCTCGTCGGAGTGGCGCTTGGCCCATCGTGGCGATCGAACCCGGGCACGACGCTTCCAACATCGCAGGCGTCCGAACCACTACCGGGATCAGCGAAATCGTCGCCGTTGACCGCACGCGAAGGAGAGATCCTCCAGCTCATCGCCGACGGTCGCTCGACGCCAGAGGTTGCTCGCGAGCTCTTCATCTCCGCCAAAACGGTGAAGAATCATCTTGCGTCGATCTACGCGAAACTCGAAGCACGCGATCGCACACAAGCCGTGCTGTCAGCGGTGCGCAGCGGCATCGTAAAACTGCACTAATACATTGCCTCGCTGTTCGCTCGGCGGCGAGTGATCTACGGTTCGCCGTCACTCCTCCGTCGCTCCGCGACACCTCCGAACACCGGACGACCCCAAACACATCTGCCTCGCTGTTCGCTCGGCGGCGAGTGATCTACGGTTCGCCGTCACTCCTCCGTCGCTCCGCGACACCTCCGTGTTGTTCTTTCTACGGCGAGTTAAGTCAAATGACCCAGTGAACACTGCATGTTTTGGTCCTGATGACCCATGGACCTCACCACAGTTAGTGGCGATACTTGGTTCACACGTAGCACCCCTCCAAACAACAAAGGAACAACATCATCATGGATCTTTTCATCTTCCGTACCTGGCTCCAGAGCAAGTTTGTCAACCGTGACGAGCGTGGCGCGAACTTGGTGGAGTACTTGCTCCTCCTTGCGTTCATCGCAATCATCGTCCTTGTTGCGGTGAAGACCCTCGGTGGCACAGTGTCGTCGAAGTTCTCTTCAACCAACAGCGCCCTCGGCTAATTCAGCCCGAGTCTGCTGGGCTCACGCCCATACTTCCAGAAGCCGCAAGCATTCGTGCCTGCGGCTTCTGCGCGTGGGGATCGCGAGACGATGGTCACAACTGGTCCGAATGACCTATGCCTCGCGAATCCTGTTTGTGAATACTGGCTGAACGAACCGGAATCACTCAACCACGAAGGAACAGCGCCATCATGGACCTCTTCATCTTCCGCACCTGGCTTCACACCAAGATCGTCAACCGCAATGAGCGTGGCGCGAACCTGGTG
>JBBRPC010000066.1:0-16959 GCA_038228615.1 Acidimicrobiia bacterium | reverse complement strand
GGGTGTTTCACGGCATAGGTCTTCGGAGCAACTTCGGCGAATGTGAAAAATACAAACACCTCGGCGATCGTGCCAAGCACAAAGCCCCATGCACCGCCCACCGACTCAAGCACCGAACCGAGCAGCGTTGCCGACGTCATTTGCGACAGCAGCACGATGAGCAAGACGCTGTTGAGCGTGCGCTCGGGTTCGTCGAACAACGTCAGCAAGCGTTCAGCCCGCTTGTCGCCATCTTCGGCTGCGGTGCGAAGTTTGATCCGGCTCACCCTGGTGAATGCAGTTTCGGCCATTGCCGCGACGCTCGACACAATGAAGAGCACGCACACAATCGCGATCGCAACGGTGTGGTTCATGTCGACTGCTCCAAGAGTGCGAACCCAGCCAACAAATCGCGTTCACGTTCTTGCATGATCAGGGTCTCTTCGGGCTCCGCATGGTCGTAGCCGAGCAAATGCAGACAGCCGTGCACGACGAGCAACGAAAGTTCAGTGTCGAGCGCGACATCACGCTGCGCGGCTTCGCGTTGCGCGAATGCTGGGCACACCAACACATCGCCCAGCATCGATGGGATCTCGTCTGTATCGCCAATTGAGCCAGGGCCGCGCCCGCCGTTGTCGGGGTTCCTGCCGCTCGGGCGGGCTTCTTCATCGATCGGAAATGCCAACACGTCGGTGGGGCCCTCATGGTCGAGGAAGCGTTCGTTGTAGTGCGCAATAGTGGTCTCGTCGACGAAGATCAACGACATCTCAACGTCGGCGCCAACCTCGAGTTGCTCCAACACAAAACGCGCAAGACGACTGTACAGCCCGAGGTCGACGACGACGTCGTGTTGTTCGTCTGCTGTATAGAGCGATAAATCGTCGGGGTCCATGAAGGTTCAGTGACCGGATGGCCGGGGCTGATCGTGCATAGCGTAGGCGTCCACGATGTCTTGAACGATTTTGTGGCGAACGACATCGCGACTCCCGAGATCAACGAACGCCAAGTCGTTGACCCCCTCCAGGATGCCCCTCACCTGCAACAGACCGCTTCTGCCACGTCCGTCAGGGAGATCGATCTGGGTGACGTCGCCAGTAATGACCGCCTTCGAACCGAACCCGAGTCGGGTGAGGAACATCTTCATCTGTTCTGCAGTCGTGTTTTGCGCCTCGTCGAGAATGATGAAGCTGTCGTTGAGCGTGCGGCCACGCATGTATGCCAATGGGGCAACTTCGATCGTCCCGCGTTCCATCAAACGTTGTACGGCATCCGTGTCGAGCATGTCGTACAACGCGTCATAGAGCGGGCGCAGATACGGGTCGACCTTGGCAAGCATGTCGCCAGGAAGAAAGCCCAGGCGTTCACCTGCTTCAACAGCTGGCCGGGTGAGAATGATGCGGTTTACCTGTTTGGCTTGCAGCGCCTTGATCGCAAACGCGACGGCGAGATAGCTCTTTCCTGTCCCGGCAGGACCGATCACGAAGGTCACGGTGTGATCACGAACGGCGTCGACGTATCGCTTCTGACCTGACGTCTTGGGTCTGATCGATTTGCGCCCGCGCACAACTTCGGTTTTCAGCACCTCGCTTGGGCGCTGGTCGGCACGCAGCATCTCGATAGACCGGCCCAAACTCTCACGATCGATCGTTTGGTCAGACTGCAGCATGAGGACCAACTCTTCGAAGAGCCGACCGACACGCTGCGCTTCTGTGGTAGTGCCGGTGATGGTGATCTCGTTGCCACGGACGTGAATTTGCACCGAGAACGCAGCGTCGATGTCGTGCAACAGCTCGTCACGTTCGCCCAACAAACCCACCATGAGGTGGTTGCCGGGAACCAGCACGCTGACAGTTGCAGTCTCGGAAACAGGTGGCGAGGTCAATTCGACATCGACACTATCTCAAGATCTCACGTCGAATGATTTCTCAGCGAGTTGCTCCTGCCAGCAAACCCAACTGTGCGAATCGCTGACCAAGCTCTTCCATGCTCCGTCCGAGCACCGCCGCGAGGACCCGAAGGTCGTCGCGTCGAATCGTTAAGAGGCGACCATTGAAATCTTGGCGTTCCAGCTGGATCGACGTTGCGTAACGGCTCAAGATCGCCGCATCTGGATCGTCGAGGTCGTGCAATCGCGCCAGGTCGATGGTGACGCCACCGTTCAAATCGATGACATGACGCGCACCGTCTTCGAGGTTGATTTCTCCATCCAACAACTCGCGCGGGAGTAGCTGATCGGACGGCACGTCGTATATTTCCGACAGCCGCAACAGACGGGGCACGGAAATTGCCCGTTCTCCCCGTTCGTAGGCACCGAGTACCGATGCCTTGAATTCCATATTGGATTTGGCCTCAACGTCGTGCAACGACAGGCCCTTTTGCCTGCGAATCGCTCGAAGTCGTTCACCTACGTGCATTCCAACTGCCACCCTGCCCCGTCTCCTCGGTTCGGTGCCCGGCGTTACCCATGGCGAACATACCAGCATCGTGCATACATTGCGTGGTATCTCGATGCTCAACTTGTGGATACTCCACACGCAACCGCTGCGCGCCGCAACAGCAGCGACGCGATTCAGCGACGCACGGTGGTGAGCACCGCCGCCGCCGCAAGCGGCGCAGTCTCGGCACGCAGCACGTTGGCGGCAAGTCGCAACGACTGATAGGGGCGACGTACGCGCAGCGCGGCGAGTTCATCTGGATCGAAGCCGCCCTCTGGACCTGTCACCACCAACCAGCCTTCGGACCCCGCCGGTGCAAGGTGTTCGACAGCATCGCCGTCGACGCTCGCCACAACGATGTCACCGCCATGCACAGCGAGCTGCGTCGCGTTCGCAACGTCACAAATTTGCGGCAGGCTCGACCGACGACATTGCATCGCAGCTTCACGAGCGAGACGCTCGAGGCGAAGCCGCGCCGTCGTCGCCTTCTCCGCCCTCCACTCGACCACGCTCCGACGCGCTGCGAAGGGAATGATCGCGTCGACCCCAAGTTCGACCAGTGCCACAACCATGTCATCAAAACGGTTCTTGGCGATGATCGCAGGCGCGACCTGCAAGGTTGATACCAACTTCGGTTCGATACAGCGTTCGCGAATCTGATGACACGTCATCGTTTCACCGTCGATTGCGTGGATCTCGTACGCGCGCCAGGCACCCGAGCCATCGGAAAGGGTGACGATCTCACCCGTACGCAGACGTCGGACACGTGCCAGGTGACGGCCGTCGACACCATCGATGGTGACGCTGTCTTCGAGATTCGACACGAACGCGTGCGCGACTGCGTCGCGTATCGAGGCGGCATGCGCAACCGTTGTCCGAACAGTTGTCATTGAAACGCCGAGCGAATCCTTGCAAACAGGCCATCTCGGTGTTCGTGCACTTCTTCGCCACGCAACGTCGCAAACCGAGTGAGAAGTTCCGCTTCGTCGGGCGACAACCGATTGGGGATTTCAACCTCGATATGGACATGCAAATCACCACGCCGACCGCTGCGGAGCGAAGGAACCCCGATTCCGTGCAACTTAAAGACTTTGCCCGGTTGGGTGCCAGCAGGAACTTCGATGGTGTGCACATCGTCGAGCGTGTCGACTTGCAATGTCGTTCCCAATGCGGCCTGGGTCATCGCGACCGAACGCAACGTATGTAGATCATCGCCGTCGCGCTCGAAACTCGTGTGCGGAGCAACGCGAACTGTGACATACAAATCTCCTGCTGGCCCACGCCCGGTCAGCCGCAGCCGCTGGCCATTATCAATACCTGGCGGAATTTCGACTTCAAGTTCGCGAGGCGCGCGCACCCTTCCGTCGCCCCGACACGTCGGGCACGGCGACGGAATGATTTGGCCAGTGCCATCACACGCCGAACACGGTCCACTCGTGACAAGCTGTCCCAAAATCGAGCGACGCACTTGGCGCACCTCGCCGCTGCCGCTGCAGGTCGGACAGGTCTGCGGGTGAGTTCCGGCCTCACAGCCCGAGCCGCTGCATGTGTCGCATGCCACCGGCATCGTCACATCGAAGCGTTTCGTTCCTCCGAATACCACCTCACGGAGTTCAAGATCAAGCATCGTCTCGACATCCGGCCCACGCATCGGGCCGCTTTGGCCTCGGCGCCCACTCCCGAACGGGTCGCCTCCACCGAAGAACGTGCTGAACAGATCGTTCAGGTCGAATCCGAACGGGTCGCCGCTACCTCCACCGCCACCCTGCATCACGCCTTCGACGCCGAACTGGTCGTAACGACGCCGCTTTTCAGGATCGCTCAGGACTTCGTTGGCAACCGAAACTTCCTTAAAATGCTCGGCAGTTTCTGGATTGTCAGGATTGGCGTCGGGATGAAACTCACGCGCCAGCTTTCGGTACGCGCGTTTGATTTCATCCTCGTCGGCGTTGCGGGAGACACCCAGCACTTCATAGAAATCGCGCATCGAGCAGAGAATCCTGATTCCCAGTTATCGCGAGAATTCGCGAGACAGTTGTGATGAGACGGTCGAAACCGCCGCTTGAGCCTGGCGGTAATCCATTCGGGTTGGTCCGAGCACGCCGACGGTACCGGCCGGCGCACCCTCGATAACGTACGGAGCAAGCACGAGGGAACATTCGCGAAGATCGTCCCGGGGGTTCTCACTGCCGATTCGGACGGTGATTCCCGGACCAAGTAGTTCGCGCATCACCGCGACCACCACAACCTGCTGTTCGAGCAGACCAAGGAGTCGCGCCACCGAAGCTGGCGACTGGAACGCTTGGCCCTCGGCGGCAAGTTGGGACGCACCACCGACAAACAGCGGTTCAGGACCGGGACCTGCACTTTTTCGCAGCGCATCGCAAGCTCGATTGGCGAGCAACTCAGGAGCGTTCGCCGCATGTGGATCGCGAGGCTCGACAACTGCAAGCGTACTCATGATCGCACCACCACAATGTTCACCCAAGATCAGTGACGCGGCTTCCACCACCTGCCCATCGATATCGTCGTCGAACTGCAAGGTCTGTTTTTCCACCACACCGTTGGCCAGCACTGCGACAACAAGCACCACTCGTGGTGTCAGAACTACGAGTTGCACGGCGCGAATCTGCGCTTCCTCCGACACTGGCCCGACTACCACCGCTGCGTGGTGCGTCAGCCGTGACAAGAGGTGACTGGTCTCGTAGAGCAAATCATCCATCGTGCCAGACACCGAACCGAAAAAGTCGGCGACTTCGCGACGTTGCGGCGTGGGTAACGCCGAGACCGGCGCAAATTTATCGACGAAATATCGGTAGCCACGATCCGTCGGGATGCGGCCAGCTGAGGTGTGCGGTTGCGCGATATACCCATCGCGCTCTAATGCACCCATTTCCGTACGAACAGTCGCCGCCGAGACATTGAGGCCCTGACGCTCGACCACGGTGCGCGACCCGACCGGCTGCGCCGTGGCGATGTATTCCTCCACGATGGCGCGCAACACCTGCGCTTTGCGTTCGTCGAGGTGATCAGCCGGGATCACTGAGTTGAATTCGGTCGTCATAATCCGGTCGTCGTCATATGAATGTCGCTTGGGGAGTCTCGCTGGCGCTGCGCCACGACAATGCTACCGACCGCAGATACCCGCATTGACCAGCCGGGCCGTCACGTCGTTTGCGACCAGGCGCCCCATTTGGGTCAACCCGATGCGCTGGCCGTCGAGCCACACAAGATCGCCACGTTGAAGCTCGCCGACTGCGGCAGCGGCAGCTGGTCCTAGATCGCCAACTTCAACCCCAGCTCGGAGGCGCAGCCCGAGCATGAAGGCTTCCTCAGCGCGGCCAGCCGCGTCGAGACGCTCGGCACCCGCTGTCGGATCTTGACCGTTCGCCAGCGCCTCGATATATCGCTCGGGGGTCCTCACGTTCCAAAAACGCTCACCACGCAGATGCCCATGGGCTGCGCAACCAATCGCCTGGTACTCACCCATGGTCCAATACAGCTGGTTGTGTCGACAGGCCAACCCAGGTTGGGCCCAGTTGGAAATTTCGTACCATTCGTATCCGTTTGAACCCAGCATCTCCTCAGCCAGCTCGTACTTGCGGGCCTGATCATCGTCATCGGGCGCGGGGCTTCCTGCGCGAACCCTCGCGCCGAGCGGTGTCGCTGGTTCGACGGTCAACGCGTACGCGCTCACGTGCGTTGGTTCGAGTTCCATGACATCGCGCAGCGTCGCGACCCAATCTTCGATCGACTCCCCTGGCGCACCATAAATGACATCGAGATTGATGTTGTCGATCTTTGCGGCGCGCGCCCATCCGACGGCACGCCCGACATTGGAACGGTCGTGAGTTCGCCCGAGGGTCGCCAATACATTCGGCGCCGTGGATTGCACGCCGATCGACAGTCGGTTGACACCGCCCCGTTGATACGCCACAAACTTTTCTTCGTCGACGCGATCCGGGTTGCATTCAACCGTCGTCTCGCAATCATCGGCGCGGGGAATCGCCTCGAGAATTCTCAGGAGATGCGCTGGCGCGAGCAACGACGGTGTACCGCCACCGAAAAAGACCGACGTCGCGACACGCACCCCGGTCAGCCGGTCCAGGTGCTCGACACACGCATCGACATACGCCTCGATGAGATGCTCGCGATCCGTCCAGGTCGCGAAGTCGCAATAGTCGCATCGGTGGGCGCAAAACGGAATATGGACGTAGACGCCGAAGCCGGAAGTGGCAATGCTGGAAGTAGCAATGCCTCAGAGCTTCGCGCGTTACGCGGTGCCGCTGGCAACGGGCGTACTTGGAGCCACAGCCCCAGGCGCGCGCTCAACGCTCATCGCTACAGCTGCGAAACTGCCCGTGATCGCAACCGGAGTCAACCTCGCGTTGCCGGCAACGATTCCAACGGAAACGGGGGCGGTGCTTGCGGTTGGGATCACCCACAGCTGGTACACCATCCCCAACGGCGGTTTCGCCAATTCATGGAGCCGTAGGTAGCCCGTTCCATCGTTTCGCAACACAACGTCAGCCATCGTGGTCGTATGTTGCGCGTCGGTCAGATTGATTCGATGACCGTGCTGAGCGACGACCCTGTTGTAGGCGGCATTCATACCGCCGCTATTGGGGTTGTTCGATCCCGACCGAAGGACCACAGTTGCGAGCACAACAGCGATCACCGTCGCCGCTGCAACGAGCATCCACGACTGACGCGGCAGCTGTCGTCGTTGACGTTGGTCTCGATCGACTTGGTGGGAGTCGAGCGACGTCACCGAAGCGCGATCGCGGGAAGCGCTGAGCGAAGGCGATTCGATTGCGGACTGGATGTTGTCCCATACCGAAGCAGGCGCTCCCTGGCGCTCGTTCACGACCAGGGCAAGCATCGCCGCTGCCTCGCGCATCTCGTCGACTTCGGCACGGGCGCGCGGATTGTTGGCAATGTACGCATCGAGTTCGCGTTGCTCGACTGGTTCGACTGCGTCAAGTGCATACGCGCCGAGCAGCGCATCGAGTTCGGGGCGGATCGTGGAATTCATATCGGAGTTCATGAGGATGGGTATCCCGCATCAATCAGGGTCGCACGCAATCGCAACAATCCAGTACGGATCCGGCTCTTGACCGTTCCCTCGGCTTGTTCCAACAACACTGCGACGTCGCGGTAGCTGTGCCCCCCGAAATAGGCAAGTTCAATTGCTTGGCGTTCTCCGTCGGAAAGCTGCGTCAGCGCCGTGCGCACGGCTTCGGCTTGGGCCAGATCGATGACTTCGCGCTCGATGTCGTCGCCCTGCGTGTGCACAGCCTTGCGCCACGACTCCTTTTCTTCCCGTAGCCGTCGCGAGCGCTCAGATCGCAACACGTCAACGCTTCGGCCATGGATTTGGGCGAGCAGAAACGAACGGAGACTTCCCCGAGTGGCGTCGTATCGCTCAGGAGCGTTCCACAGCCGCACGAACACTTCCTGTACGACCTCTTCGGCGAGCGCACGCTCATGCAACACTTTGCGTGCCAGCCCGAAGCAGGCGTCGCCATGCAGGCGGTAAATCGCGGCGAACGCCTGCTGATCACGGCCGACGACCAATTGCACAAACTCGTGATCCGACGCGCGTGCGGCGTCGAACGGCGCAGCGACAGGCGCTGGCAGCTCCGTGACTGCATATTCGGCGTTCGGCCATTCGGATTCGGGCGCGCGAGACCCGCGAGTCCCGGAAGGTGTGTCTTCCATGTACATCCTCATTCGGAGCGAACGACACAGTGGATGAGATTTGCTCCCAAGTTGCGACCAGTAGCTTCCTCCCATGGATCTCCAGTGGCCGCAACACAGCGTCGCCGCCCGCGCCCGGCTACAACAATTTCTCGATACCGAAGCACCGAATGGCTCGTTTTCTGGCGATTTCGGCCGAACGTTGGCCGCAGCGGGCTACGTCGCTCCACATTGGCCGACGCCGTGGGGGCTCGGCGCCGACGCATGGGAACAACTGGCCATCGACGACGAGCTGCGCATCCGCGACGTTCCAAAACCTCAGAACCCGATCGGCATCGGCTGGGCCGGACCAACGTTGCTCGTCGCAGGAACTCCTGCCCAGCAACAGCGTTGGCTCCCCCAACTCCTCGACGGGTCTGAGATTTGGTGCCAACTCTTCAGCGAACCAGGAGCCGGAAGCGACCTTGCTGGGCTCCAAACTCGCGCCGTACGCGACGGTGACGAATTCATTGTCGACGGTCAAAAGGTGTGGACCACGCTCGGCCACGTCGCGCGTTGGGGCATTCTCCTTGCCCGCACCAACTTCGAAACTGGCCGCAGCGATCAACAGTGCATCACGTATTTCGTCGTGGATATGCGCGCACCAGGGATCACCGTCAGACCGTTAGTGCAGATGACCGGGACACATGAATTCAACGAGGTGTTTTTCGACTCGGTTCGCGTGCCGGCTGCCAACGTCATCGGTGTCGTCGACGATGGTTGGCGGCTTGCCAAAGTCACCCTCGGCAACGAACGCGTCTCGTTGTCGGGCGAGGGCGCGTTGTGGGGTCGCGGACCGACTGCTCACGATGTACTCGACATCGTCCGCACGAACGGTGGCACCACCAACCCATTGCAGCGTCAGCGTCTCGCTGCCCTCTACATAGAAGCCCGTCTGCTCGAACTCATCCGGATGCGAACACTGATGGCGCGCCTACGGGGCCTCGAACCGGGTCCCGAGGCATCCGTTCGAAAGGCCATGTCGGATCCCCACGGCCAACACGTGATGGCGATGGCACTCGAACTGGCTGGTACCGACGGGCTCCTCGCGCAGTGGGGCCCGTGCGACGACCCGTCTCCTATGTGGCCGTATGGCTTCATGTACGCGCCTGCGCTCACGATTGGGGGCGGGACGAGCGAAGTCCAGCGCAACATTCTCGGCGAACGGGTCCTTGGTCTTCCCAAAGATTCGGAGCCATTGCAAACTGGCGCGAAGGTTGGCAAGTAGCGCGTGAGCGGGAACGATTTCGACGACCTGTCGCTCACCCGTTGGCTCTCGGCCGGCGACGAAATCGACGAGCGGCTCGCAGAGCGATTTCGTTGGGTGGCGAGGATCGCGCGTGCCGAAGTCGTGGAGTATTTGGGACGCTTCGTTGCGCTCGACTCGACTCGTCAACCAATCGCGGCGGCGCGGAGCCACGACGACTTACTCCTGCGAACTGCGGCTGTAGCGGGAGGATTACGCGACGAGTCGGTGACCGACACCCCACCAGGTTGGGTCGCGGTGCTTGCATGGCCTCAAGATGTGACGTTCCATCGAGGCGACAACATGCTGCGCGACACGATCCTTGCAATGTCGCCTATTCGTCGAGTTTGAGTGCGGCCACGAACGCTTCTTGCGGCACCTCGACACTGCCGATTTGTTTCATTCGTTTCTTACCATCTTTTTGTTTCTCGAGCAGTTTGCGCTTACGCGTGATATCGCCGCCGTAACACTTCGCCAGCACGTCTTTGCGTTTTGCTTTCACCGTCTCACGAGCAATGATGCGACCACCAACGGCCGCCTGAATCGGTACATCGAAAAGTTGGCGAGGAATGAGCTCGCGAAGCTTCGACACCATCTTGCGGCCGTAGTCGTATGAGCGGTCCTTGTGCACGATGCTGGAAAACGCATCGACGGGTATCGCGTTCAACAAGATGTCGACCTTCACAAGCGCACTCTGGCGGTAGCCGATCGGCTCATAGTCGAGCGACGCGTAGCCGCGACTCCGCGACTTCAACTGGTCGAAATAGTCCATCACGATCTCGGCGAGCGGGATGTCGTAGACGATCTCGACGCGGTCTTCGCTGAGATAGTCCATTCGTTGCAACTCGCCGCGCCGCTGTTGCGACAGCTCCATCAGGGTTCCGATGTAGTCGGTTGGCGTGAGGATGTTGATGCGTACATATGGTTCTTCGATGCTGTCGATCTTTTGCGGGAGCGGCATCGAACTCGGGTTGTCGACAACTTCACGGACACCATCTGTGAGGTTGATGAAATACTCGACGTTTGGAGCGGTCGCAACGAGCGAGAGGTCGTATTCGCGTTCGAGTCGTTCTCGGGTGATTTCCATATGCAACAACCCAAGAAATCCGCAACGAAATCCGAACCCCAATGCTCCAGACGTTTCGGGTTCATAGGTAAAACTGCTGTCGTTGAGCCGCAATTTTTCGAGCGATTCACGTAGCTCCGCAAACTCGTCCCCGTGCACGGGATACAGGCCACAAAAGACCATCGGCTTTGGGTCGTGGTAGCCGCCGAGGGCCACACCAGGACGCGCAGCTTCAGTGACTGTTTCACCAACTTTGGCTTCGCCAACATCTTTGATCCCGGCGACGAGGTAGCCGACTTCGCCAGGACCGAGCACCGCGACGGGTGTAGGTACCGGCAAACGCACACCGACCTCCTCCGCGTCGTGATTCATCTTGAGTTGCACGTAGCGCAACCTCGCGCCCGTGCGCAACGCTCCGTTGAACACTCGCACCGCACTCACGACGCCCCGATACGGGTCGTAATACGAATCGAAGATGAGGGCCTGCAATGGGTCGTCGATGTTGCCTTGGGGAGCCGGGATGCGCGCAATAATCGCATCGAGCACCGCAGCGACGCCCTCGCCCGTCTTGGCTGAGATGTGGAGCGTCTCTTCTGCCGGAAGCCCAAGTACCTTTTCGATCTCGGCAGCACGTTTTTCTGGTTCCGCCGCGGGCAGATCGATCTTGTTGAGGACCGGCACAATCGTGAGGTCATTCTCAAGCGCGAGATAGCAGTTCGCGAGCGTCTGCGCTTCGATGCCTTGGCTCGCATCAACAAGCAGGACGACGCCTTCGCAGGCGGCAAGAGAACGACTCACCTCGTAGCCAAAATCGACGTGGCCAGGAGTGTCGATGAGGTGAATCACATGGTTGTCCCACTCAACCCGGACATTTTGGGCCTTGATCGTTATCCCCCGTTCGCGCTCCAAGTCCATCGAATCGAGGTATTGCGCGCGCATGTCGCGCATGTCGACAGCGCCGGTGATTTCGAGCAGACGGTCGGCCAAGGTCGACTTCCCATGGTCGACGTGGGCGATGATGGAAAGGTTGCGAATTCGTTCGAGCGCGGTCACTGAGCCTGCCTGGCGGGGAAACAGGGAGCCTACGCGGCCCCAGCCCCGCATCCCCCACTCGTTGTGAAGACACATTGGCTGGTACGATCCCACGGTTCCAGGAACGATCACGAGGTCTCGACGCGCCCATGGCGAACATCAAGTCACAGAAGAAGCGCAACATCACAAATGAACGGCGCCGGCTCAGCAACAAGGGAGTCCGGTCCGAACTCAAGACCCGCGTGAAGGTTGCGCGCACCGCCGCATCCGCTGGTGATGATGGTGTGGGTGATCTCGTCGTGATCGCCCAGAAACGGCTCGCCAAAGCCGGCCGTCGGGGAACCATTCATAAAAACCAAGCGGCCCGCCGCACATCGCGCCTCATGAAGGCAGCGAACAAAGCTGCCACCGCCGAGTAGCGCAGTCGCGTCAGCGGCGGCGTCCTGCGCTCAGCGCAGGACTCTTCGCTCCGCTCCGCCTCGCCAGACCTGAGAGGCGAGCGACAAGTACCTCGATCACAGTTTCGCTTGGTATTGCGCGCCCGCCGCCAGACCCACCGCGAAAATCGAGATCGGCCTGGGCGAGGAGATGGATCGCCGATGCGATTCCTCGCGAACCCAACTGTTGTGCAGTTTTCAGCCGCAAGCCTGCGGGGTATTCCTTCATACCAAGCACCGTCGCCACTTGTTGTTTCGAAGTCACATCGGGCGAATCGATTCTGACGAGCGACTCGTAATGTCGCGTGAGCATCCCCATGACCTGCAACGGATGCATCGGCTTCGGGGCTCGCGCGCTTGTGGCGTGCAGCAGTCGGTGCAATACCTCGAGCGCGCCCGGCGTATCACCGTTGTCAATCGCGTTCGTGAGCATGTACGGAGCCACCGTGCCACTCTCGCCGAGGTAATGCTCGACATCTTCGAGGGTGAGTTGTGCGCCCTCTCCAAACGTCGACTCGAGCAATGCCACTAACTCCGGAACTCGACCCGCGTCGTCGCCGAGACGCGCCGAGATGGCCTTGCGCGTCGTCGTGGCGAGGATCAGATTCGCTGCGCTCAATGCAGTGTCGAGGACATCGTCGGTCTTTTCCGACTTCGGAGCGATCGTCGACACGCTGTTTGCCTTGATCGCTTTTTCAAGCGGCGAAGCCATTCGACCGGAGCCAGCAACCAACACGAGAAAGATGCCGTCGAGCGGGTCGGTGACAAATTCGCTGACGAGTGCGGCTTGATCCGCGAGCAACCCTCCGGCCTCGCGGATCACCACGACGCGCATCGGAGTCATAAATGGAGGGCTCGATAACGCGTTCAATATCGACCGAAATACAGGCGTCGCCGGTTCGCCAGCACCATCGCGATCGGCGTCATCTTCCCCATCGTCACGAGACTTCCGCCTTGACTCGATCGTAAAATCTTCGAGCGCGTAGAGCTTGTCGGTGCCGTCGAGCAAGGTATCGATGACCTTGGCGACCTCGGCGTCGCGCAGCACCGGGTCGTCGCCTTTGACGTAGGTCACTGCCGCGTTCATGCATCCGAATCTACCGTCGGCGACGCGGTCGCGACGACGGCCACGGCGACGCTGAGCAGCGCGCCGATGGCGAGGAGCCACGGACGTTCGTTGGCAACGCGGGCGACCACCTCGACCCCAACCAACATCCAACGCACGGGCGTCAGCAACACCCTTCCCAACGCGGGCCACAACGCGCTGACCAGCGTCGCCGGGAGACCGACGACGGTAATCGGTTCGGCCAGCGGCACCGCGAAGAGGTTCGCAGCTGGAGCGATCCACGCGACCGCACCAAAGACTGCTATCAGAATCGGCGCGACTCCCACCTGCGCGGCGATACTCACCGAAATCGCTTGACGCATCCAACGCGGCCCAGGGATCCGTCGCGCAATCGGTCCCGCGAACAACACGATGCCTGCGCATGCACCAACAGAAAGCTCGAAGCCGACGGAATGCACAAGAAAGGGATCGATCAGCACCAAGCCGATTACGGCGTACCCGAGTACTCGCATTGGGTGAACGGATCGCCCACTGAATTGTGCGATCATCACGGTCGCCGCCATCACGCTCGCCCGCAGCACTGACGGTTCGAATCTTGTCATCGCGGCGAACATCGCCACGACGGCAAGCCCAAGAGTGCAGCGGACCACAAGTCGTCCGCGCCGCAGCAACGGACCGGCGAGTGCAAGCACGAACGCAACGTTCGCCCCGGATACCGCCAAAAGATGCGAAAGTCCTGCGCCTCGAAATTGTTTCGTTGTTGCATCGTCGATCGCACGCGTGTCTCCCAACAAAAACCCGTCGAGTAACGCCCGTTCCCGCGCCGCGACGACAATCCCGCCGCGTTGCACCACGGCGCGCAACCGATTGGCGAGCGGCCACATCGGTCCGGATGGGGAACCAACCCAATCGATCGACACCAGATCAACGCGGGCGATGGCATGCCGCCAGCGGTAACGCACGTCTGCGCCACTCAAGATCCGCAAGTCACCGCTTCCCTCGACGCGATCCGACGCCGCGAGGCTGGCAAGTGCACTTGAGGTCGTCCGGTTCGCATGCACCAGCACGACACGATCAATCGTCTGCCAGGAACCACGACTTACTTGCGCATCGTGAACACGCAAGAGCGCAACGGTTCCGTATTGCAGCGGTTGCGGGTCGTCCACCAACTCACCCCGGACAACCACCGCAGCGTGGCGGGCAACAGCCGATCGCAATGGATGATCGTGGAGACCGTGGAGGGATCGCTGCATCGCGGCTGATCCGAGTGCCGCACACACGATTCCGACACACACGATCCGCACACACGCCGACATTGTTCCCGCGGGATTTGGAGCGAAACTGATACACGCCATCGAAACAGCAGCAAGTATCGCCACACCAACCGAGATATGCCCTTCACCCGGTCCGAAATGTTCACCGAGGAAGACGCCCACGACGGTGACCACCGCGCAGCCGACAACGCGCCACTCGTGTTTCACACGTCGACCAATGTTTTGAGTTGTTCGAATCGACGATCGCCAATTCCGTGTACGCGTTTGAGATCATCGACCGAATGGAAACCTCCAAGCTGGGCGCGTTCCGCAATAATTGCTTGCGCGAGCGAAGGACCGATACCCGGAAGCGTCTCCAACTCCACTTGGCTCGCCGTGTTCAGATTGACGGGCCCTTGCGAGTTCGCCACGTCGCTGGCACTGGGTGGGCCCGCGCCCGACTCCGGATTCGGAGCGACCGACTCGCCACGTTTCGGAACGTAGATACGGGTTCCGTCGATCACTTTGGCGGCAAGGTCGATCTGATCGACATCAGCGTCGCGTCGCGGACCCCCTGCAGCATCAATCGCGTCAATCACCCGCGCGTCGCCCAACACGGTCACGACGCCCGGGCGCACCACAGCCCCCGCGACGTGCACGATCAGGTGAACGACGTTCGAGCTACTCACCGTGGGTTGGTAGCGAGACGATCCAGGCGCGCCGCTCGACAACAAATCTGACGGGCGATTCGATGCGATACTCGGGTTCGCATTTGATGCGCGACTTGCGCCCGGAGGAGACGCCGAAGGACGCGGCTGCACGGCGAAATAGCCAACAAGGACCGTGGCGAACAACAACATGGCTACCGTCACGGCACGACGGCGGTTGGCGCGGATCGACTCAACGAGCCGCCGGCCAGTTGCAACTGGCGGGAGCGAATCTTGCATGTGCACAACCCCTATGACGGGCGGCATGAACAAGCGCCGCCGAACGTTCGATCACACCACTCGAGTCGTCGAGGATGGGTGATCATGGCGGGGGAAGGTCCCAGACGGGTCGTGCGTTGAATACCGTTTCGGTACTGCGCTCGACGACGAACGATCGGTCGAGATGCTATCCGATCACAAAGTTGACGAGACGGTCGGGCACCACAACGGTCTTGCGAACGGTCGCCCCATCAAGGAGCGCGGCGATTCGAGCATCGCCACGCGCTGCGGCCTCGATGACGGATTGATCGGCGCCAGCAGCGACGGTGATTTTGGCGCGCACCTTGCCGTTGATCTGGACCGGCAGCTCCACAGTGTCAGCGACCAGCCATCGTGGGTCATGCAGCGGAAATGGTTCGTACGCAATCGTGTCGACGTGCCCGATGCGCCGCCACAGCTCCTCAGCAATATGTGGAGCAACGGGCGCACACATCAGCACGAGCGGTTCAACCATTTCGCGCGGCGCGGCGCCGAGTGTCTCGACCACCTTGGTGAGATGATTGTTCAATTCGAAGAGGCGCGCCACGACTGTGTTGAAACTCAACACGGGGATGTCGTTCGTAATCGAGGCGATTGTTCGGTGCAATATCCGGCGCGTGTCGTCGTCGATGGGAATATCGACCACGCGCGACGCACCCGTATGTTCATCTACACAATTCCGCCACAACCGCTGTAGGAATCGGTTCACGCCGACGACGTCGCGAGTGTTCCACGGCCGACTCGCGTCGAGGGGCCCCATGAACATCTCGTACATACGGAACGTGTCGGCGCCATACTCCTTGCACATGTCGTCGGGCGTCACAACGTTCTTCAGGCTCTTACCGATCTTTCCGTACTCGCGATTGACGGGTTCGCCATGATGCGTGAAGGTGCCGTTCCGTTCGACCACCTCGCTTGCCTCCACATAGACGCCGCGCTCGTCGGTGTAGGCGAACGCCTGGATGTACCCCTGGTTAAACAACCGCTGAAACGGTTCTGGCGTACTGACTTGGCCAAGGTCGTACAGCACCTTGTGCCAAAAACGGGCGTACAACAAATGCAATACGGCGTGCTCCACCCCGCCCACATACAAATCAACGGCGCCGGCATCGGATCCAGCCCAATACCTCTCAACGTCACGGTCGACGAAGCGGTTTTCATTGGTTGGATCGAGGTACCGCAAGTAGTACCAAGACGAGCCAGCCCATTGCGGCATCGTATTGAGTTCACGACGATATTGCTTCGGACCCTCGCCGAGATCGAGCTCGGTCATGATCCAATGCTCGGCACGACCGAGCGGCGGTGACGGCAGCGCGTCGGGGTCGTCGCTCGTTGCGGGCTCAAAGTTCGAGATCTCCGGTAACTCGACCGGCAACATCGCCTCAGGAACTGCAATGGGGCCATGCTCGTCGTACACAATCGGGAACGGCTCGCCCCAGTAGCGCTGTCGCGAAAATAGCCAATCTCGGAGCTTGTAATTTGTCGTCGCCGTGCCCATTTGCTGTTGTGTCAACCACTGAATGATGAGGGCTTTTGCTTCGACAACACGCAGCCCGTCAAGCGACACCTGATCATTGACAGAATTCAGCGCAGCTCCGTCACCGGTAAACGCCTCACTCCATGTCGCGCAATCAGTCGTGCCAGCACCGTCGTGCGCGGCGATCCAGTCGCTGGACGGCGTGATCACTGGAATGATGTCGAGTGCAAACTCACGCGCGAACTCAAAGTCACGTTGATCGTG
>JBBRPC010000065.1:0-17021 GCA_038228615.1 Acidimicrobiia bacterium | reverse complement strand
GGGGTCGCGGCCAGCTCCTTGACCCGGACGGTCGGTGCGTGCAGCACCTTGTCCACCGCGCGGCGGACCGCATCGGCCAGCTCGTCCCGGACGGTCGGGTCCAGGCCGGGCAGCCGGCTGTCCAACCGGAGCAGTTCGGCGTCGACCTGCGGTGCCCATGGTCCGACCGCGTTGCCATCGTCGTCGAGCACTCGCACCAACGTGTAAGCGAGGTCACTCGTATCGATGGGAGGAGTGTCGACGGGTGGACGTCGCGCGGCCCCAGCTGGAGACAAATGGAGATACGAAAAATCGGTGGCATGACCCGGTCGCCCGGTCGGTTCTGGTACATGCAGACGAAGCAGTTCGTGCGATGTCATTCGCCATCCTCTGCGCTTGATTGTTTGCTACGACGCTAGTGCCGTCGATGCAAAGCTGTGTGTGACGTTCTCACCGCGAGGTGCGCGCCTACTCAAGCGACGTGGCGGCGGGCGAACGTCTCGACTGCCGCATGGCCTCCTGGAGGCCAGCCGCACACGAGGTAGTCGAAACCCGCGGAGGCGAATCCGTCGATTGTCCGTGCAATCGTGTCGGCATCATCTTCGAGTGACAGGGAGGCGGCTCGCCCGATCAATGCAGGATCACGACCAGCGCCTTCGGCAAATGCCGTCAGCAGCTCCGATTTCGCAGCCACATACTCGACCGGTCCGAAGCAATGCCACACGTCGGCGTGACGTGCCGCGATTGGCAACATTCTCCGCTCACCGGATGCTCCGATCCAGATCGGGGGGTGTGGAACTTGCACCGGCCGCGGTCGCAACGTTGCTTTGGTCACGCTGAAATGACGTCCCTCAAACGTAAAGCCGTCAGTGGTGAGTAACCCACGTACGATCTGTACCGCGTCTTCGAACGCGTCAATCCGGTCTCGTAGTTCCGGGAATGGGATTCCGAGTGCCGTGTGTTCCTGTTGGAACCACGCGGCGCCGTACGACAATTCGAGTCTCCCACCCGATGCATGATCGATTGTGATGGCCTCCGCCGCGAAGACTGCCGGGTGCCGGTAGGTCATACCGCTCACGAGCAGTCCGAGACGTACCCGATCAGTGACGCCGCTGAGCGCCGCGAGCGTGGTGTTGCCCTCGAAGCATTCGCCAGGACCGTCGCCGTACATCGGTTGGAAATGATCGAAGCCCCACACACCATCGAACGAGAGCTCCTCCGCAAATCGAGCGCGTGCAACGATTTCCTTCCACGGCATTCGTTGTTGAGCGATGTCAAGTCCGAAACGCATGCTCCACTTCTACCATCACAACCCACAACTCGACCACTGGCTCTGCGACAGCGGAGAATGGTGGGATGGACCGCGACGCACTCACCCGTTTCCAAATGCATGGCCAAGATATTCCGTGGCTCCTTGCCCATTGGGCCGAACGTCGCCCAGAACATCCGGCACTGGTATGGGAACCGCGAGATGGTGCGCGCCGGCAATGGACATATCGCGAACTCCACGACGAGGTGCATCGGCTCGCAGCGGGGCTTGCGCATCGGGGGATTGCGGTTGGCGACAAGGTATTGATTCATGCCGACAACTGCCCGGAGATGGTGGTGGCTTGGCTCGCCTGTTCGACCGTTGGCGCGGTTGGAGTGACAACCAACACCCGATCCGTTGCCGAAGAAGTCGCATACTTCGTCACCAAAGCGCAGTGCGTGGCCGCAATCACCCAACCGCAATACGCAGCGCTCGTCGCCGCCGCGGGTGCTTCGTTGCTCTGGATCGCTGTTACCGACGACAATGGAGGAGAACCCGCGACGCCTGGCGAACTCGGTCATGGTCTCGAATCATTCAGCTCGTTGTTCGACGCGAGTGGGGAATGGCAAGGTCGTCCGATCGATCCGATGTTGCCCTTCGGGATCATGTTTACCTCGGGCACGACGAACAAACCCAAGGCCGTTGTGCACACGCACGCGAATGCAATCTGGGCGAGCCGCACCGGGCCTCGCAACATCGACCTCGGCCCCGACGATCGGTATCTCATCTATTTGCCGTTCTTTCATGTGAACGCGCAGAGTTGGTCGTTCTTCTCGGTGCTTGGTGTCGGCGCGACAGCGGTGCTGATGCCGAAGTGGTCGACGAGTCGATTCTGGGATGTCGTGAATCGCAACGAAATCACCCATATTTCGCTGATGCCCTTTTGCATGGGAACGCTTGGGGCGCCTGATCGTCCGGCGGCCCCGTCGCTTCGCATTGGCGTGTTCGGACTGATCCTTCCCGACCTCGACCGCATGTTCGGGATCCAGGTGTATGCCGCGTATGGCATGACCGAAACTGTGACGCACGCGGTTACTGGTAAACCCCGCGAGCTACTCCCGACGCGTTCGATGGGTCGCGTCACTCCTGGGTACGAACTTGCGGTAGTACATAAAGAGACCGGCGCGCTCTGCGGTGAGGGCGAACCTGGCGAACTGTGGATGCGCGGAACGCGAGGAATTCAACTCTTCCTCGAGTACTACGACAACCCCGAGGCGAACGAGAGTGCCTTCGAGAACGACTGGTTTAAGACCGGCGACATGGTGACCATGGGTGCTGGCGGCAATGTCTTTTATCAGGAGCGCGACAAAGATCTCCTGAAAGTCAGTGGTGAAAACGTCTCTGCGAAGGAGGTTGAAGAAATCGTTGCGACCGTCGCCGGGGTCGGACAAGTTGCGATTGTCGGAAAGCAACATGAGTGGCTCGATCAGGTCGTGGTCGCGTTTGTGATCAAGAGCCCAGCAGCTCCAGGTGACGCCGACCTCGAGCAGCAGATCATCGCGACCTGCGCCGCCAGGCTTGCCGATTTCAAAGTTCCGCGAGCCGCATATTTTGTGGATGAGTTCCCGCTTGGCACGCTCGACAAGCTGCTGAAGAACCGCTTGCGGGAAATGGCAGACGAACACCCACCGGTATGAATATTCGATGCGTTAGACGGTCGGCGCTTCGCTCATAGTTTTCAGCTGCGCGAGACCCTTTTCGAAGTCGCGACCGACGATTTTGTCCATGCTCATAAACACTCCCATGATTCTCGACATGAGGGTCTTGGGTCCGATCATCGTCCAAGTCACGTGCGTGGTGTCGCCGGATGGTGCGAGGGTAAACGTGACGTCGCTTCGCGATTTGAACGGTTTCAGGAAGGCGAGATCAATTTTGACGGAAGTCGGCGCAACGACTGACGTGATGCGCATTTCACCCTTGCCTGCTTTGCGGTTACCGTCCCAGGCATAGACGGCGCCGACGCCAGCGTCGGGTCCGGAGTATGTGCGCTGCATGTTCTCGTCGATGCCTTCCCACGGTGACCAGTCGACCCAACGATGAAAGTTGTCGAGGCGACTGAAAACCTCAGTTGCTGATGCGTGAATGACCGTCTCGCGTTCGACGCAAAACGTATTGTCGGATTCAGCCGTTGTCATCTCTCGCTCCATTGTTCGTTGTGGTGTTCGGCAAGGATAACCGTCAGATTTCCGGAACCGGTCAATAACTATTCGGAAATGAAGCGGGTGTTTGTGCGAAATATTGGCCCGGTTCAGTATCGGCATGACCGCGCCCGCCGCGACGAGCTCCTATCTTCTTCCTGCCTCGGCGTATACGTCGCGTGAGTGGTTCGCGCGCGAGCAGCGGGAGCTCTTTGTCAAGCGATGGTCGCACGTAGGCGCCATCGAAGACGTTTCCGAGCCAGGTGACTATTTCACGGCGACCGTTGGGACCGCGCCAATGATCGTTGTGCGGGGCGATGACGGCGAATTGCGCGCGTTTCACAACATTTGTCGCCATCGCGGTATGACGATGCTCGACGGCGCAGGTAATTGCGGCACCGGTATCGATTGCTTCTACCACCGGTGGCGCTATGCGCTCGACGGCGATCTCGTGCGGGTTCCGCAACGCAAGGAACAATTTCCCGACATCGATATGGCGCTGTGGGGATTGATGCCGGGCTCGATTGCTGTCTGGGAGGGTCTCGTGTTTGTTCACGTGGATCCGAACGCCCGGCCATTTGAGCAAGTGATCGCTGGGCTCGCTGCGAATATTGGGACCTACCGTCCCGGAGCGCTCAAGCAAGTTGCGACCCGGAGCTTCCTAGCGAATTGTAACTGGAAGTTGTTCGTCGAGAACCACATCGACGTGTATCACCTCTGGTACTTGCACGCTGAGTCGCTTGGCGATTTCGACCACACCCAGTTTGAATATGTACAGGTTGACAGCGATTGGTTCAGTTACGAGCCACTGCGCGAAGACCACGCTGGCTTGAATCGCGGTACGGAGACGATCGCACACATCAGTGAACGTGATCGTCTCGGAATCGGTGCCCATTTCGTGTTTCCGAACACGATGATTGCGACGTCCGCCGAGTTCGTCGCGACGTACGTCGCGGTCCCAATTGCTCCGGACCAAAGCCGAATCGATCTACGGATTCGTGCCGAGACAGGCGCAGATGCAGCAGGGCTGACGGCCGCCGCCGCATCGTTCATCGAGGAAGACATCCATGCGTGTGAGCGCGTGCAAGCAGCCGTGGCTTCGCCAGCGTTTGCTGTTGGGCCAATGGCCAGGGACCACGAACATCCGATCACGGTGTTTCAAGCATTCGTGCTTGCGGGTCTCGATGAAGGAGTGCGCGGGTGACTGCGCTCGCCTCGTCGGCCACGAGGTTTCTCTTGCCCCCTGAGGCCTATTGGTCGGAGCAGTGGTACGAGCGCGAGATGGAAACCGTGTTTCGTTCGGTCTGGCATTTCATCGGGCCGGTGTCGGATGTTCCTGAAGAAGGCTCGTTGCTCGCGACGGCGGGGCCTGCCCTCACCACGATGTGGCGTGACGGCGACATACTGGAGGCCCGCTCCGTCGACGGCGAACGCGTCGCAGTTGAAACGTGGCTCGGGTACGCATTCGCACACCTCGAACCCGGGCGCGCGACTCCGCTTCACGAGTGGCTCGGCGAACTCCCGGCCCGGATTCGTGGCTTTCGCCCAGATCAACTTGTTGAGGTTGCGAGGCGACGCTTCGAAGTTGCGTGCAACTGGAAGCTCTATATCGAAAACCACATCGACATTTACCACCTCTGGTACCTGCACGAACAGAGCTTGGGCGCGTACGACCACCCACGTCACGAGTGGTGGGACTGTGCACCGCACTGGGCGTTCTATGAACCACCTCGCTCCGGCGTGACCGACGAGGCGCAGTTCGCGAGCGGTTTCAGCCCGATCTCTCACATCACAAGCGACGATTGGGGTTCCGGCGCTCATCTGATCTTTCCCAGCGTGCCTTTCGCAACTGGGGCAGCCTTCTTCATGACCTACCAATGCATCCCGCGCGGACCGTTACACACGACGATCGATTTGCGTGTCCGCGCGGAAGGCGGCACCACGCACGATGCCGAAGCATTTCTCGCAATGGTGTCGACCGTATTGCACGCTGAAGATGGTGCTGCGTGCGAACAAATCCAGCGTGCGGTTGTCTCACCGGCATTTGCCGTTGGTCCGCTCGCGAGCGGTCTTGAAGCCCCAATCATGAGGTTCCACGAGTCGCTACTCGCGCTGATGGGCTCGTGCTGATGGGGTCGCAATGATGGGCACGAGATGATGACGGTGCCAGAGGAGTTCGTCGGCGCGTGGGATCGGGTGGAGTTCTCACTCGATGGCGAGGTCGTGCTCGACGCGGCCCAAACGATCTGGCTGCAAGGACATTCCGCGTACTGCGATCTGCGCGTTCCACAGGCAGGTTCTGACGATTCCGTCGAAAGTTTTGCGGGTCACACAACATTCAAAGATGACCGTTTGTACTTCAGTCACGATCTTGATCTCAATAGTGGTCCGGCGGCGCTCGCCGATGTTGGCGATGTCGTATGGGCCGATGTGGACGAGATGGTCGAGACCGGCGTGTTTGTGGTCGATGGCGAGACGGTGCAGTACCGCGAGGTCTGGCGCCGGCTCCCACTCAGCCGCCAGCCGGTCATCGAAGGCTGCGATCGTGGGTTCGCCCATGTGCAGGTTGGCTCGCATTCAATGACCATCGAAGATGGTCGACCGACAGGTGCGTTCACTGCTTGTTATCGGCGCGACGGTATTGCGTTGCTCGCGACTGGCATGCCCATTGCCACGAACGACGTTGCACTGCACTCGGGAGATCGATCGTGAAGGCTCGTCGTTGGGATGAATGTGCGTGGCCGGAACTTTCGGTGTTGTCGAACGGTGATGGCACGGAAGTCGGTCTTGTGCCGGTAGGTGCGACCGAACAGCACGGACCGCATTTGCCGGTAGGGACCGACACATTTATCGCCGAGGCGCTGTGTCGCGCCGTGTCTGAGCGAACCCAAGCAATCGTGCTGCCCGCAATTCCCGTCGCGTGTAGCTACGGTCACGGCACCGTGCTTCCCGGCACGATCTCGTTCACGCCGGAGCTTGTTGCCGCAGTTGCACGACAGTACGCGGAATGGGCTGCGCTCTCAGGTCTGACGAAACTGCTCTTCGTCAATAGCCATTTTGGCAATACCGCCGCCCTCGGAATCGCAACCGACCACCTCAGACTGTTCCGACCAGATCTCCAAGTAGGAGTTGTCGACTGGTGGAGCGTCGACCCGGAACTGCTCGCGGAGATGACCGTCGATGGCGACGATGTGCACGCGCATCGGGCCGAAACGTCGGTGATGCTCGCGATTGCACCTGAGCTCGTGCATCTCGACCGCGTCGCGGGTGCCGACGACGTTGATCGGACTGGCGACTTGGTATTTCGATACGTGGCTCCCGCGCTCTCGATGAACGGCGTGACAGGCCGCCCTTCGGAGGCGAGCGCAGCACTCGGCGTTCGACTGTGGAGCCTCGCCATCGACGCGATTTCGGCGCGCGTCGAACGAGGCCGACACGAAAAGCCGCCGCTCGGCACGCCGCCTACACCGCACCTCACGCCCTGAAACCTGCAGTACGTCGAAACACGAGGAGACGCAATGGATACGGCACGCACGGTCCAACCAGAACACGTCGAACTGGCGACGTCACTTGCCGCACAGGGTGTGGAGTACGCACTTGGCGGGTTCCTCGATATCACGGGGCGCACAAAGTCAAAAGTTGTTCCCATCGCAATGCTTCCAACGCTGCTTGCCGGTTCGGAGCGGTACACGCCGCGCGGCATGGGCGATCTCGGCGCGATGACCCCGAACGAAGACGAGTGCGTGGCGATGCCCGATCCTGCGACGTTGAAGATATGTCCGTGGGATCGTCGTTTTGCTTGGTTCGCTGCCGACTTGTTGTACGGCGGAACCGAACCATTCGCGCACTGCACGCGTTCGATTCTGAAACGTCAGACCGAAATCGCGGCAGCTGAGGGGTATCTCCTCAACCTCGGTGTAGAAGTCGAATTGTTCGTGTTTAAGCCCGAGTCGTTGGAACGTACCGACGGCTATCTCGAGCCGATGGCTCGTTCGGGGATGCTTGATCCGACACCTGCGTACGACATCGAAGTCACGATGGACGCAATGCCGTTTCTCGGTCCGATGGCGAAATATCTCGAGGAAACGGGCTATGGCTTGTTCAGCTTCGATGCTGAAGGAGGCGACGCTCAGTACGAGTTCGATTTCACCTATGCACCGGCGCTGGAGATGGCGGATCGCGTGACGTTCTTCCGTCTCATGGTGAAACAAGTTGCGAAGCAATGTGGTCTGCTCGCGACATTCATGCCGAAGCCGTACACGGATTCTTGGGGTTCTGGCGCGCACTTCAATATGAGTCTTGCGAGCATCGCAACTGGAGAAAACCTGTTTCGCGACGAAAACGATGAGCGCGGCAAGGGTTGGAGTAAGGAGGCGTATTCCTTCGTCGCCGGAATTATGCGACACGCGCCGGCGCTTGCGGCGGTCGCGACACCAACAGTCAACTCCTACAAACGTCTTTCACCGCGTCTCAGCGACGGCACCGTCTCGTGGGCACCTGTGTATGCGGCGTATGGCGACAACAATCGCAGTTGTATGTTGCGCCTGCCTCGCAACCGTCCGGCGGTCGAGAACCGTGCGGTGGATTCCGCAGCGAATACGTATGTGACGGCTGCGCTGATGCTCGCGGCAGGGTTGGAGGGGATCCGTCTCGGTTTGGATCCAGGAACGCCGGTTGAAGAAATCACCTACGACTGGTCGCGTAACACCGAAGCGAAGCGATTGCCTCGCACGTTGCTGGAAGCGATCGAAGCATTCTCGGTGGATCCACTGGTACGCGAGGTATATCCAGCGCAGTTCATCGACGCGTACGTCGACATGAAGATCGGCGAGTGGGACGACTATCACCGCCAAGTCAGCGACTGGGAACGTCGCAAGTACCTGCTGGCAGTTTGATGCACGACGGCTCTCGCTTCGGCGCGGTTGTGACGGGTGCCTCCCGAGGCCTCGGCCGGGGGATCGCGCTCGCGCTCGCCGGTGCTGGCTATGGCGTTGTGGTCGGCGCAACCGGGCGCGTGCCGGTGAATCGCCCGGTGAATCGCCCGGTGAATCGCCCGGTGAATCGCCCGGTGAATCGCCCGGTGAATCGGGCTGGGTGTGGGGATGACGACAACGATGTCGTCGCCGAGATCTGCGCGGGTGGGGGCCGCGCGGTCTCGGCTTGTGGCGACGTTGCTGATCCGGCAACGAGTGCGCTGCTCCTGAAGACGGCGATCGCCGAGTTTGGTCACCTCGATGTATGGGTCAACAATGCCGGTATTTCAGTGCTCGCTCCAGTGATCGACACGAACGAAGACGATTTCCGACGGATGTTCGAAGTGAATGTGATGGGCGTATTTCACGGCATGAACACGGCTGCACGTTGCATGCGTGACGCGGGACGCGGTGGTCGCATCGTCAATATTGCGTCGGAAGTTGGAGTGCAAGCATTCCCATTTCTTGGCGCATACGCCGCGACCAAGTTCGCGGTGATCGGCCTGACCCAAACGTCGGCCATCGAACTTGCACGCGACGGGATTTGTGTCAACGCGGTCTGCCCAGGGACAGCGGAGACCGACATGGTCTTGGCTGAGCGTTCCCAGGAAGTCGTGGTGACAGGCCAGACCTCTGATGCCGTGCGTCAGTCGTACCTCGACGCCATCCCCGCAGGGCGGTTCTGTACCGCAGACGACGTGGGTGCGACGGTCGCGTGGCTGTGCAGCGCCGGTGCTGCGTTCGTGACTGGGCAATCGATCTGTGTGAACGGTGGCGCCGTGTTGCACTGATGAACGACCACTGGACGTTTCGTGGCACGAAGACAATTCCTGCATAGCAAGCGCTCGAACGCGCAGATCTCTTCGAAGGAGAAGCAATGAGGCAACCCATCCGACTCCACCGCCGACTGGCGTTGACTGGCGTGCTCGTCGTCGCTGTCAGCGCGTGCGGGAGTTCATCATCGACCAAAGCGGCGCCCTCTGGCGGTGGCGCAACGGCAGCATCGGCGACGATCAATCTCGCGTTCAACGCTGATATGCAAGTCCCAGACCCTGATGTCTTCTACGAGATCGAAGGCAACGCGGTGACGACATCGGTATACGAAGGCTTGGTTCGCTACAAGCCAGATAGCACCGAAATCGAGCCCGCAGTCGCGCAGAGCTATACAAAGTCTGCCGACGGCCTGACCTACACGTTCGTACTCCGAAGTGGAGTGAAGTTCCACGATGGCACGACGGTCGATTCTGCAGCAGCGAAGGCAAGCTTCGAACGCCGAACGAAGGTCAACTCTGCCCCTGCATACATGTTGGCAGACGTCGCGAGCTACGAGACACCTAACCCGTCGACCTTCGTGGTGAAAATGAAGCACACGGTCTCGGCCTTCCTCGATTATCTGGCAGCGCCATACGGGCCGAAACTCGTGAGCCCGAAAGTCCTCACAGATCAGGCTGGCTCCGACTTTGCACAGACCTATCTAAAAACCCACGATGCCGGAACCGGTCCGTTCACCATGACCGAGTTCGTTCCGGGCGATCACTACACGTTGACGCGCTTCGACGCCTACTGGGGTGGTAAGCCCGAGGTCGCATCGATCAACATTTCGATCATTCCCGATATCTCAACGCAACGGCTAAAGCTCGAGAGTGGCGACCTCAGCATGATCATTCATGGCCTGTCACGTTCCGATATCGAGACGTTATCGAAAGATAGCAAGTTCCAAGTCAAACGCTTCCCGAGTTTGTTCAAATCGTTGCTGTTCGTCAATGAAAACAAGGGTGCATTCAAAGACCAAGCAATGCGCACGGCGCTTGGTTCGGCGATCGATAAGCAAAAGATTGTCACGGATGTCTATGGCGAAGACGGAGCACTCTCGACGCAGATGTACCCAGCGGGCGAACTCCCTGCCGGAATGGCGGATGACGCCTCCGTCTTTGACGTTGCGAAACTGACCGCGGCGGCGAAATCCTCGTCGACCAAAAAGATCGACCTCGCATATTCGAGCGACGATGCCCGTAACCAACGTGTCGCGAATTTCGTGCAGACGCAGCTCCAAGCTGCGGGACTCGATGTCACGACTCGCGGAATTCCGATTGCGCAGGTGTTCGATCTCCCGAATCACCCCGACCAAGCTCCCGACCTGTTGTTGGCAACGGTGAACCCCGATGCTGCGCACCCAGACACGTGGGCTCGGATCTTCTACAGCACGAAGGGTTCCTTGAACTGGTTGCAGTGCTCAGTCCCGGCTGCCGACCAGGCTATGGATGAAGGGCTCGCAGCGACTGACCCGGCTGCAATCCAGACCGACTACGGCAAAGCGGGTGACCTCATCGCCGCAGCAGGTTGTTTCGTGACGATTGCGGACGTGAAAGAGGTCGTTGTCGCGGCCGCTGGCTACACGAATTTTGTGCATCAGGAACCTTCGTTGTTCACGATCCGGTTCGGAGATCTCAAATTGAAATGAGTCATTTGAAATGGGCAGTCAGATTTCGTGTGGTCTTGTGAAACCGAAGCGTCACGTTCACGTGAACGTCGAGCAATGATCCGCTCCTACGGTGCGTCCATGGTGATGGCCCCGCGGTTCACCGCACGACCTCAAGGACACGAACCGTCTGAACCACAGGCGATTGAACAACAGGCGATCGAACACCTGTTGAGCGAACAACAAGACGCCGAGATCCTTGCGGCCGGACAGAACGATGGGGACTGTCCGGCCGCAGCGGCACTTGTAGAGATCACTGATTTACATGTGACATTCGCCAGACGACGCAACTCGATTCGGGCTCTTCGAGGCGTTTCACTCTCAATTTCCCCTGGCGAAATTCTTGGGCTCGTCGGCGAGTCGGGTTCCGGCAAGAGCGTGCTCGGGCTGTCGATTCTGGGATTGCACTCAGCGGAGTCACCCCCAATGATGACGGGAAGTCTGCGCGTCTGTGGTGTCGATCTCACGACAGCCGACGCGAAAACGATGCGTGCATTGCGGCGCGACCGGCTCGGAGCAGTGTTCCAAGATCCAATGACGTCGCTCAATCCGACGATGAAAATCGGTCGACAACTTCGAGAGGTTGCCGGCGGCGAGAGTGAATCGATCGCCTTGCTCGATTCGGTCGGCGTGCCCGAGCCACGCCGTCGACTGTCGTGCTATCCCCATGAACTCTCGGGAGGATTGCGCCAACGGGTGATGATCGCAATGGCGATTGCCGGGAAACCATCGTTGATCGTCGCAGATGAGCCAACGACGGCACTCGATGTCACGGTACAGGCGCAAATTCTTGAGCTACTTGCACATCTCCGTGACGAACGTCAGTGCAGCGTCGTGATGGTCACACATGATTTAGGTGTCGCTGCTCAAATCTCGGATCGCATCGCAGTGCTCTACGGAGGGCGTATTGCAGAAATCGGCGCGACGAACGACGTGTTGACACGACCGTCGCACCCGTACACGGTGGGTTTGTTGCAATCGCGTCTCACATTGGAGGCCAACAAGGACGACCCGCTTCCGAGCTTGTTTGGTGAACCGCCCGACCCACTCGACTACCCACCCGGGTGCGCATTCGCGCCGCGTTGTTCGCATGCCGTCGCAGCGTGTGACGCTGCAATTCCGGAGTTGATCTCGGCGCGACGCCATGACGGCGTAGCTGCATGTTCGAATCCGGAAGCTGACGAAGAGTTGACTGTCGGTCCGCGCGCATCCTGGCCGCCACTGGCGCTCGAGACAGATCCAGCGTCTGCCCCAGCGCTGCAAATGCTCGCGGTGTTCAAGGCGTTTCCGTTGCGATCTGGTCCGAGAAGTCGTCTCACTCTCCAAGCGTTGCGAGGTGTTGATCTCTCGATCGCACCGGGTGAATCGCTTGCGTTGGTTGGCGAAAGTGGTTGTGGCAAATCGACGCTGCTGCGCGCCGCTGCCGGGATGCTGCCGATCGACTCTGGTGTAGTGAAACTGGGCTCCGGCGAACGTCCGCAGATGGTCTTCCAAGATGCTGGCGCCTCACTGACTCCGTGGATGACAGTAGGTGAGTTGGTGGGGGAACGCCTTCGCAATCTCGGCCATTCGAAATCGCAACGGTCAGAACTGGTGGCGAAGGCGTTGCGAACGGTGGGACTTCCAGTAGAGGTGGCCGAAACGAAAGCCGCTCAGCTCTCCGGCGGGCAACGCCAACGTGTTGCAATCGCGCGGGCCACCGTCGTCCCGCCGGGCGTGTTGTTGTGTGACGAGCCCACGAGCGCACTCGACGTGTCGTTGGCCGCGACGGTGATCAACTTGCTCGGTCGGCTTCGGCGAGAACTCGGCATGGCGATGTTGTTCGTCACCCATGATCTCGGCGCGGCGCGTGTTGTAGGCGATCGCATCGCGGTGATGTATCTCGGCCAGATCGTGGAGACTGGCACTGCCCACGAAGTCGCGACGAATCCGCAACATCCGTATACACGAGCGTTGCTCAGCGCAGTGCCTGGCGCGACATCGGGCCGTGTGCGTCTCGTCGGTGAACCGGCGAGTCCGGTGTCACCTCCACCTGGTTGTGCGTTTCACACCCGCTGCCCAATGGCTCGTGCTGAATGCAAAACCGAAACGCCATTGCTGTTGCGACTGGAGACACTTCCTGAGCGTCGCGTCGCGTGTGGACCGATTGCCGAATTGGCACGCGTCGGAGCTGCGTGATGGCTATCGCAGAACCGTTTGTTCGCGTGCCAGCGACGCGCACTAGGGCACAAAGAGGTCGACGTTCGAACGCGTTTTCGCGGCTTCGTTTCGGCGACAAATGCGCAGTCGGAATGCTTGGGGTCATCACCGTGCTGGCGTTGATCACGCCGTGGATCGTTCCGCACAGTGCTACGACGCCGGCGAGCGATCCTTTTCAGGCCCCGTTTCATGGCTTCCTCTTTGGCACCGACGAAGTTGGACGCGATGTGTTGTCGCGGGTGCTGTTCGGACTTCGTGCGAGTTGGCTGTCGTCCTTAGCCGTGATTGCGTCGGGTGTGATTGTTGGTGGGTTGATCGGTCTTGTAGCTGGCGCGACAGGCGGATGGGTCGACAGTGTGCTCATGCGCATCACCGATGTGTTCCTCGCCTTGCCAGGACCTATCTTGGCGATTGCCGTCGTCGCCGCGCTCGGACCGTCGCTCCAACACACGCTCTTCGCGGTGATGATCGTGTGGTGGCCGTTTTACGCTCGAATCGTGCGGGGCGAGGTGAAAGCTCTTGCTGCGCGACCTCATGTTGAAGCTGCTCGACTCGCTGGAACAGGACGAACCCGTCTTGCGCTTCGACATCTGCTGCCTGGCGCCTACGGCGCCACGCTCGTCGCGGCAAGCTTGGATGTTGGCAATCTCGTCCTGACGCTCGCGGGTCTTTCGTTTCTTGGTCTTGGTGCTCCCGAACCATCCCCCGAACTTGGAGCAATGGCAGCGCGCGGCTTGCCGTACCTTCTCGAACAGTGGTGGGTTCCTGTGATTCCAGGACTTGCCGTGTTGTTCCTTGCGCTGGTCGCGAACTTCGCGGGCGACGGACTTCGCAACATGTTGGGAGCCTGATCGTGGCATCGTTCATGCTCAAAAGAATTGCCTCGATGGCTCTGATTCTGTTGGTGCTTGCGGGAGTTGTCTTCACCTTGCAACACCTCACGCCCACTGATCCGGTGCACGCAATGCTTGGCGCCAACGCGTCGAAAAGTGCGATCGCCGCAAAGAGTCACGAGCTGGGCTACGACAAACCGGTGCTCTCGCAATACTTTCACTACGTTGGCGGACTGCTGCATGGTGATCTGCAAATGTCGTTACGTACTCGCCGTCCTGTCACGACCGATTTGCGGGCGTACTTTCCTGCGACGCTGGAACTAGCGCTGTACGCGATGTTCCTTGCCGCGGTACTTGGTGCGGTGCTCGGATTGGCGACAGCAGTGCGGGCGCGCGGGTCAGGCGTGTTTCGCACCGTGATGCTGGCTGGCGCTTCTGCACCGCCTTTCTTGCTCGCGTTGCTTGGGATCTTGCTGTTCTATCGGCGCCTCGGCTGGCTCCCGGCGACCGGCCGAAGCAGCATCCATACAGCCCCAACTGGCCCAACCGGCCTGCTGACTGTCGACAGTCTCCTCCATGGTCGGTTCGATGCGTTCAGCGACGCGCTGCAGCATTTGATCCTCCCGGCGTTTTGCGTCGCGATCGGTCCTGCGGTTTCGATCGGCAGAGTGTTGCGCTCGAGTCTCGTTCAATCGCTGCGCACCGACTATGTGCGCACCGCACGCTCCAAAGGGCTCCGGGAATTCATGGTCTTGTATCGCCACGCAGTGCGCAACTCGATCGGACCAGCACTCTCGATGGGTGGCCTGCAAGTCGGCCTCATGTTTGCAGGGGTCGTGGTAATCGAACAGGTCTTTGCGTGGCCAGGAATTGGTCTCTACATTTCACAGTCGATTCCACGCACCGATTTTCCAGCAATCGCTGGTGTGACGGTCGTGCTCGGCGCCGCGTACGTCGTCGTGAACACCCTCGTCGACATCTCGCAGGTTGTCGCAGATCCACGTATCGCATTGGCGTAGCCGGTTCTGTCGTTCGCGTTACGTGATCGTGCGTCCGTGAGGGCCGAGCACCCGACTGCCTCCTGCGGCCGATGGGCCGCGTTCGAAATCGAAGACTGTTCGACCGCGTACCAACGTGCGCATGGTTCGGCCCCGCAACACGCGCCCGATGAGTGGCGACTGGCGGTGCCGACAGTACAGATCGTGAGCGCTGAGTTCAAACGACGCGTCGAGGTCGACAAGGGCAATATCGGCGTCGTATCCCGCGGCGATTCGCCCCTTGCCGCGAAGCCCGAATATTTCTGCGGCGCTCGTTGTCAGGCGAACGATCGTTTCGATAGAGACGGATTCGATTCCGCATCGCGCGAACAATGCTGACCGTACGGTCTCCACGCCGCTGATTCCGAGCCACGGTTCCGGCATCGATTTCAACGACGGCGGACAAGGGGAGTGGTCCGAAGCGATGCAGTCGATGTGTCCTGCTCGGAGTAGTTCCCAGAGTGCGTCGCGATTCGCGTGATTGCGGATCGGAGGTGCGCAAAGCGCATCGGTGCCGATTTCGGCGGCGTCATCGCTATCGAGCAGCAAATAGTGTGGACATGTTTCCACCGTGAGGTGCGCATACCTGCGGGCTTCAACGATCGCGACGGCCGCCGATGCATGTACGACGTGCAAGCGTGCTCCCACCTGCGCAGCGAGTGACGCACCCCAACGAACTGCCTGCACCTCCGATTCCTCGGTGTGGCCGAACGCCTCGAGTTCGCAGTGCAACGCCACCGGCAAGTTGTGCTGCGCTCCAACGGTAAATCCTGCGAGCAACGCCGTTTCGTCGACAGCGGGGAAGTCGACCCACCCGCTCGGACACGCGAACGCCTTGAATCCGATGACTCCTGTCGCTGCGAGTTCCGGGAGTGTGTGCGCCGACGTGCTCGTAAGTCCTCCCCAAATCGCAACATCGACGCGACTGGATCGACGCGCCGCTGCCGACTTGGCTCGAACGTCACGGGCAGTGAGTGTTGGGGGATCTGAATCGATTGGCATATCGATCACGGTCGTGACGCCGCCTGCAGCGGCAGCTGCCGAACCATGGTCGAATCCTTCCCAATGCGTGCGACCCGGTTCGTCAAAATGCACATGCGGATCGATCGCACCTGGGAGCAGGTGGAGACCGTCGGCGTCGATGATGTCGGCGCCATTGGGTGTTGCTGTTCCTGGCGCTACTACTGCGTCGATGACACCGTCGACAATCACGACGTCGCCAGCTCGCGTTGCGACATTCGCCGCCGCGTCGACGACGACACCGCCGCGCACCACGATGATTGTCATCTCGTGCTCGCGCTTCGTTGGATGTGGTCGCTACTTTGGACTGGACTTTGGACTGGGCTTTGGACCGGACTTCGGACCGGCAACACCGAGCGACTCGGTGAACGCAGGCCACACGACGGGGTCGTGACCCGGCAAGAGCCGATACCCCTTCTCTGCAGCTAATGCTTTCAGCCGCAGGATCGGCTCGAGGGTGACCAATGGAGATTGGCCAATTGCTCCGCCAACCGGGAGTTCCAAGTCGATGTTTTCCTGCAGATCGGCTGCATCGAATGCAAAGACAAAACCGGGGACTCCAAGGTCTTCGGCGAGTTTGTCGTCGAGCGCGACCATGAAGCTTTGATGCCCAGGTGTGTGCCCATATGTCGCGATCGCAGTGACGTCTGGCGCGATTTCTTGATCGCCGTCGGCGAGCCGCCAATCAATTACGGGATCGTCGTAGTCGATCCGAAACATTGCCTGAAGTTCAGCATCGGGATGACAGCCGAGTCCGTACTCAAGTTCTTTGCGCTGACAGTGCACCGGCGCGCGCTCGGCGAAGTGACGGACGCCGCCAGCGTGATCGTTGTGAAGATGACTCAACGCGACGACTGCTACGTCGGCTGGATCAATTCCAACCATCCCGAACGCGGCTTCGAGCGAGTCGCGATCGTCCGACACCGGAATTGCCGCGACATCACCTCGCCCGTGGAATCGGCGATACAAGAACGGGTCGCGCACCATCGGGTCATTGAATCCTGTGTCGAGCAGCATCCACCCACCGTCGAGTTCCAGGAGTACTCCTGGTACT
>JBBRPC010000064.1:0-17143 GCA_038228615.1 Acidimicrobiia bacterium | reverse complement strand
GTTGGGGAAGCCGATCGCGATGGATGATGGTTTACGGTTCGCGATTCGTGAGGGTGGTCGTACTGTTGGTTCTGGCCGCGTCACCAAGATTCTGAAATAAACGATTCTGATATAAACGACGAGAGAGCACTTCCAAATGGCAAGCAAAGCAAATGACAAGCGGCTCAAGATCACGTTGGCCTGCGAAGAATGCAAACGTCGTAACTACATCACGATGAAGTCGCGCATCAACGACCGCGAACGCATCGAAATGAAGAAGTTCTGCCGTTGGGATAACAAGCACACGGTCCACAAAGAAACGCGTTAATACTGCTTGCATACTGCCTCCGCTCCGCTCCGGCGGCGAGGAGCACGCGGTGGTCGGAGCGACCGAGGCGAGCGGTAGCGAGCGAGTCGGCGCGCAGACTGCTCGCCGCGCCGGGCAACGCAGGCGCAATATGCAGGCGCCGGGCAACGCAGGCGCAGTGTGCAGGTGCGGTGGTCGTAGCGTCCGAGGCGAGCGGTAGCGAGCGAGTCGGCGCGCAGACTGCTCGCCGCGCCGGGCAACGCAGGCGCAGTATGTAGGCGCCGGGCAACCCAGGCGCCATATATATGTAACTTTCTAGCGGCGAGGCGGGTCTGATGACTCGCCTCGTTCGATTTTGAGCACCAGCGTCCGGAGTTGGGGTTCGTGGTCGGTCGGGCAGAATGGAACCGTGATGGTCGACGAACGTGAGCTGATCGATGCCGCGCAAGCAGGCGATCGGTCGGCGTTCGAGGAATTGGTCCGCCGGACCTACCTCGACACGTACACCCTGGCCTACCGGCTGACCGGCAACGAGGAAGACGCACGCGACGTGACGCAAGAGGCATATCTGAGAGCCTGGAAAGGCATCGGGAAGTTCCGCGGTGAGGCGCAGTTCTCGACGTGGATGTACCGGATTACGGCAAATGCGTCGGCGACGTTCACCAAGAAGCGCCGTCGGCAGCGCACCGAGTCGATCGACGATATTGGTGAGCCAGCGGAACTTCGCTATGACCACCAACCTGCTGAGATCGCCGAGGCGACCGATCTGCTAGATCGACTGTCGGTTGCGGTCGATGAATTGCCCCCAAAGTTGCGCCAAGTCGTTGTGTTACGAGATGTGTATGGGTTGAGCCACGAAGCAATTGCGGAGGAGCTCGATATCACCGAAACGGCTGCCAAGGTGCGTTTACACCGGGCGCGCCGCAAACTCCGCGAAGTGCTCGATCTACCAGGCGAAGAACGATCAGGAGCGTCCGCTCATGCTGTGTGAACAGGTCACTGAACTCCTCCCCGCGCTTGTCGACAGCGATCAGCGCAACCCAGAGGTTGAGGCACATGTCGAAACGTGCCTGCGCTGCCAGGCGGAAGCTGCCCGCTACCGCAAACTGCTGCGCGCGATGAGCCTGCTACGGACGCGGTATCTCGAACCAAATCCGAGCGTTCTTGCCCAGGCGCTTGCGAGCTTGGAATCCGATCTGGAACGCAACGCGGTCCGGGCGGCGCTGTCAGGTAAGCGGCTCGCGTATGCCGGTGCGATCGGCGGAACGGTTGCGACGGCTGCGACGGTCGCGGCGTTTGTGGCAAGAAACCGTCGCCGCGGACTCAAACTTGCTGGCTAGCTGAGTTGTCCAGTGGGATATTTCCGCCGGTTTTCGACGCAGAAATCCCGTTGAAGACCTGAGGAGTCGAGTTCGTGCAGTCGACGCGACCAGCCTGGTCGCTTCGGGGCACAATGGGGATCGACTGCTAACGTTGCGCCTTCGGTCCTGGGATTTCTGGGGCCGGCCCCTAGGGTCGTAGCTCAATTGGTAGAGCACCGGTCTCCAACACCGACGGTTGGGGGTTCAAGTCCCTCCGGCCCTGCTCCGCACACTCTTTCTAGCGACCAGTCCAACCAGCCAATTTTGGCGAGGCGAAGCCGTGAACCGACAAACAAAACGTCAAATGGCCAAGTCCGGAATGGACCAGCCGGCGAAGCGCCCTGATCGTGCGGCCACTGCCGCGGCAGCCGTGAAGCGCGAGCGCACATCTCCGAAGCAGTACCTCACCGAGGTTCAAGGTGAGATGAAAAAGGTCGTATGGCCGACTCAGCCCGAAGTAGTGAACTCGACGATCATTGTGTTGGTCGCGGTTGTCATTATGGGCGGGCTGATCTTTGCGTTCGACTACTCCTCCGTCCACATCGCTGACTTTCTTTTCGGCTAAGGCTCATGAACGACGATATTGCGAACACCGACGATTCCGACGCGCACGAACACGAACCGTTCGCCGACGCCCTGATTACCCTCGACGGCGACGAAGAACTCGTCGACGTCATTGAGGAAGCGCCTGCACCAAAACGGGCGGAGAGTCCATATGACCGCCCAGGTCGCTGGTTTGTTGTGCATACCTACGCTGGCTACGAGAACAAGGTGAAACAGAATCTCGCGAGCCGTGTGCGCTCAATGGCTGTCGAGGAGAAGATCTTCGAGGTCGTCATCCCGATGGAAGACGTCATTGAGTTCAAAGCTGGCCAGAAGCGTGTCGTACAGAAGAAGCTGTATCCGGGGTATCTCTACCTGCGTATGGCGCTCGACGACGACAGTTGGTACGTCGTGCGCAACACTCCAGGCGTCACGGGCTTCGTTGGAAGTGGATCGCGACCCGTCCCGTTGTCGCGGCGCGAGGTCGAAGAGATTCTTGGCGTTGCGGTTGAAGAAGACGGCGTTCCGGTTCCCGAAAAGAAGATGCGGCCTCGCCTCGCCTACGACAATGGCGAACAGGTACGTGTCGTCAACGGTCCCTTCGCCGAATTCAACGGCATCATCAGTGAAATTGATGTTGATCGTTCCAAACTCAAAGTGCTCGTCAATATTTTCGGCCGAGAAACTCCGGTCGAACTTGAATTTGGCGACGTGGCGAAGCTCTAATCGGTTAGCGCCTCACCCGAGCCGACTGCCCGTCTCGTATCTCAGTATCTAGGAAGTTCGTTTCTCATGGCTAAGAAAAAAGTTGCCGCCGTTGTCAAGATCCAGATCGCCGCGGGCGCCGCGACTGCCGCGCCGCCGGTAGGAACTGCGCTCGGGCCGCATGGGATCAACATCATGGAGTTCGTGAAGCAGTACAACGCCGCGACTGAAGCGCAGCGTGGCATGGTCATTCCTGCTGAGATCACGATCTTCGAAGATCGCAGCTTCACGTTCGTGACGAAAACGCCGCCGACGCCAAAGCTGATCCTGCAGGCAGCTGGCCTCGAAAAGGGAAGCAACAACCCGCGCAAGGAAAAGGCAGGCTCGATCACGATGAGCCAAGTGCGTGAAATCGCAACAGTCAAGCTGCCCGACGTGAATGCCATCGATATCGATGGGGCGATGGCTCAAGTTGCCGGTACCGCTCGCAGTATGGGTATCGACGTCCTCGCCGACTAACGCTTGTCAACCCGCGAACGGAGGACCTCGCCGTTCGAATCCGGGCATCATCCGAGGTACCTCCATTCCAGGAAGGCACAAGACATGCCCAAAGCCAAGCTGTACGTCGATGCGCTCAAGAAGTTTGACCGAGCGCAGTTTCACGAACCCGCTGAGGCTCTCGAAATTGTGAAGGGCACGGCCACTCGCAAATTCGACGAGACGATCGAAGTTGCATTCCGGTTGGGTGTCGATCCTCGAAAAGCCGAACAGATGTTGCGCGGCACGGTTGCATTGCCGGCCGGTACCGGCAAGACCGCGCGGATTGCCGTCTTTGCGGTGGGTGATGCGGCCCGCGATGCAGAGGCGGCTGGCGCGGATTTCGTCGGTGCCGAAGACCTCGTGAAGCGAATCCAAGACGAGAACATGCTCGATTTCGATGTCGCGATCGCAACTCCCGACATGATGGCTCAGGTTGGCCGACTCGGTCGCGTACTCGGCCCCCGTGGTTTGATGCCGAACCCGAAGACCGGCACGGTGACCCAAGACGTTGCAAAGGCCGTCGCCGATTTCAAGGGTGGCAAGGTTGAGTACCGCACCGACCGCCACGGCAATGTGCACGTGCCGCTCGGCAAAGCGAGTTTCGATCCCGCCGATCTGCTGCGCAATTTCTATGCGGTACTCGAAGAGATTCATCGGGCGAAGCCTGCGTCGGCCAAGGGTCGCTATATCCGTTCGATCACAACGAGTTCCACGATGGGCCCTGGCGTCAAGATCAGCCCTGAAGCCCGGGTCGCCCGCGACTAACGATCGCCCCAGCGCCGAGTTGCCGATCTGCGGTTTCGCAACTGCCGCTGCTAGCTTCTCGTCCCAGTAAGTGCAACATGTAACTGCAACACCAAAGACGTTCGGTCTTCGTCGCTGAAGGTAATGGGTTCCGGCCCGCCGAATGAGGTGAACTGATGTGCGCCACTTGAGCTTGACTCTCGTGCGCGGCCTGCGGGACACCTCTGTGTTTGAGGTGTCCCGATTTCGCGTAACTGGAGAGTTCAATATGGCGCTCAAGGCCGATCCGACGACACCGCAGATTGCCAAGAAGGCCGCGGTGATCGCTGAAATCAGGTCCAAGATCGATGGCGCTCATGCCGCGGTGCTCACCGAATATCGCGGGATGACGGTGCCGCAGATCGCCGAACTGCGCGCTGCGTTGCGTTCGGCCGATACGGAGTACAAGATCTACAAGAACACCCTTGTGCAGCGAGCTGCTGACGAAGCTGGTGTAGGCGATCAGATCGGTGCGCTGCTGACCGGTCCTGTCGCGATTGCGTTCGTCAACGGCGATGCGGCTGCCGCAGCCAAGGCGCTGCGTGACTATGCCAAGACGAACCCAATGCTGGTGTTGAAGGGGGGTCTGCTCGGTTCCCGCTCGCTGACCCAGTCTGAGGTCGAATCTCTTGCGGATCTGCCGTCGCGTGAGGCATTGCTCAGTCAGATCGCTGGCTTGTTCGAAGCGCCGCTCGCCCAAACCGCCAGCGTGCTCGAGGCGCTGTTGCGCGACACCGTCGGACTCGTTGCGGCTCTGATCGACAAGCTCCCTGCCGCGCCGGTCGATCCAACGCCGGCCCCAGTTCCCGCCGCAGAGGCTGCCCCAGTCGAAACACCAATCGAAACACCGGTGGAAACACCAGGCGAAACACCGGCCGAAGCGCCCGCGGAAATCGAAGCGGCGACGACAGTAACTGAATCGGTCGCGGCAGCCGACGACAGCGCAACCGAATAGCCGAGCAATTCTGCTCGTTTCACAACATCGTTTCAATCACAGGAGAAATACCAATGGCGACCATGAGCACAACGGATCTGATTGAGGTCTTCAAGAGCATGACAGTGCTCGAATTGAGCGACTTCAAAAAGGCCTTCGAAGAGGCATTTGATGTGACCGCAGCGGCGCCAATGGCTGCGATGATGGCTGCACCGGCCGCAGGTGCCGGTGGCGGCGAAGCAGCTGAGGAAAAGGACGAATTCGACGTCATTTTGCTCTCTGCTGGCGAAAAGAAGATTCAGGTCATCAAGACGGTCCGTGAGCTCACGAGCCTCGGTCTGAAAGAGGCCAAGGACCTTGTCGACGGAGCTCCGAAGCCGGTGCTCGAGAAGGTCAACAAAGAAGAGGCCGAAAAGGCGAAAGCCAAGCTCGAAGAAGCTGGCGCTGGCGTCGAATTGAAGTAGCTCCAAGCGGGCGAGGGCTGCCGCCGCCCAAAAGCGCAATGTTTTTGGGATGACAAGCCTTGCACACGACGCTCAGTCGGCGTAATGTGCGCGTCCAACGGGTCGCCAATGCGGCTCGACTGGATTGTGACTTTGCGCGCCGAGGCGCGAGCTACTATGCTCGCGCCTAGCCGTGTCTGTCTGCCCTTTCCCGCAGCAATACTTTTCCTTCTCGTTGCGCGCCCAATCGCGGGCGCGCTCGGTCGGTTCGTTGCTCACTTGGGTGGGCACGGCTGATTCACGCATCCTGCCTGGAATGGAGTGACCCCTTGGCTCGCACTGCGTCCCGTGAACGTGTCTCATTTGGCAAGATCCGCGAGGTAAAAGAACTTCCGCACCTCATCGCGGTTCAAGTTGAATCATTTCAGTGGTTCGTCGAAGACGGTATTCGTGAGGTGTTGAGCGACATCTCGCCGATCGAAGACTTTGGCGCCACGTTGCAGCTCGAGTTGACCGAGCCGCAATTCGACCCTCCGAAGCATTCAGAAGATGAATGCCGCGAACGCGACATGACGTTTTCGCGTCCGTTGTTTGTGATCGCGCGGTTCCTGAACCGGGCCACGGGTGAAATCAAAGAGCAGTCGGTCTTCATGGGCGACTTCCCGATGATGACGGACCGTGGCACGTTCATCATTAACGGCACGGAGCGCATCGTGGTGAGCCAGCTTGTGCGCTCGCCAGGTGTGTACTTCGGCTTGAGCGCCGACAAGACCGCTCCTGAAAAAGACATTGTCGACGCCAAGATGATTCCTGGTCGCGGCGCGTGGCTCGAATTCGAAATCGACAAGAAAGACATTGTCTACGTCCGGATCGATCGCAAGCGTAAGCAACCGGTCACCGTGTTGTTGCGCGCGCTCGGCTACGGCGAATCCGACGACGAACTACTGAACCTCTTTACCGACGACCAGGGTCGCCCGTTCGAATCGGTGCGCTTGACGCTCGAAAAGGACCACACGACGACGTCTGAAGAAGCATTCATCGACATCTACCGCAAGCTGCGCCCTGGCGAGCCGCCGACGCCCGACTCGGCCAGGACGTTGATCGAAAACCTGTTCTTCAACCCGAAGCGCTACGACCAGGCCAAAGTTGGCCGGCACAAAGTCACCAAGAAGCTCGGTGAGGAATATGCCAAGGTCCCGCTCGACCGTTTTGGTCTTGCGACCCCGACCGGTCCCGATGAATCGGGCTCGGGCTACACGCTCAGTAAGGCCGACATCCTTGCGACGGTCAGCTATCTCGTGAAGCTGCACGCGAACGAGGCTGGTTATTACCCCGACGACATCGACCACTTCGGAAACCGCCGGGTGCGCACTGTTGGTGAGCTCATCACGAACCAAGTTCGGGTCGGATTGAGCCGCATGGAGCGAGTCGTGCGTGAGCGCATGACCACCCAAGACGTTGAGGCGATCACGCCGCAGACGTTGATCAACATTCGCCCCGTTGTCGCAGCGATCAAAGAGTTCTTCGGTTCGTCGCAGCTCAGCCAGTTCATGGACCAGACGAATCCGCTCGCGGCGCTGACGCACCGTCGGCGTTTGTCCGCGCTTGGACCCGGTGGTTTGAGCCGTGAACGCGCCGGTTTCGAGGTTCGAGACGTACACCCGAGCCATTACGGGCGGATGTGTCCGATCGAAACGCCAGAAGGCCCGAACATTGGTCTGATTGGCTACCTAGCCAGCTTCGGTCGCATCAACCGCTTCGGATTTATCGAGACGCCGTATCGCAAGGTGCTCGACGGTCGCGTGACCGACGAGATCGAATTTCTTGCTGCCGACGATGAAGATCGCTATGTCATTGCACAGGCGAACGCGGTCGTCGACGATCGAGGCAATTTCACCGACGCCCGCGTGTTGGTCCGTACTGGCCGTGGCGAGATCGGCTATGTGCCGGCCTCTGAAGTGCAGTACATGGATGTGTCACCGAAGCAGATTGTTTCGGTTGCAACTGCGCTGATTCCGTTCCTGGAACACGACGATGCAAACCGGGCGCTCATGGGCGCGAACATGCAGCGACAAGCCGTTCCGCTTGTCAAAGCCACTGCGCCGTACGTGGGTACTGGTATCGAAAGCCGCGTCGCCCAAGATGCCGGCGATGTGTTGCTGGCATCCGACGATGGCACGGTTGTTGAGGTTGGTGGCGACACGGTGACGGTCGATTACACGACTTTGGGGCGAAAGACCCATCGTCTGTTGAAGTTCCGGCGGTCTAACCAAGGCACGTGCATCAACCAGCGCCCCTTGGTAAGTGAGGGTGACACGGTCGTCAAAGGCGGCGTTCTCGCTGATGGCCCGAGTACCCACAAGGGCGAACTTGCTCTGGGCAAGAACCTGCTGGTCGCGTTTGTGCCGTGGAAGGGACACAACTTCGAAGATGCCATTGTGCTCAACGAACGTTTGGTGAAAGACGATGTGCTCACCTCGATTCACATTGAGGAACACGAAGTCGATGCCCGCGATACGAAACTGGGCGCAGAAGAAATCACGCGCGACATTCCGAACCTCAGCGAAGACATCCTGAAGGACTTGGATGAGCGGGGGATCATTCGTGTTGGTGCTGAGGTTGGCCCTGGCGACATTTTGGTTGGCAAGGTCACGCCAAAGGGCGAGACCGAACTGACCCCGGAAGAGCGCCTGCTGCGCGCAATCTTCGGCGAGAAAGCTCGTGAAGTTCGCGACACGTCGTTGAAGGTGCCACATGGTGAAACGGGCAAAGTCATCGACGTGAAGGTGTTCAGCCGTGAAGACGGCCACGAACTTCCTCCTGGCGTGAACCAACTTGTGCGCGTGTACATCGGTCAGAAGCGCAAAATCTCCGAGGGCGACAAGCTTGCAGGCCGTCATGGCAACAAGGGCGTGATCTCAAAGATTCTTCCGTCCGAAGACATGCCGTATCTCGCCGACGGTACGCCGGTCGACATTGTGCTGAACCCGCTTGGCGTTCCGAGCCGGATGAATGTCGGTCAGGTCTTGGAATCGCATCTTGGTTATGCGGCCCGTCACGGTTGGGATGATCACGGCACGACGCCGCGTAGCCCCCGCAAGACCAGCACGGTGACCGAACCTGCGGTCTGGGTGAGCACTCCGGTGTTCGATGGTGCCCACTGGGACGAGGTCGACCAATCTGGTCCGCATCACACCATTCAGCACCTGCTGGAGAACCTCAATCCTGATGGCGCGAACGGCGAAAAGCTCGTCGATGCCAATGGCAAGGTTGTGTTGTTCGATGGGCGCACTGGGGAGCCGTTTGACCAAAAGGTCACCGTTGGCTACATGTACATCTTGAAGCTGTCGCATTTGGTCGATGACAAGATTCACGCTCGTAGTACTGGCCCGTACAGCATGATCACGCAGCAACCGTTGGGCGGCAAGGCGCAGTTCGGTGGCCAGCGCTTCGGTGAGATGGAAGTGTGGGCACTTGAGGCCTACGGTGCGGCATACGCCCTGCAGGAAATCCTCACGATCAAGTCCGACGACGTGTTGGGCCGCGTGAAAGTGTACGAAGCCATCGTCAAGGGCGAAAACATTCCGGAGCCCGGCATCCCTGAGAGCTTCAAAGTTCTCATCAAGGAAATGCAAGCGCTCTGCCTCAACGTCCGCGTGATCAACGCAGAGGGCCAAGAGGTCGAGATCCGGGAACTCGACGAAGACGCATTCCGCACTACGGAATCGCTGGGCATCGACCTGTCACGCCCAGAACGCGGTACCGACGAAGACGATGAAGCGCGCCGTGCCTCGGCACCGGCGCGTTTCTGAGTTGTACGACAAGCGAAAGAGGGATACATGCTTGACGTGAATTCGAGCGATGAGCTCTGCATCAGCCTGGCAACCGCGGACCAAATCCGTACGTGGTCGAACGGTGAGGTGAAGAAGCCAGAGACGATCAACTATCGCACGCTGAAACCGGAGAAAGACGGCCTGTTCTGCGAGAAGATTTTCGGTCCGACCAAGGACTGGGAGTGCTACTGCGGCAAGTACAAGCGCGTTCGTTTTAAAGGCATCATCTGCGAACGTTGTGGCGTTGAAGTGACGCGGTCGAAGGTTCGCCGCGAGCGCATGGGCCACATCGAACTTGCAGCTCCAGTCACCCACATTTGGTATTTCAAAGGTGTTCCGAGTCGGCTTGGCTATTTGCTCGACGTTGCCCCCAAGCAGCTCGAGAAGGTCATCTACTTCGCGGCGCACATCGTCACGTGGGTTGACCACGACAAACTGCACAACGACCTTTCAGAACTCGAAGGCGAGATTCGCGCCGAGATTGAAGAAATTCGCGCGGAGATCGAACTTCGAATTCGCGAACGCGACGACGTCTACCTCAAAGAGGTAGAAGACATCGAGGGTCGCAAGGGAAAAAAGGCCGAGCTTGAGCGTGCCGAAAAGGCACGCAACAAAGAGTTCGAAGAGATTCGTGGCCGCGGTCAAGAAGAGATCGACCATCTCGACTTGGTGTGGACGTCGCTGAAATCGATGAAGCCGAAGCAGCTGATCGACGATGAGCGAGTCTGGCGTGATCTCAACGATCGTTTTGGTGTCAATGCGGAAACCGTCTACTTCTCCGGAGGTATGGGTGCCGAAGCCGTCAAAGATTTGGTGAGCCGCCTCGACCTCAACGACGAGGAGATCTCGCTGAAAGAGATCATCTCGACCGGCAAAGGTCAAAAGAAGGCCAAGGGCATCAAGCGTCTCAAGGTTGTGTCTGCGTTCAATCGCCGCAACCCCGATGGCAAACCGATCAATTCACCAATGGGCATGATTCTCGATGCTGTTCCGGTCATTCCGCCGGATCTGCGCCCGATGGTGCAGCTCGACGGTGGCCGCTTCGCGACGAGCGATCTCAACGACCTGTATCGCCGCGTGATTAACCGGAACAACCGGTTGAAGCGTCTGCTCGATCTCGGAGCTCCCGAGATCATCATCAACAACGAAAAGCGGATGTTGCAAGAGGCTGTCGATGCATTGTTCGACAATGGCCGCCGTGGCCGTCCCGTCACCGGCCCTGGCAACCGCGCGTTGAAGAGCCTTTCCGACATGTTGAAGGGAAAGCAAGGCCGGTTCCGTCAGAACCTGCTTGGCAAGCGCGTCGACTATTCGGGCCGTTCAGTCATCGTCGTTGGCCCGCAGCTGAAGCTGCAGCAGTGTGGGTTGCCGAAGCAAATGGCGCTCGAGCTGTTTAAGCCGTTCGTGATGAAGCAACTCGTCGACCGCGAATATGCCCAGAACATCAAGAGTGCGAAACGCATGGTCGAGCGAGCTCGCCCGCAGGTGTGGGATGTACTCGAAGACGTCATCAAAGAACACCCCGTGTTCTTGAACCGCGCGCCAACCCTGCATCGTCTTGGTATTCAGGCGTTCGAACCAATTCTGGTTGAGGGCAAGGCGATTCAGCTTCACCCGCTCGTGTGCACGGCGTTTAACGCCGACTTCGATGGTGACCAGATGGCCGTGCATCTTCCGCTGTCGAGCGAGGCTCAGGCCGAAGCGCGGCTGTTGATGTTGAGCGCGCACAACATTTTGTCACCAGCATCGGGTAAGCCCATCGCTGCCCCGACCCAAGACCAAATCATCGGTGCCTATTACCTCACCGGTGTTGTTCCGGGCGCGACCGGCGAAGGTCGTTCGTTCTTGTCGCTGGATGAGGCCTTGCTCGCGCACGATGAGCGATACGCAGCAGACGGCGCCGATGGCCTCGACGTCCATGCATTGGTACAAGTGCGGATGAGTGACGACCGTTTCCCCGAAGACAAGTTCCCTGCACGCATGGAATGGGATGAAGCCGCCGGTGTTTGGAAACCAGGCCTCGGTACGGATCGCTCGCCCGTGCTTCGGCGTTCCGGTGACGGCATTGTGCTGGTGGAAACAACGCTCGGCCGTTTGCTCTTCAACGAGACGCTGCCGCGTGACTACGCGTTCTATCCCCGTGAGGAAAACGACACTGGATATAACGAGGAGGATCACAAGAGCGGACGCGGTCTGAAAAAGAAATCGCTTGGCTTCATCGTCGGCGAACTTGTGGATCAGTACCCGAAGGCCACCGTCGCTCAGAGCCTCGACAAGATCAAAGACCTCGGTTTCAAGTTTGCGACCATCGCGGGCCTGACGATTTCCGTTGCCGACGTCAAGACGCCCGTCAAAAAGCGCGAGCTGCTTGATCAGTTCGAAGCCGAAGCGGAAAAAGTTGAGCTGCAATACGAGCGTGGTGTGATCACCGACTCCGAACGGCGCCAGAAGGAAATCGAAATCTGGACCGAAGCAACCTCGAAGGTACAAGCTGCGATGGAAGCCGAAATGGGCTCCGAGCAGTTCAACCCGATCGAGATGATGGTCGGTTCTGGTGCCCGAGGCAATGTGATGCAGGTCCGCCAGATCGCCGGTATGCGCGGTTTGGTGGCGAACCCTCGTGGTGAAATTATTCCTCGGCCGATCAAGGCGAACTTCCGTGAGGGCCTCACCGTCCTTGAATATTTCATTTCAACTCACGGCGCGCGCAAGGGTCTTGCAGACACCGCGCTCCGCACGGCCGACTCCGGATATCTGACGCGCCGACTCGTCGACGTTGCACAGGAACTCATCATCCGCGAAGAAGACTGTGGATCGCGACGTGGTATTTGGATCGATGATGTGCTTGGGGATGCGGACTCGCGCCGCCTGCTCGACACGAAACTCATCGGTCGGTGCCTGCTCGATCCCGTAAAACTCACCGATGGGACGATCCTGGCGGCGAACTCATACGTCGATGAGGTCATGCTGGATCAGCTGTGCTCCGACGAAACGATCAACCGGGTTCGGGTCCGTTCCACGCTGACGTGTGAAACGGTGACCGCGGTGTGTGCACACTGTTATGGCACGATGTTGGCCACGCAAACGACGGCCGACATGGGCGAGGCAGTCGGCATCATGGCCGCGCAGTCGATCGGCGAACCGGGGACGCAGCTGACGATGCGTACCTTCCACACCGGTGGTGTGGCAGGGGAAGACATCACGCATGGTTTGCCACGCGTCGTGGAACTCTTCGAAGCTCGTCGTCCGAAAGGTGCTTCAGAACTTGCTCGCGCAAGTGGAGTGGTTCGCCTCGGCGAAAATGAAAAGGGTGAAAAGACCGTCACGATTGTTGCCGACGACGGTGGCGAAGATGTGCATGTCGTTTCACGACGCGCCCATCTTGCCGTTATTGAAGGCGACGAAGTGAAGGCAGGCGACCGCCTCATTGGTGATGAGAAAACGCCAGTGGACCCGAAGGAACTTCTCGAAATTAAAGGTATCCGCGAAACGCAGGTGTACTTGGTCGAGGAAGTCCAGAAGGTGTACCGCGAACAGGGTGTGCCGATTCACGACAAGCACATCGAAGTCATCGTGCGCCAGATGCTTCGACGCGTTGCCGTATCTGAACCGGGTGACTCGGCGTTTCTGCCGGGCGAAAAGGTTGATAGCCGCCGGTACGCGGAATTCAACCGAGCCCTTGTGGAAGAAGGCAAACAGCCAGCGGAGGGTCGTCCCGAACTTATGGGAATTACCAAAGCCTCGTTGGCGACCGATTCGTGGCTCTCAGCCGCGTCGTTCCAAGAGACCACGCGTGTGCTCACCGAAGCGGCGATCGAGGGCCGACACGATGGGCTCGCCGGGCTCAAAGAGAACGTGATCATTGGCAAATTGATCCCGGCAGGAACGGGGATGCCGCTCTACCGCGACATCCGCACGACTGCGCCGGATTACACGCCGATGCCGTTCTTCTCAAGTGGCGGCGACGGTGACGAAGAAGTCGACATTGCTGCCTGGTTGGCGAACACATCGCGCGGCGCGGCGCTCTCGACTCCGGAAGCTGGATTCGATATCAGTTTTCTGAGCCGCATTTCGGATGAATCACCCACAAGCGATGGTACGGACGTGAGTGAGCCTGTCGATACCGACGAGGTATCTGCGAGCTAACTCGCTTCGACAGTTTGATGTTGATCACGGCGGCCCGAAAGGGTCGCCGTGATCGGTGAACGGCCCGGTTTGAGTCGATGCACGCTGACCCTCTACACTGCTCAGTCTGCCGTGGGCGCCAGCACTTCGCGCGCCCGAACCCGGCAACTGTTCGTTCAACTGAGTAGAGGTCACGCGTGCCCACGATCGCCCAACTGGTCCGTAAGGGTCGGGAAATGCAAACGAGTAAGACCAAGACGCCGGCGCTGAAAGCCAGCCCGCAGCGTCGCGGAGTGTGCACCCGTGTGTATACGACCACGCCGAAGAAGCCGAACTCTGCGCTGCGCAAAGTTGCGCGTGTGCGTCTCACTACTGGCATCGAAGTGACCGCGTACATTCCCGGCGAAGGTCACAACCTCCAAGAACACAGCATCGTGTTGGTTCGCGGTGGCCGCGTGAAAGACCTTCCTGGTGTGCGTTACAAAATTATCCGGGGAGCACTTGATGCGTCCGGCGTGAACAAGCGCAAACAAGCCCGCAGCCGTTACGGCGCGAAGAAAGACAAATAACCATGCCCCGCAAAGGTCCTGCCCCGCGTCGTGAGTTGATGCCCGATCCGATCTATCGGTCGGTCGTCGTAACGCAACTGGTCAACAAGATCATGGAGCGCGGCAAACGCAGTCGTGCTGAAGCGATCGTGTATGAAGCATTGAAAGCAATCGAGATCAAAACCGCGCAGGAGCCCGTGACGATCTTGAAGCGGGCCGTCGAGAATGTGCGCCCTGCGCTCGAAGTCAAAAGCCGCCGCGTGGGTGGTGCCACCTACCAAGTGCCGGTCGAGGTCCGTCCCCGCCGCGCGACCACACTTGCGATTCGTTGGATTGTCGGTTTTTCGCGGCAGCGGCGTGAGCGCACCATGGCGGAACGCATCGCTGCTGAGCTGATTGATGCGAGCAATGGCATTGGTGCCTCGATCAAACGTCGAGAAGATATGCAGAAAATGGCTGAATCCAACAAGGCGTTCGCTCATTTCCGCTGGTAGTAGTTCACGGCGGCTCAACGTCGCCGATTGTGTCGAAGGAATGTTTTCGTGACCGTGATCCGAGCAGTGACAACACCGGAGGTGGCGTTCAGGCGTTAGCGAATCGTCTGTATGCCTCGCGGGCCGCGTGTCCGTACCTCCGGCCGGGCGCACGCGCCCGGCCGCTGCCGTTTCCAGACCGAACAACCCGACCACAGCAACCCTGCCCACGAAGTCAAGTGCGCCACTTCGCACTTGCACAAGGAACCGAATATGGCTCGCGAATTTCCACTCCCCAAGGTCCGCAACATCGGCATCATGGCGCATATTGATGCAGGCAAGACAACGACGACTGAGCGCGTGCTCTTCTACACCGGTCGGAGCTACAAGATCGGTGAGGTCCATGAGGGCGCGGCGATCATGGATCACATGGCCCAAGAACAAGAGCGTGGTATCACCATCACGAGCGCGGCAACAACGTGTCAATGGCAGGACTGCCAAATCAACATCATCGATACGCCAGGCCACGTCGACTTCACGATTGAAGTAGAACGCTCGTTGCGGGTGCTCGACGGTGCGGTGGCCGTGTTCGATGGTGTCGCAGGTGTTGAACCGCAAAGTGAGACGGTCTGGCGTCAAGCCAACCGCTACGACGTGCCGCGGATCTGTTTCATCAACAAACTCGACCGCACCGGTGCGAATTTCTATATGTGCGTCGACATGATCAGGGATCGACTCGCCGCGGTTCCAGCGGTGCTGCAATTGCCAATCGGCAACGAAGGCACCTTCCAGGGTGTTGTTGATCTCGTCCAAATGAAGGCGCTGGTGTGGCCACTCGACGACGACAGCGAGGGCGCGAAATTCGAAGTCGTCGATATCCCAGCCGACATGGTCGCTCAAGCGAATGAATACCGCACTGCACTTCTCGAAACAGTCGCGCACGTCGACGACGATTTGATGGAGCGTTACCTCGCCGACGAGGAAATCGATATTGCGCAACTCAAGGCTGCAATCCGCAAAGGCACCCTCGACTTCGAGTTTGTTCCAGTGATCACTGGTTCTGCGTTCAAAAACAAAGGCGTGCAGCCGATGCTCGATGCCGTCGTCGACTACTTGCCGTCGCCGCTCGATCTTCCGCCCACACCTGGTACCGACCTCAAAGACAATCCTGTTGAGCGTTTGGCCGATCCTGACGGACCCTTCTCCGCGCTGGCGTTCAAAATCGTGGCTGATCCCTACGGCAAGCTCACGTATTTCCGTGTCTACTCCGGCAAGGTCGAAAAGGGTTCTGAGGTCTACAACTCGACCAAGGATCGCAAGGAGCGGATCGGCCGTATCTTGCGTATGCACGCCAACCAACGTGAAGACATCGATGTGGCCTATGCGGGCGACATCGTCGCTGGCCTGGGTTTTAAACAGACCACCACGGGCGACACGCTGTGCACGCGCGACAGCGCGATCGTGTTGGAGAAGATGGACTTCCCGGACCCGGTGATCTCGGTAGCTATTGAACCGAAAACGAAAAACGACCAAGACAAACTCGGCAAGGCCCTTTCGTCGCTCTCCGACGAAGACCCCACGTTCAAGGTCCACACGGACGATGAAACTGGACAGACAATCATCGAAGGAATGGGTGAACTCCATTTGGAGGTCCTCGTCGATCGAATGATGCGCGAGTTCGGTGTTGTCGCGAACGTCGGGAAGCCCCAAGTCGCATACCGCGAGACGATCACCAAGACCGTCGAAAAGGTCGAGATGCGGTACGTCCGCCAATCCGGCGGTAAAGGCCAGTTCGGTCACGTTGTCATCACGCTCGAACCGGCGGGACCCGGTGGCGGCTACGAGTTCTCCGACGAGATTTCCGGTGGCGTGATTCCGAGGGAGTACATCCCGGCGGTCGATCAAGGTATCCGTGAGGCGATGCAAGGTGGTGTGGTTGCCGGGTATCCGCTTGTCGACATCAAAGCGCGGCTGACGTACGGCTCATACCACGACGTTGACTCCTCGGAAATGGCCTTCAAGATCGCGGGTTCGATGGCGCTGAAAGAAGCGGCGCGTAAGGCCAAGCCGGTGTTGTTGGAACCTGTCATGGCCGTTGAGGTCGTGACCCCAGAAGACTTCCTTGGCGACGTGATCGGCGATATCAATAGCCGCCGCGGTCACGTCGAAGGTATGGAACAGCGCGGCAATGCCCAAACGATTCGGGCCAAGGTGCCGTTGGCCAACATGTTCGGCTATGTTGGGGACCTTCGTTCCCGCACACAGGGTCGAGCCAGCTACTCGATGCAGTTCGACTCTTACCAGCAGGTACCCGACAGCATCGCCGCTGAAATCGTTGCTCGAGTTCGTGGCGAATAGTTCGTAGTTCGACCCAACCCATCATTCACATTTGACAATCGACGCCAGTTAGCGACGTTTACCAAGGAGTCACCACCGTGGCAAAGGAAAAGTTCGAGCGTAATAAGCCGCATTTGAATATTGGGACGATTGGTCATATTGATCATGGGAAGACGACGTTGACGGCGGCGATTACGAAGGTGTTGGCGGATCGTAATCCGAATGTGACTGC
>JBBRPC010000063.1:0-17304 GCA_038228615.1 Acidimicrobiia bacterium | reverse complement strand
CAGCGAGATCCTCGGAGTCCCGCAGCGCAACGAGCCGATGCATTCATCGAAATCTGTCGCAGCTATACCGAAAGCCGTCCCGCCACTGGAAACCGCCCCAGCTTGTTGTTGATCAACGAACTCAGTGATTACCTCGGGATCAGCGTCGGCCAGCCGCACACCGACACCGGACAACGCGTTCCCCACGAAACCATTCAACGATACGCGTGCTTCGCGAATATCAATGTTCTCGATACCCGTGAGGGCTTGCCACTCAGACTCGGCAGGACGACGCGCATGTTCAGCGCCCATCAGGTTCGCGCCATGACGGCTCGCGACGGCAAATGCCGGGGCCCAGACTGCGACGCACCCGCGGCGCGGTGCGAGGCGCACCACTTCAAAGAGTGGGACGCGGAATCCGGCAATACCGATCTGGACAATGGCATGCTGATGTGCCGCGGGCGATGTCATCACGGTGTCCACGAGGGCGGCTGGATGATCGCTGGAACACCCAACGGTGTTCTCACCTATCGCAACCGCGACGGTCAAATTATCGGCAACAGTGCACCACGACGACCCGACGCGAAGTATCTCACCCAACACGGCGAGGTCATCGCCCTCATCCAGCAACGGGTCGCGGAACTCATCCAACACGCGGGTCCCGTTCGATCGGCGACCTCCCGTGCAACTGACATTGTTAACATTCGCGTGTGAGTGTCCAACTTCAACTGGGTTTTGCGTTCGATAACTCGTTCGTTCGCGACCTTCCAGGGCTTTTCGAGCCATGGCAAGCAGCTACCGCTCCTACGCCGCGATTGTTGGCGCTCAACGAACCGTTGGCCCTTGAGCTCGGCGTCGATCCTGATGCATTACGGGCGCCAGGCGGCGTCGCGATGCTCGCAGGCAATGTCGTGCCGAATGGGGCGAACCCGATCGCCCAGGCGTACGCCGGCCACCAGTTTGGTGGATACTCCCCGCGCCTTGGTGACGGTCGCGCACTCCTCCTCGGCGAAGTGTTCGATATCAACGGTCACCGCCGCGATCTCCACCTCAAGGGCTCTGGCCGTACGCCGTTCGCTCGCGGCGGTGACGGCAAAGCCGCCGTCGGACCGATGCTGCGTGAGTACCTCATAGGTGAATCGCTGCACGCACTTGGCATACCCACGACGCGCGCCCTCGCGGTCGTCGCGACTGGCGAGGATATCTATCGCGACGGAATGGTGCCGGGCGCGGTACTCACACGGATCGCCGCAAGTCATCTACGCGTCGGAAGTTTCCAATACGCAGCGGCCAACGACGACGCAACGTTGTTGGCGAGGCTCGCCGACTACGCGATCGCGCGCCACTACCCAGCGGCATTCGAACGTACCGACCGTTACCTCGCGTTGTTGGAATCTGTAGTGGCAGCTCAAGCATCGTTGATTGCACATTGGATGCTTGTCGGTTTCATTCACGGGGTGATGAATACCGACAACATGACGATCTCTGGCGAGTCGATCGACTTTGGTCCGTGTGCGTTCATGGATGAGTACGACGCAACGACGGTGTTCAGTTCGATCGACAATGGTGGTCGTTACGCCTATGGCAATCAACCTGCAGTGGCACAGTGGAACCTCGCTCGATTCGCGGAGACGCTCTTGCCGCTGATCGACGCCGACCAAGGAACGGCAATCGAACTCGCGACGGAAGTTCTGAAATCGTTCGTCAAGCGATACGACGCGCGTTGGCATGAGGGGTTGTCGTTGAAACTTGGACTCAATGGTGAACTGCAAACCAACACCGAGCTGCTCGACGACTTCATCGAGCTGTTGTCGAATCAAAGAGTCGACTTCACATCCAGTTTTCGTGCGCTGTCGTCGCTCCTCCGCGGCGAGGCGTCCCAGGCACATTTGCTGTTCGAACACTCAGAGAGTTTCAACGCATGGACACAAAGGTGGCAACAATGTTTGGCGGGAGACCCGCTGCACATCGCTGACGCGATGGACCACGTGAATCCGTTGTATATACCGCGTAACCATCTGGTGGAGGAAGCACTCGCTGACGCCATGGACGATGACATGGGTCGCGTCGAACACCTCGTTTCGGTGCTCACACAACCCTTCGAGGCGCGCCCGGGACTCCACGAATTCGAACGACCGGCGCCGTCCAGCTTTCGTGGCTATCGCACGTTCTGCGGGACCTGATTTCGGATCAGCCGCGGCGGTAGCGAGCAATCGCGAGCGGTGCGAAGACCGCGACGATGCCGAGCGACCACGCGAACGACTGCAATACGGGCGCGGCCGTCGGGCCGCCAAGCACGAGTGCGCGCGCCGCGTTCACTGTGATCGTCACTGGTTGATGTGCGCTGAATACTTGCAACCAACCTGGTTGTGAGCTCAGCGGCACAAATGCCGACGACGCAAACACGAGTGGCGCCATGATTGGAAATGCTGCTGCTTGGGCAGCTTCGGCGTTGGCCATTGTCAGCCCCACCGTGGCGAAGACCCATGAAAGCGCGAACGCGAACGTGAGCAGCACCAACATCGCGAGGGCGAAGGCTGCGACGTTCGTGTGGATTCGAAAGTCGACGAGGAAGCCAACTCCAACCATCAGGCTGATCACAAACAAGTTACGGGCGAGATCGGCGAGCGTGCGCCCCGCGAGCACGGCAGAGCGTGCCATCGGAAGCGACCGGAACCGTTCGATCAAACCTTTGCCGAGGTCTTCTGCAAGGCCAACACCGGTTTGTATGGATCCGAACGCGATCGTTTGGGCGAAGATTCCTGGCATCAGAAAATCGACGTACGGAACGTTCGAATAGATGCCGCCAGGTTTTATGGCGCCACCAAACACGTAGCGGAACATCAGGACAAAGATGATCGGTTGAATCGTGGAGAACACGAGCACCTGCGGCACTCGACGCATCGCGATCAGATTGCGCCACGTGATTGCCAGCGTGTCGGCAATCGTGATCCGCAGTCCGCCCACGCGCGCGTGGGTCGCTGGTCCAGTAACGCTCGTTCGATGTCTTGGCTCGGTAGCGCTTGTCGTCACGTTCGAGGTTGTGGTCATGCTGCGTCTCGTTTCGATTTCGATCGTTTCGCGTCGGGCGTTGGTGTGACCTCGTCCGCCGGACGCCCCGTGATGCTGAGAAACACGTCATCAAGCGTGGGTTCGCGGATCACGAGACCCCGCGGTTCGAGTTGTCCAGCGGCGTCGAGTTCGCGCACCACCGCAAGGACTGCCGGCGCACCGTCGTTGAGTTTCACTGCAGTCGTGAGACCATCGGCATGCACGCTTGTCGTCCCAAAACGCGACAGTTGGTGCTCGGCACGCGTCGCTTGGTCGTTGGTTGCAAATTCGAGTTCGAGGATTGTTGATCCAAATCCAGCTTTGAGTTCCGTCGCAGTTCCTTGTGCGATCACAACACCGTGATCGATCACTGCAATCTCGTTTGCCAGGCGATCCGCTTCTTCGAGATATTGCGTCGTGAGTAGCACCGTTGTCCCTTCGGCGACAAGGTCTTCAATCACGGTCCAAAGGTCGAGGCGGCTGCGAGGATCGAGCCCCGTGGTTGGTTCGTCGAGGAAGAGCACAGGTGGTCGGTGCACGAGGGCCGCGGCGAGATCGAGACGGCGACGCATGCCTCCTGAATAGGTGCGAACCGGCCGATGCGCGGCGTCGGTAAGGCCGAAGCGTTCCAGGAGTTCATCGGCGCGGCTTTTGATGATGCGCCGGTCGATGTGCGTCAACTTTGCAACAAGCCGAAGGTTTTCGTGCCCTGTCAAGTTTTCGTCGACGGCTGCGTACTGGCCAGCCAGCCCGATCGACGCACGGACATCGGCGGGATGTTCTGCGACATCCATGCCCAGCACGAACGCGCGGCCTGCGGTAGGCGCCAGGATCGTGGTGAGGATGCGAACGACAGTTGTCTTGCCTGCGCCGTTCGGACCGAGGAGCCCGAAGACCGTTCCGGCCGTTACATTGAGATCGACTCCGCGTACTGCTTCGACCGCGCCGAAGCGTTTCACAACGGCTTCTGTTCGGATTGCATATTCGTCCATGGTGCGCAACCTTACCCGATATCCTTGAGTTTATCAAGTATCGAGATACTCAATGATAATGTCAACTAGCGAGTTAGTCAACGACTAACCTGATCGTCATGCGCCATCCTCGTTCCGCGGCCGCCACGAAATCTGCCGCCGATGCGTGGGGTGCCGTCACCGAGTTGTTGATGAGTGGAATCGGTCAAGCGCGATTCCACAGTGCCTGTCAGTCGATCGATGTCACGCCGCCAGCGTTGAAAGCGTTGTTGTCGATGGTCCCCGGGGTCGCGAATCCAATGCGCACAATTGCGGTCAACCTTCGCTGCGATGCGTCGTGGGTCACGTCGCTTGTCGATACGCTCGAAGCGCGAGGCCTCGTTGAGCGACGCGTATCGCCAACTGATCGCCGGGTGAAAACGATTGCTCTCACCGAAGCTGGCACCGTTGCGAAGGCTGCCGCACTTGCGACATTGAACGTTCCACCTCCCGAGATGGACGCACTCACCCGAGAAGAACAAACGCAGTTGCGCGATTTGTTACGCAAACTCCAACACGCGCACAACATATAGCGACCAGAACAATCCCGGTGACCCGTGACGCACACGACTCCGCGAGCGGTGTTCAGTGCCCGCCAAGCGCGAGAAGAAAGCCGATGAGTTCGACGCTGAAATACTGCGCCTCCTGAGGCGACAGACCATATTGGCGCATCACCGAGACGAGCGCGCTTTGCTCGACTGTGGACCATGGCGTCGTATACGAGTTCGGTCCCGAACTGGCCGGGGGTGGAACCGGCGTCATGGCAGGCGCACCAACGAGTCCAACGATAAACGCGATGATGCCAACCGATGTGCGCTGCGCATTGATCGCGGTATCACCGAAATATGTCGCGTTGGCGACAAGCCGAGTGTTGTCCTGCGCGTTGTATGTCGTGGTGACATCCACCGATAACGCCGACGGCGTGAAGGCGCCCGAGGGTGTCGAGCCCGGCCCAGTGCCAACGGCGTTCCTCGCGAACACGGTCGCTGTCTGGGTCGTCCCGTTGGGCGGTTCGACGACTGCTCGAGTCGCGCCAGCCGGAACATCGACAAATTGTCCGGATGGACTCAACGTGACCCGGTAGCCGGTAATCGCTGAGCTGCCACTCGATCCTGGAGGATTGAACGACACTTCGACCCAAGCGCTGCCGCTCGAAATCGATGTGATCGTCGGCGCACCCGGCGCACTTCCACCCGAGAGCGCGACATGCAACACGGCGGTTCCCGTCGCTCCGCCGAACCCATCGACAACAATCGAGTATTGCCTTCCCGAAACAGCATTGAACGTGACCCGCGACTGCGTACTCGTGGAGCCACACACAACGGAATCATCACTGCTCGCGACGACGCTGAGCGCCGCAACCGAACCGCCCGTATAGACACCTAACAGCGTGTCGAAGTTGCTCGTGCATGTATCGACCGTGACAACCGCACTCGCCGATGGCGTGAACCTCCACCAGACCGACGCGCCGCCGTCGTCACCGGCAGTGATCGGTTCACCCAGTTCCTTCGTGGCTCCTGTCGTCGTCGCAGTTGCGGTTCCGCCCGACGAGTTCAACACCGCTGCGTTCGCGAAGTTGTCGTTCGGGGGTCCGGTGAATGGTGTGCCAACGTAGGGTTGTTCGCCGCCAACGTTGCCGGCCGGCGCGTAGTCGCAGAACACCACAGTGGTGTTGCCATCGGTCGCAACACCACATCCGACACCGGTCGTGTTCGCCCACACAAGCTGTGTGTAATGGCCGCATTCCTTGCCAACCGCGCACGTGTTCGCGTCGTAGTTGTAATCAGACGCTTCGCTCGCCCAACTGTCGACGGCGCGACCAATGTCCGGAGCACCGAACCCCGTTTCGGCATAGGCATTTTCGCCGAGACCGAGACCGCCGAGATTCGGATTGTGGTTGAGGTCTCCGCCGGCCGCGACACTCGCGAGTTGCGAATCTGCCCACGTCTGTGCGTTTTGCGCCGCCGCGGCACTCCACGTCAGCGCGGGAATACTTACGTTGAGTTGCAGACGCTGCGTCTCGGCGGTTGCGACCGAGCTGCGCACCGCATTGTGCGCATCAAGGATCGACTGTTGATCGATACCCGCGGCCACTGAACGCCCATCGAGCTTGGCACTCGACGCGAACGCACTCCCCGACACCAATCCGGCGCCGACAACGATCACGACAATCGCGCCAGCAATTGCCCGCGGTAGATGTCGACCTCGCTGGATTGATCGACCCATCACACGACCTCTTTCGCACGGCCTAACGGGACGCCGGGCATCAGGCGCAACCTACCCAGGTCGTCTACATGACCGCAAAACGGACGCGGGACAACAGCCTGGCAAGAGGCCTCCGGAGCGATCCGGGTGGGGCGTACAGTAAAACGGCGCGAAGTAGCGCGCGCGATTCACACATGCCACGTAGAAGGAGCCGTCATGGCTGAATCAGGGGCGATGACCAAGGCCGAACGCGAAACGTTCTTCGGCGAACTTCATGTGGGAGTTCTCGCAATCAACGAACCGGGGCGAGGTCCGCTCGCGATACCGATCTGGTACCTCTACAACGATGCTGCGGTAATACTTTCCATCGATGGCGGCTCACTGAAGGCACGGCTGTTGCGAGCGTCCGGCCGCGCCACATTGACAGTCCAAAGCGAGGTCGCGCCATACAAGTACGTCTCGGTTGAGGGTCCCGTGACGATCGAAGCGGCTCACCACGATCCGCTCGAACTCGCAACGCGCTACCTCGGACCAGAACTCGGGCAGTGGTACGTCGACAACAATCCCACGACGGCACAAACAGTTACGGTCGTGCTCCAACCGGAGCATTGGCGTACCTTCGACTACGCCAAGCTGCTGGGCTGATGGATCGCGTGACATGACCGACGTATCGCTTCGCGTCCGCCTCCAGGCAGCGTTACGGCAATCGATGAAGGAACGGGACACAATGGCAGTCAAAGCCGTTCGATCCGCGTTGGGATCCATCGCGAACGCGGAGGCAGTTGAACGCCAGGACGAGATCGTTGCGCCAGACGGCAACATCGAAGGTCCGATCGCTGGCGCCGTCCACGGGCTCGGCGCAGGCGATGTCGCACGCAAAGAACTGACGGAATTGGACCTCATCCGCATCGTCACCGCCGAAGTCGCAGAGCGCCTCAACGCAGCGACCGACTACGAGGCGTTGGGTCAGCACGAGGCAGCCCGCGAACTTCGACAACAAGCGGCGGCGCTCAAGGTCCATCTCGCGGAGACACGATAAACGTGGGTGGTGAGGCTCATGTCGTGCGGCTGCTCCCCGCCGACCGGGACACCGCGCGGAAGCTGTTCGCACTGATCGAAGTTGTCTTCGAGGCAGACCCACAGTTGCTCTCCGACGCTTACATCGACCAACTCCTTTCGCGTCCCGACTTCTGGGCACTCGTCGCGTTCGAAGGACAACAGGTTGTCGGTGGTCTCATCGCTCATACGCTCATGATGACCGCGGCCGAACGGTCTGAAGTCTTCGTGTACGACATCGCGGTGATTCCAGACCAGCAACGACTCGGCCATGGTCGTCGCCTGGTTCAGGAACTACGGGCGCTGGCGAATCAACGCGGCATCGACACAGTCTTTGTTGCCGCCGACGACGAAGATATCCACGCCCTCGATTTCTATCGAGCGCTCGGAGCGACCCCATCTCCGGTCACGATGTTTGAGTTCGGCCCACGCTGACAAACCGCGCCGCTGATAATTTGGTCTGAATATGAAATTTACTGCGATACTTAAAGGTGCTGGCAAGACGGCGACCGGAATTGAAGTTCCACCAACGGTGCTCGAAAAGCTCGGCGGAGGCAAGCGCCCGTTGATCAAAGTCACGATCAACCGACACACATATCCGAGTGCAATCGGATCGATGGACGGCAACGCGATGATCCCAGTCAGCGCCGACAACCGCGCCAAAGCAGGCATTACGGCGGGAGACCGCGTCACCGTAGAGATCGTGCTCGATACCGAAAAACGCGAGGTGACAACGCCTGTCGACTTGCACAAGGCGCTTTCGAAGAACCGGTCAGCGGACGAGGCGTTTGCAAAACTGTCAAACAGCGCCAAGAAACGATACGTCCTGTCGATCGAAGGCGCCAAGACCGACGAGACCCGCCAACGACGGATAGCCAAAGCAATCGACGAACTCGCCCGCGTGGTCGAGCTGAGGTTGTCTAGCTGAGCGCGATCACCTTGCATTCAATCGGGCCCGGATCCACATCGGGCAACAAGAAGCGCCAGAAGATCGTTCCGGTCGGATGACCCTCAGTGTCGAGCCAGTTATGTTCGTTCGGATTTCGATTGGCGATAACGATGCGAAACGAGCCGTCGGGCTCGAGACGAATTTGGGATTGATTCAGTGATGTGGTGCGATGCCGATATTCGAGGGTCTGCATCTGGCGATTCCAAAGCATGACGTTCGCGAACACGCCTGTTGGAAGCCGCCCGGTCATGACCAATGCTTCGTCATCGCCAAGTTCCCATCGACCCATCGCGTACACGATGTCGGCGGCGCCCGGTACTGGCAATCCAGAATCGCGAAAGCTGAACGGCACCGGGAGCGTGTTGGGTTCCTCCGCAACAAACGGGATACCAACGCTCGCGCCAGGCAGATTCTGACCGAGCGTTGCCTGTCGTATGAAGGCGACGGCTTCGCGCATGCGCGGCGCCAGCAACTCATCGGTCAGCGGAGCCGGCGGTGCGACGCCGTCGAGCACCTCGATCGCGATCTTCACGTGCTCAAACGGGTCACACTGCACCGACACGGGACGCTGGAAATAGGTGCGCACCACAGCGGCGTGCGCGCCGGGATCGAGACGCAACCAATTTCCGGGCTGCTCGACAGCGCTCAACACGAGCGCGTAGGAGCCATCTGGCGCAACGTCAAAATCGCGGTTGTTCACATCGCCCAACAGCGGGCCCGCCATGCCACCATCGACTGCAGGACCGTGGATTGTGAACGACGTGTAACAGGCGTCTGCCATCTGACCTGTGATCCGGTATGAACGGTCACCGCGGATGCGGGCGTAGTGATAGATCGCGTCGGGGTTGTCGCCCTGCATCTTGCGGGCAGGTGACACAATCGCAGCAAACCGTGGATGGTCGGGATCGCCTTCCACGAACAATTCCGACGCGGCGGACAACACCTGCAACGTGTATCGGTAGGCCTCAGCAACGTCGATCGGCGCTTGGAAACGCTCCTCCGATCCGACGTAGCCATCGCGAATCTCACCGAGTACTGCAATCAGATCGTCGAATACTGCAGTCGTCAACGGTGCACGGTTCATATTCATGTCCGCGCGCTCACGACGAGTGCGCAAGCCCCGAGTCGCAGCTCGTCGCGCTCGACGCGCTCCATGAGCGCCGCGTGCACAGCCTCATCGATGCGTACGGTTGTCGCCTCGTCGGCGGTGCGAAGAGCCTCACGTACCGGCCCGACACGGCGCGCGAGCTTCACCAGCGAGCCGATCTCAGTGCGAGGAATTGCGATCGACTTGGATTGCGGTGTCACCTCGATCTGTTGGAATCCCGCTTCCTCGAGCAGTGCCTTGACGTGGTCGGGATCTTCCAATGAGAACGGCCCAGGTTCGCCAGGTTTCGGCATTGAAGGAAGCGCTCCCGTCACGCTGATCGCCGCAGCTCCCGGCACGAACATCCACTCATTCGCAAACAAATTCGTCCAACAAGCGAATGCAAACGTCGCATCTGGACGCAGCGACCTACGGATATTCGCGAAGGCGGCCGACGGATCGGCGAAAAACATCACACCAAATCGTGAGTAGGCAGCGTCGAACACTTCATCGCCAACATCTTCGACCTGCGCATCGGCAACGGCAAACGTCGCGTTCTCTACGCCGACGGCGACTGCGTGTCGTCGCGCTGCGTCGACCATCGCTGGCGCGATGTCGATCCCAAGGGCCGCACCCTCTGGACCCACGATGCTCGCGAGCGCGATTGTTGTCGATCCCGACCCACAACCGATATCGAGCGCGCGTTCGCCAAGGCCCAATCCGAGACGCTCCATCGCGGCGACCCCGAAAGATCCCGACACCAACTCTGTGTGATCCTCGGACGCGAGCCACCCCGGTGCGAGATCCTGCCAGAATTCGAACTGCGCTTCATTCGTTGTCGCCATCTCGCCACACTACGGCGGGCCACACCGGTTGCCCCTCGAAGCGACCTCGAAGCCCTGCCGGGGGTTGTCCAGTGTCGCACCCTCGCCGTAAGGTACGCGGACATCGAGATAGAGGAGTTTCAGATGGCAGAAATGACGCGTTACGAGCCGGGAACACCCAGTTGGGTTGATCTCTCCAGTACCGACATTGCTCAGTCAGTCGCGTTCTACAACGCACTGTTTGGTTGGGAGGCGCAAGATCAGGGTGAAGACGCTGCTCACTACACAATCTTTTCGTTGCGCGGGAAGTCGGTGTGCGCGGTCGGTCCAAAAATGGCGGAAGACCCGTCACCGCCGAATTGGACCACGTACTTCAGCGTCGCGAATGCCGACGCCACCGCAAAAGACATCGAAGCCGCTGGTGGCACGATCCTCGCTCCACCGTTCGATGTGATGACGGCTGGCCGCATGGCCATCGCGATGGACCCAACGGGTGGAGCATTTGCCATATGGGAACCGCGTGAACACATCGGTGCGGAGTTGGTGAACGAGCCTGGCACATTGTGCTGGAACGAACTCAACGCGCGCGATCTCGACGCGGCGCTCGCGTTCTACACGAAAGTCTTTGGTCTCGAGGCAACCACCGATACCAACCCGATGAACTACCGCGAACTCCAGCTCAACGGACGCACGGTTGCCGGATCGATGCCGATGCCTGCTGTCGTCCCCGACATGGTGCCCACACATTGGCTCCCGTATTTCGGCGTCGTCGACACCGACGCGTCGGTTGCAACCGCGACATCACACGGCGCGGCCGTGCTGATGCCAGCGATGGATATCGAGATCGGGCGTTTCGCTGTGGTCTCTGATCCACAGGGAGCTGTGTTCGCGATGATGCAATTCAACACTCCCCCGGCATAGCCCACAACGCCGCGTCCGTGCGGGTGCACGCCAACGGCACTCGTGGCGAATGGTCTGGATCGCTCAGTTGAATGCCGCAGCCAATCGGCGCCATTGCACGATCGGCAAACTAGCCGTCGCGACGTTCGCCGTCGGTGAACTGAGCACTTGCAGACACACATGGTCGGCGCCAGCGTCGCGATGTTCAGAGATCCGACGCGCGATCGTTTCCTCATCGCCCCAGACCACAAGCGCATCGACGAGACGGTCGCTGCCACCATCGGCAATGTCCTCTTCGGTAAAGCCAAGACGGCGCCAGTTATTCGCGTAGTTCGGGAGTCCGAGATACATGGCCAGATGCGCCCGAGCGATCGATCGCGCCTCCGAAGCGTCGGTTTCTAATACGACAGCTTGTTCCGGCGCGACCAACGGCCCAATCCCCAAAGCCGCACGCGCGATCGCAGTGTGTTCAGGGGTGACAAGATACGGGTGCACGCCGGCGGTGCGGTTCTTGGCCAGCTCAAGCATCTTCGGACCGAGGGCTGCGAGCACTCGGTCTGTGGGCGATAGCGGTATCGGTGCCGCGTCGAGGGTGTCGAGGTACGAACGCGTCATTGCGAGTGGCGTGCGATACCGACCAGCCTCGGCCATGTCAATCAGCGGCGCGTGGCTCACTCCGATTCCTACCAGGAACCGTCTGCCACAGGTCGCGGTGAGCCTTGCGTGTTGGGCCGCGGTTTCGTCGCCAGCGTGCATCCAAAGGTTCAGGATTCCCGTTGCGATCGTGGTGCGCTTCGTCGCGCCTAACAACGACTCGACAACAGCGAACAGATCGCCTCCTACATCGGGGATCCATAAGGCCGAAAAGCCGAGCTCATCGAGCTCTGCAGCGGCCGTCGCAGCTGCGCCACGATCGCCGTATCGCAGCTCGCCGGACCACAAGCCGAGGCCTTCCAAGGGGAATTTCATGCGGCGAAGCTATCCTGAACCGACCACCCAACATCTCATGAGTGCCGGGGCGCTATGCGGTTACCAGGTGTCGATGAACGGTCGTTGCTTCGACTCGCGTCGCCGCGTCGGGGCAACACTGGTGAGCAGCGTCGCAATCCAACGGCGCGAATCAGCTGGATCAATGACATCATCGATTTCGAAATGGGTCGCCACATTCGTGGCTGTGCCCACTGCGTACATGCGCTCGACCATCGCCGCATATGCCACCGCACGTTCATCTTCGTCTTCGATCGCCGCAAGTTCGCGGCGCATACCGAGGCGGACTGCACCTTCGATGTTCATTCCGCCGAACTCCGCGGTCGGCCACCCGACGCAAAACAGCGGCGCTTTGAACGACCCTCCAGCCATCGATTGGGCACCAAGCCCGTATCCCTTCCGTAGGATGACCGTCGCGAACGGCACCGAAAGATTGGCGCCGGTCACGAACAATCGACTCATGTGACGTACCGCGCCGGTCGCTTCCGATTCAGGACCGACCATGAAGCCAGGTGTGTCGCACAGGAAGAGCACGGGAAGGTCGTACGCATCGCAGAGCTGCAGAAATCGGGCGGCCTTGTCGGCCCCATCGCTGTCGATCGCACCACCGAGGTGCGCCGGATTGTTGATCACTGCCCCGACCGGACGCCCTTCAATTCGTGCGAGTACCACGATGATTCCAGGCGCGAATCCAGCCCGCAGTTCCAATACCGAATCGGTATCGAACAGCGTATCGACGACTGCGCGAACGTCGTACACGCGCACCCGGTTTTCCGGGATCGCGTGACGCAATGTTCGTTGATCGGCCGCAGTCCACTCCGCAACAGGACCGTTGAAGAATGCGAGGTACTGCTTCGCGACCCGGACTGCTTCAGCTTCATCGTCGACCAGAACATCGATCACTCCGCTGCGATATTGCACGTCGCTTGGTCCGATCGCCTTCGGTTCGTAGACACCGAGACCACCGCCTTCGATCATCGCAGGACCGCCCATACCAATGTTGGAGTTTTTTGTCGCAATCACCACGTCGCAACATCCAAGCAACGCAGCATTGCCAGCGAAGCAATACCCAGCAGCAATTCCAACAAGTGGAACCAGGCCCGAGAGTCGCGCGAAATAGTTGAAGGCCAGACAATCAAGGCCGGTGACCCCTAAGCCATCGGTATCACCAGGTCGGCCTCCCCCACCTTCGGTGAAAAACACCACCGGCAAACGCAACCGTTCGGCGAGATCGAACAGGCGGTCTTTCTTGCTGTGATTCCACAACCCTTGAGTACCCGCGAGCACCGTGTAGTCGTACGACATTGCAATTGTCGGCGCGCCATCGACCGTGCCAATTCCACCCACGAGGCCGTCTGCGGGGGTGCGTGCCGCCAACTCTTCGAATGATCTCCGCCGCCGTTGTGCAGCGACGATCAACGGGGCGTACTCGACGAAACTCCCGACATCCAACAGGTCGTCGATGTTTTCTCTTGCGGTGCGTTGTTGAGATGCGTGGCGCCGAGCGACGGCTTCTGAACGGTGGGCGTCGAGCCCAAGATCGTGCCGCGCGATCGACGCGGCCAGGTCGGGGCGTGGGACATCGAGATCTATTTGCTCGCGCTGTGTCTCGCGCTCACGGGCAGCGACGACAGCGGACTCAAGATCGATCAGCACCGAATCCGCACCGACGACTGCACCAATATCAGTATTGATCGCACGCACGACACCATCGATTGGCGCGATCACAATGTGTTCCATCTTCATCGACTCGACGATGACAAGCGCGGTACCGGCGCGTACGGCGTCGCCGACCTGCACCTGAATCGCAACGACCGTCGCAGCCATCGGAGCTCGGACATGTTCCATGGCCCAGTGTCTAGCGCGAGCCCCCGGCCGAGCGACAAAGAACAGTGCTCAAGCCATCAGACCATCAATTCCGCTGGCATCGAGCGTTTCAGTTGTCAGCGCGCGCCCGAGTTCGATCATTTCGCGAGCACGGTGAAAATCGACCGTTCGACAAGCATCCTTGGGGACCGTCACCATCACATCGGGAGGGTGTGCCGCAAGGCAGTACCGCGTCAAAACGCTCTGCATTGCTTCCAACGATTGGTTCATCACGTCGAAACGTCCGAGGTTCGCGTACGTCGAATGGTCGGGGTCGTCGAACGGGGCTTCGATACCTGCCGTCATGTCTATACCTCTCGATTCTTCGTTTCCAGTTGCACCGGACCCGAAGCGACTTATCCACGACCGCACAAGATCCCGGTCGAGCAGCGACGCAGCGCCGCGCCGAAAGCGCTCTGCCCACTCCTCGGCCGGGGAATCCTCAGCACTCTCACGAACCGGCACTGCGTCGGGGATCCCGCGCCGTTCGCCTCCAAGTGAAACGGCGATCGTGACATCAGCTTGTACCGACGCCGTCGGCGCAATCGGTATCGGATCCATCACACCTCCGTCGACCAGCATCCTTCCGTTGAGTAACACCGGCGTGAACACGCCGGGGATAGCTATCGAGGCACGGATCGCGATATCGGCAGGACCACGCTGAAACCACACCTCGCGACGAGCGAGTAGATCTGTCGCCACCGCAGTGAAGGGAATTGGAAAGTCCTCGATCAGTGCATCGCCAAGAAGTTCCCGTACACGGGCAAATACTTTTCCGGCGCGGATCGCACCAGGCGCTGACAACGAAAGATCGAGCATGCGCAACACGTCAAATTGCGACATCCCAACTACCCACGCGGTGTAGTCGTCGAGCTTCCCTGCTGCGAGCAGTCCACCCACGAGTGCTCCCATCGAACTCCCCGCGATGGTAACGATCTCCACCCCGCGTTCGTTGAGAACCTGTATCGCTCCAATATGCGCGTAGCCGCGTGCGCCCCCGCCACCGAGCGCGAGTGCAACTTTCAACGGGCGTTCCACTACAGGTCCATCGATCGCTGCAAATACCGATCGATGACCCGATGCATATGGAGCACGTTGGCTTCTTGGCGCGGATTGAGCCGCAACCCCGAGAAACCGTCGGACTTCATCCCAACTTGTACTCGTTCCAGATTCCGATAGTCCTGTTCGGTGATCTCTCCCCAACTGCGATCGTGCCAATCGTCGGTGAAACGACGCTGCAACTCTCTGCGCTCAGCCCCTGGCTCGGGCCATTGGAGTACCCAGGTGTCTTGGATCGACGAGTCGGGGTCGATCCCATTCGGTCGCACCCGAAACAAAATCGTGCTACCTGGGTAGATCGGGCCCACAACATTCGGAAACCAAAAAACGTCGTCTGCACTCGTCAATGCGTCATCAGTGAACGCAGAGACGTCAAAGCCGCGCGAAACCATCAATGCCCGCCGACGGCTCTGAAACAGCCCAAGCATCGATCCGCCCGACGTAGCCGCTGCCGCACGCACTTCGGCAACGAGCGCCTGCTCGTCGCCGAGGAACGCGCCGCCGAGACCAGCGACCAGCGACGCAAGGATCTCCCCTTCGTCGTATTCGCCAGATGCAAGACCCAGACGCGGACTCGGGCGGAGTTCGCGTCGTGCACCGGGAAGTCGACCGTAGTGGGCATGCGTTTCGAACTGCTCGTAGGCAATAGACACGTCGTCGGTCCAAGCCAGGATCTGCGGATGCGCTCCCTGCACGTGATAGCCCTCGTTGAACGCATCGACGACAGCCTTCCAATTCGCGGGAAGCACCGTAGACCGGTAGGACCGAAATCGCATTTGGTCAAGACGGTATGGCGCAAGCAACGCGGGAAGCGGTGCCAGAAAGTCCAGCAGCGATTCGCTATCTTCGGCAAGCGTCACGAATACAAACCCGCCGAACGTTTCACAACGAACCGGCGCGAGACCTTGACGATTCGCGAACGCGTTGTCGGGGAAATCGTCGCGATCAACAACCTCGGTGAGGGTACCGTCGAGTGAGTATTTCCAACCGTGATACGGGCATCGAATCGTCGTCGCATCCAACGTTCCGTTGCCGGCAACAAGGCGGGTGCCGCGATGGAGACAAGCATTGTGGAATGCCTCGATCCGTTTGTCGGCCGTTCGAAGCACGATGACGGATTGGTCGCCGATCACATATTCCGAGAACGCCCCTACGGTGGCGATCTCTTCCTCGCGGCAGGCAATTTGCCATACGCGCTTCCACAGCAGCTCGGATTCGAGTGCGAGAAACTCCTTCGACAGGTAACGACTCTTCGGCACGAAACCATCGTCGTGCACAAGGAATTGTGCAACATCTATTCCAATCGAGGGCGAAGCCATGATGATCACCGTTCCTTGGCGTGCGAACAAGGTGAATGTATCGTTCGCGAGTGCCGTTCAATCTCGCCGACCTGTTCGAACGCGTTGTCGACACTGTTCCCGACCGGATCGCGGTAGTCGCTGGCGACGCACGAATCACCTATCGCGAACTGGAGGAACAGGCGAATAGGTTCGCGAATGCACTCGCCCCGTTTGTCGAGGTCGGCGATCACGTTGGGTTGTTCATGCGCAACTCGGCCGAACATATCGTTGCCATGCTGGGTGTCTACAAGCTCCGTGTCGTTCCGGTGAACGTGAATTTTCGTTACACGGCTCCCGAACTTGACTACCTCGCCGACGATTCAGGTTTCACCGCCTTAGTGTTTGATCGTTCGCTGACGAATGTCGTCGCAAATGCGTCGCGACTTGTCGGACGACTCCTCATCGCGGTCGACGACGGGTCGACAACATCGCTGAACCCCGAAGTGATCCCATTTGAGGAATTTGTTCGTGGCGGTACTCCGGAGCGAGCGTTTGCGGCACGTTCGGCCGACGATCACTATGTGCTGTACACCGGAGGTACGACCGGTGCGCCAAAGGGCGTCGTGTGGCGACACGACGACATCTTTTTCGCCGCGCTTGGCGGCGGAAACCCTGGCGGACCGCCCCTCACCGACCCGGATGAGATCGGCGCCGCATTGCTCGCGAACCCGGATCAACGGATCCGTCCGTTCTTGCCACCCGGTGTCGAGGGTCCCGGCGAATGCATCATGATGTCGTTGGGTCCGCTCACCCACGCGAGCGGGCAATGGGGAGCACTTGGCGCGTTGCTTGGCGGCGCGTCACTCGTGCTGTACACAGCACCGAGTGTCGATATGCATCTCGTGTTACGCCTCGTTGAACGCGAGCGAGTTGGCATTCTGACATTGGTCGGAGACGCCAGCGCGCGCCCACTGCTCGCGGAACTCACATTACGCGGTCACGAATACAACACCTCGTCGCTTCGGCTCCTCGGCTCAGGTGGCAGCATCCT
>JBBRPC010000062.1:0-17541 GCA_038228615.1 Acidimicrobiia bacterium | reverse complement strand
GTGACGCGTTCGCATACGGCAGCAGCGGCTCATACATCACGTCGAGTTTGCCGTGCACCGACCCCGGTACTGGGTGCGCGGGATGGATGGCGTCGAATACGACCTTGTTTTACGATTCGCCAGGGGGCGACGCCACTACCGCTGCGCAACACAACGCCGAGGTCGCGCAACCGTTGGTTGTCGCGACCGGCGCTTGGGTGCCGTAATCGCATCGTCTTGAACGTTTTCAAGGCATCACGTAGTCGCGCGTTTCGTGCCATAGCGCAACGAGCGAAACCCCGAGCACTACCCACCACGTTCCTGGTGATTGAGGCATGCCGATATCAGGAATCCAGGCAAACCGAAATGCGAGTGCCTTCGTCATCGCGAAGCAGCCGAACACTGCCGCGGCACCTTGCCCACCGACGAGAGATCCAGGATCGCGGCGCGCGGCGCGTTGCGAAAGTGCCGTCGCTAGACCAGTCAATGTGATGAGGTGAAGGGTGTACCGCCAAACGTCGATTGGCTCTTCGATCACTGTCCGAGCCATAACGATTGTGACCCCCCAAGCAATCGCGAGCAGTAGAACGATGATGCACACCCTCACCGAGGTCCGGACGCGAAGTGACACGACGACGGACGCGGTCGTCGTCGCGCTTCGATCAGTGAACACGAGGCCACTGCCCATGGGGAGCAACAGTGTGACAACCGTGAGGAGCTGCGCCGGATCGTGGGCCCCGCGCGAAGCGACCAGGAAGAGCCCAATCGTCGCGGCGAATGTTGCAGCAACATATGAAATCGGCGTTACCCGCAGAACTGCCCGGATGAGGTCCGACCAAACGCGTCGGCGATCGACCTCGACCGATTGAGTCAACGGCGTCAGCATTTTTCGAGACCAGACGAAGGCTGCAGGAGCTCAATCCCGAAGACTGTGCGCATCACGTCGCGTCCGTGGTTTGGGTTCAACAGTTCATCCCAGTGCAGCGATACCAAGGCGCGTACTTCACGCACAGGCCGTTTGGCGAGAACGTGCGCCAGCGCAATGTCGACTGGTTCCCAGACCACGGTGTCAGTTGTGTAGGAAGATTCACTGCGCCAGGGCACGACGAACGTTTGCTGTTGATCTCCGTGGAAGTAACCAGCGGGCATCCACGGCGGCGCCGGTGTTTTAGCCAGTTTGGCAACGCCCTCATCGACCGCCGAAGCGGCAAGCCATAGTGCGATGACACCGCGAGCTTGGCCACTTGCCGTACACGTGGTATGTGATCCTGCGGTCGCGTAGGGAAGCCCGACGGCGTGTTCGGCCAGCGATGCCGCGTACGCAAATCGATGGTCATAAGACTCGAGACGGTCAAAGCCGATCAGCACCGCAGATTCGCGCTGCGGGTCGTCGGGAATCGATGAAGTTGCGGCGAGCACGCGAGGGTCGAGCTTGGTGAGATCCATGGTGTTGAGTTGTTGAATGATGACGGTGTCGCGGCGTCGCTCGGCCGGAATGTTTTCGCGAACTCCTTGCGCTATGTCGTTCCAATCGGGGAGCCACGCATCGAACGGCTTGAACGCGCATACCTCGACGCCGCGGCTGGTACGGCACACCTGGTGGTCGCGGGGTTGCTGCAGTTCGAGCGCGACTGATCGCGCGTCCGACGCATTCGTGCGGGCATCTTGGACGACAGCGAGCGAGATCACGGCCGCGATGCTCATGATAACTGAGATACCCCGAACCCAATTTGTTTGAAACAGCAAACGGGCGACGAATGCACACATGGCGGTCATCGCCACCACGTAGAGAAGATGCACGGTCACCGGACGCGAATCGAAACGCGCCAGTGTTTCTGGAAAGCCTGGCCAGATACTGACCCATCGTCGTTTTGACCATTGCTTCGTGCCTTCCATGAGCCTCCCATCGACGAGCGCGATCAGGACGAGCAACGCGAGTGGCACAGGGGGCCACGGCAAGAGTCGAGCAAAAATCAGGCCAAGAAATGCCGCGCCGATGACAACCGAAATCCCCGTCAGTACTTCGAGCAACACGCGACCATCGACAGTACCGACGATGGCGGATCTCCACAGCCAAATCAAGAATGCGAACTCTAAAACTATTGCAACGATCACACCAACGACCGCGATCGACACACAACCGAACGCGCGGGTCTCACGCGATGCAGGGAGCGAGTCGAAGAGTTCCTCGGCATGATCACGTCGAGCTCGTGTCGCGCCAAAGTGCACACCGACGAGCACCATTCCGGCAATCGGCCAGGCAAAGAGCGGGAACCAACCCGCGAACCAGCTCACCTCCGCAACGGCCAAATCGTTGTCGCCGACGATTGCCAGAACAAAGAAATTCATCATCGAAAACGCCACTGCCAACGCGAAACTGGCGGTGCGTATCCAACGTCGAGCTTCACCAGACCACAGTGTCACGACGACTCTTCGAGCCGGCACTGCAGCCCCCATAACGAGACTCGATCGTTCCGCTGCGCCTACTTTGGCCGCACCCCATCCCTCGCCGGACGATGGAATTTGGCGGCTACGGCCGCGTGTCGTGAATTTCCAGATACCCAAAACAACCGCAACGATCAGAATGATCTCCATAGTGATCAGTTCTCCGGTGCGCTACTGAGCGCGTGCAACGAGCCCACCAACGTGAGGTACCCGTCCTCAATCGCTGGCGGTACCGCGTCCGCTCCAGCGGGCGGTGTGCCGAGGTGGCGGACCATCCCGTCGCCTGTGACCCACGCGAGTTGCGCAGTGGGGTCGCGCTCAAGCGCGTTCCAGACCCGGCCGTGCGCGAGCGCAGCGAGTTCGGGCGGGGTCCCATCGAATCGCACGCGCCCTTCGAGCAGCACAATTACCCTCTGGCACAGCGCGGCGATGTCGTCGGTCTGGTGGGTTGATAACACCACGGTGTGGCCTCGCCGTGCAGTGAGTAGTTCACGAAACCGCAAGCGCTGTTCGGGGTCGAGGCCAGCAGTGGGCTCATCAAGGATCAGTAGTTCAGGACTGCCGAGCAACGCTTGCGCGATGCCGACGCGTCGGCGCATACCGCCTGACATATTGCGAATGCGTTTCTTCATTTCGTTGGCCAAACCTACGGCGGCCAGCACGCGGCGCACTTCGTCGTGACGGGCTTTACGGTCCACCATCTCTTTGAGTATCGCTACGTAATCGACAAATTCGAAGGCCGTGAACTCACGATGAAACCCGGGTTCTTGTGGGAGGTACCCGAGTCGGCGCCGGATATCGACGCGCGATTGCGCGTTCCGTGGATCACGACCAAGAAGTTCAATTGATCCTGCATCGGTTGCGGCGACGGTTGCGAGGACGCGCAACAACGTGGTCTTGCCTGCGCCGTTTGGGCCGAGTAATCCGGTGATGCCAGCACTCAAGGAGAAGGTCACGTCATCGAGTGCTACGAACGATCCGAATCGACGAGTTGCGTTGTGTACTTTGACTGATGTCATGACATTCCTTGTCGTTGAAGCTCCAACGCGAGTTCAAATCGATCTCGCCGGACATACACAACCGCGCCCATCACCAGGCAAGCGCCGGCCCAGAGCCACTGCCGTTCGCCCAGAAATCCGTCGTTGACCAAGTTCACGAATCGACCCTGTGGGGAACGCAAGACGTACAACGTGAACCAGGTTGTTACCCACAACACCACAACGACAAGCGATGCTTGTTCAGCGCCGATCAACGTCACGACCACCAACGTGGCGCCCGCGACGGCGAGCGTGGGCAAGATCCACGTGAGGGTTATCCAACCGTGACCCACGATCAAAGAACCTGCAAACAAAAGGCTCAATGTCACACTCAACACAGCAACAATGCGCGTGAGGCCAAGCTTCGCCCCTGCCATAGGCGAACATGCCGTGATCTCTGCCGCCGGATCGAACCGGGGGTGGTACGCGACAACAACGCCAACTGCGGGAAGTATCGGAGCAAAAAACAAAAATGGTGTGAACGCGTTAGGGCCCGCTCCCAGGCGCGCGAGAGCTACTGCGCCGCCGATCAGGAGTATTTGCAACCCGACCCATGCTGCGCTCATTGCTCGGGTCGCCGCGGTGAGCAGCGCCCAGGGCTCAGGCATCCCCAAGCGCATGAGGCAACCAGCCAACACCGGTGGATTCGGGCGATCGATCACATCGGCGATGCGGTTCCAGATCTCTTCGGCGTGCTCCGGTCGCGAACCCGAGAGCCGCGCCAGCGTGCCGCGGCATCCTTGGCAGCGTTCAAGGTGCGCCTCAATGGAATATGCCGTCGAGACATCGCAATGTACGTTGGAGTATTCGATGAGCATCTGATCCGATGCGTGCCATTCCGTGTTCATGTCAACGCTCCTCTCAATTCTTGGCGAGCGCGCATCATCCGCGTCTTCACTGTTCCTGCCGGTATTCCAAGGAGTCGACTCGCTTCACGCGTCGTCAACCCGTCGAGCACGGTGGCTTGCACGACTGCGCGCAACTCCGGAGATAGTCCACTCAATGCCCCGGCCAGGTCTCCGTATTGCACACCCGAAAGCACATGTTCTTCAGCCGAGACCATCACCGTGTCATCACGTGCGAAAACGATCTGGCGCGGCTGCTTGCGCAGCACACCAATCAGGCGTCGAATCGCAATTCCCCAAATCCACGCGGCGACTTCACCGTTACCTTCGTAGCTCGAGGCGCTCTTCCACACAGCAACAAAGGTGTCCTGCAAGCACTCATCTACGACGTCAGGGTCCGCGCAACGATGCCGGAGCCGGGCAATAAGCCACGCCTGATGACGTTCGTACAACTCGCGTAACGCGACCTGGTCCCCGGCGCCCACCGCATTCAGTAGCTGCACATCGCTACGTTCAGGGCCAACGGCGTCGGAATCCACACTCACACTGTCGCGCCTGAGACCCTAAACGGTTCCGACAAGGCGAACATTTTCGCGCCCAGCCACCGGACTGGTCAGTTCCCACCCCGTCGGTGCGTTTGCGAACACGCTGTTGCATCCATCGAGCCCGTGCAGAGCGAGTGAACCGGTTCGCAGGCTCAACGCGACAGGGTCAGAACAACACGCTTCACCGCACGCGCCGTTGGTCTTTGTTCGGCTGTCACCCGCGTTGAGGTCTCGATCGTCTGTCACAAGAGCAAGCAGCGTTCATCAAGAACACAAATTCGTTTGCACCATCGGGAGGCGCAATGTTTCATTCTCGGATTGCCGTAATCATGGTTGGTCTCGCCGTCTTGGCGAGTCCTCTGGCGTTTGCTACTGTCGCCGTCGCAGTCACGCCATCGACGGTCGGCATCGGCGACGCCGTCGTGTACGAGGGGAACTATGGGTTCACGACTGCGCGCGTGGTGCTGACCCTTTCCGACCCACAAGCCAGCGACCTGTTTGTGAGCTACACCACGGTTACCGGCACTGCGACGGGAGGGACCCCCACGAGCAGTGCAGACTTCGTGTCTCGAAGCGGGCGTATCAAGTTCAGGGCCGGCAAGACCAACGCTTTCATTGCCGTGAAGATCATTGGTGATGCAATTGCCGACGGTGATGAGGCCTTCGGCGTGGTGCTGTCGAATCCGACGAGCGCCGGAGTCGCGTTGATCGATGACACAGCCACAGTAACGATCCGCGACGACGATCCGAACTCAAACGCGTTTACTCCAACGATTGGAATAGGCGACTCGACGATCTACGAAGGCGACATCGGGTTCACGACCGCTCGAGTCGGCATCACATTGTCTGATCCGCAGCCAACCGATGTGTTCGTGAACTACGCGACCCTCGACGGTTCATCGATCGGTGGTACCACCACAAGCGGCGCCGACTTTGTCCACCGCCAGGGACGGATCAAATTCGCGGCGGGCAGAACTAACGCCGTAATCGCGCTCAAGGTAAACGGCGATACTTCCTTCGAACCCGACGAGTCGTTTGGCGTGACCCTTTCGAACGTCACCCTTTCGAACCTGGCACCGACAAGCGTCGCGTTGCTCGACGACTCGGCGACCATCACCGTCCGCACCGATGACGCATCGCCACTACCTGACACCCCGACTGCGCTCGACATTGCACCCGGTCCGTCCCCACGCCATCTCACAGCTACGTGGTCGCCGCCCACCGGTGGGGCGATCGTCGCCGGATACGACATTGAGATCACCGACTTGTCGTCAATCGACGTCTACAGGGATGTCACATCACCGCACACATTTGGTTGCGGAATCACGATGGCGACGGCCTCGTGCAGCGTTCGAGTGCGCGCAGTCAACGCCTCGGGCACAAGCCCATGGAGCGACCCCACCGCTGTATCCACCTGGGCGCTCCCCGGGACGCCCCTCAACGTTCGTATCCTTGGCAATGATGCAATCGAGTGGGACGCACCAGCTTCTGATCGTCCGATCCTCAGCTACATCGTCGAGAAAAGTATCGACGCGGCATTGAGCTGGAGCCCTGTCACGACAACTTCGAATCTCAACGCGCTGACGACCTGTACGGCATGCCTGTTGCGAATCGCCGCTGCGTCAGAGGTCGGGCTCGGGGCGTTCGCACAGTTCGACTACCTCACTCCGTTACCAGGGGTCCCCACACTGTTAGCGGCCGTTCCGGGTCCGCTCAACCGGTATCTCACTGCAACCTGGTCTGCACCAACTGATGGTTCCCCGGTATCAGGCTACGACCTCGAAGTCGTGCGAGGCGCGACGACCAACGTGCTCTCCAACGTCACGTCGCCGAGCGTGTTTGGATGCGGTCTGGCGTCGGTCACCGATACGTGCACGTTGCGCGTACGGGCGCACAACACCGCGGGTCCAAGCGATTGGAGTGCCTCAGCAACCGCGTCCACTTGGGCACCGCCCAGCGCCCCGCCGAATCTCACAGCATCGGGCACGACCGTGTTTTGGGACGCGCCAGCTTCGGATCAACCAGTGATCAACTATTGGGTATTCAAGAGTCTCGACAATGGCGGGAGTTGGACGGCCGTGACGACCACGACCAACCTGCATGCCAGTGCGACATGTTCGATTTGTTTGATTCGTGTGCAGGCGCAATCCAGCGTTGGGTTCGGTGCGTCCTCCATTATCTCGATCGCGTTTTCGCCTCCGAGCCCACCTGTTGGTCTCGTGGTCACTCGCGATGTCACGAACCCCGCCCTCTTGCACATCACGTGGAGCCCGCCGCTGTCCGCAACTCCACCGGTCGACTCCTATACCGTCACGATTAGCGATTTCACATTCCAGGTGAACATCACCGGCATCACCGGCACAACGCTCGACTACGGGACACGAAACCCAACTGCCCTACTTATATCAGTCGTTGCGCTGAACGCCGCCGGAATGAGTTCGCCAGCGACTCTCCTCGTTCCGGCGGGATGAACAATCATCATGGCAACCAGACCCGCGTACCACAGGCTTGAATCTGCGGCGCGCAACAACGCGCAATGGTGCGATGTGGTCTGTCGATTCCACGGTGCACACACGGAGTTCGGTGCCGATGCTTGGACGAGCGCCACCCGAACGCCGCCTCTCTACCCCGATGCTGTCACGTTTGTCTCAGACGTGAACGTCGCGGTGTTCGCGATGGTGGATTGCGCGCGGCGAATGTCCGCGTTGATGTGTCCACCTGTCACCCGTGCGCGCGATTCATTCGTCCGCATAGGAGACCACCGAAATTCATAAAGGAGCCAGGACGATGACGATGACTGATTCGAACGAGACCGGAACCCCGCAGCCCATCCGAGGTCGGCAATATGTTCTGCTCATAGGTGTGGTGCTTACGATCGTCGCCATTCTGGCCTTGTCCGCTGGAGCCTCGCAGATAGGTTCAGAAAACCCGAGGCACGCTGCCCGTCACATGGCCGTTGCGCTACCGCTACTTGTCCTGTGCATATCCATCGCGCGCTTCTTTCCTACGCCGAAGCCCACCCGCATCGGCGGCACTGGACGTCGAGCTGTCATTTGGGGGCTGGGCCTCACATCCGCCAGTCTGGTGATGGAAGCCATTGGCGCATTCGGATATGAAGGTGACAGCTCTCGAATCGGTGCGCTGACGAAGATGCATAACACCGCTGTGATCCTCGACCTCCCCGGCTCCCTGCTGTTGCTCCTCGGCTTGCTCCTTGGCCTGGTATCCATGATGAATCCGCGGGATGGGTCCGCATCAACCTGATCGGACGGTACTGATAGTCCCGTGTTATTTCCGTAGGTCGGCCGAGATGCCGTTGAGGACGATCGAGGCGAATTCAGTGGACGTGGTCGGCTTGTAGGAATGCAATGACGCGGTCGGTGACATGATCACGCCGCTCCGACGGGGACGCGCCCACCGACTCCCACAGCCCGCGCTCAGCATCGCGATGCGGGTCCTCCTTCATTGACGTACCTTCCGTTTTTTTCGCAATGAATCGCTGGCACCGCAATGGCTCGCGGGTGCGCGTCCGACGAAGCCATCGAGGAAATTTACAATTTTTCTGCACGCTCGATGGCTCCGAAGAACGCAGCGTGCCGAAGTTGCGGCGTCGATGTGCGTCCAGCGCCGACGTGTCACCCGCGAGCGCGCCTTGTTTCGTCAGTCTCGATATATGAATGATCTTTCGCTGACAACGCATCTAGGCCGACCCAGTAGTGACATCGTGCCGGACGACCGGCCATCTCGTTTCTTGCCCTTGGCCGGCCTGATGGTCGGTGCGATCGGCGGAGCTGCGTTTGGGGCAGCGTTTCGTGCCTGGATGAGGTTCGTGAGCGATGATCCGGAGTTCTCCTGGAGCGGGACGCTGATCATCGTCGGAGCGTTCACCGCGGCATACGCAGGCGCGGGCCTCCTCTGGGCTGGTCGACGCCGCGGTTGGAAGGCGTTGATGATCCCGGCGCGAATCATCGTGGTCTTGCTGAGCCTGGCGTGTTTTGGAGGCGCTGGTCTGGTGATGTTTCCGACGATTATCCTGGGCGCGTTGGCGATGGCACGTACGGATTGGCCGCGCGCGCTACGGATCGTTTTCGCAGCGCTGGCCGGGTTGTCGATGCTCCTCGTCGCCGGCCAGTTGCTGGAGCTTGGGTGGCTCAGAGCCGGGACCGCCACCGCGTTGTATCTCGTGATCGTCGCGGTCGAGATCCGGGTATTCGCAGAAATGCATCGACCAACGCTGCGACGAGGAGTATTGACACGGAAGCCCTCGAAGCCAGCAGAGTTCGTCTGAATCCTCCGAGCAGGGTCTTTCCCGGCGCGTGTGCGTGCGTGATTGTGTGGTCAAATCGGGTTACTCCTCGGGATACCCGCCCGACGTTGTTTGACCTTCGTTGCGGACGTCGCAGCGCCGCGGTGCATGGCGGCGCTACGACGCTCGATCCGCAAACAAGTTGTAATCCTCTTGGTTGTTACGTTGTGACGGTTGCGATGACGCCGCACGCCACGCGGTCGCCGGCATTTCCGGTCGCCTGTGTCTTGGCCAACGCTGTAAGGCCAGCGGTGTATTGGTCGTCTGCCGTTCCAACCGGGACGTTGGCGAAGTTGTCAGGTCCTGCGTGCAGGATCACGGCTTTTCCAACGACCTCGGCCGCAGTGAGTTTGTCGAGGACAAACCGCATCACGGTTGTGCCGTCGGCGTTGACGTACAGGCTCGGCAGATCACCGGCGTGTTGGCCGTGAATATCTGTCGCAGTCCGTTTCCAGTGACCGTCGGCGGACACGAACCACGTGTTTGATGGTTGTGTCGGATCGGCAATGCAACCATCGCCATTGGTGGTCACATCGTTGGCGTGGATGTGCATTCCGTGAAACGCGGACGGCGCCACGTTGTTCGTGAGCGGGATTCGCACGGTCACTGCAGTTCGAGCGCCGTCGGCCGCGAAAGAGACGGTCCCGATCCGAGTGCCGGACGCGTTGTGCATCGCTGCAGTCGCCCACGGGGTGTTCGCGGTGCTCCGTTCGGCGCTGATTGCGAGGGCCGAGGTGGTGACGGCCCCTGCCGCTACCACCCCGACAATAATGGTTCGAATATGCATGGTTTTCCTCCGCTGAGTGAGTGAATAGAACTTCTGAGTTTCCTGGCGGCCAAGCGTTGCGACGCATCACAACGACCGGCTATTGCAACAGACGTCTGAGACCGCCGGGAAGGGTGACGCGCCCGCATGGATTTGTCACGTCGACCGGTCATGCACGGCGGATCACGGATTGTGTAAGGATCCCGGGATGAACGACGACGTGCTCGGCGCACGAGTTCGGGCCGCAATTGTCGCGGCGTGTCACCCGCGATCGGTGGGTTGTTCGTCTGTCGAGCAGATGGCAGTCATTGGGTTCCTCGCTCCGCTGCGTATGTCGGAAATGTTCCCCGTCGGGGCGCGCGTGGAACCGCGCCGGCCCGTCCTGTCGTCGGACGCCACGATCGACGCCGAATCACTCGTACGCATGCTGTTCGAACAGGAAGGTCAAGCACTCGTTCGGTTGGCACGACTGTTCGTCGATGACCGCAATGCCGCAGAGGATCTGGTGCAAGAGGCGTTCATTCGTCTCGCCCGTTCGGCACATCGCATTCATGACGTGTCGAAGGCCGCCGCGTACCTCCGATCGATCGTCTTGAACCTCGCTCGCGATCACAATCGCCGTGGTTTGGTATCACTACGTCATCACCTACCGTTCGACGATCGTCGCGCAAGCGTTGAAGACGAGATGGAACTCAAAGAGGAGCAACTCGTTGTTATCGAAGCCCTGCGTGATCTGCCCCAACGCCAACGCAACGCGTTGGTGCTGCGCTACTACGAAGAGATGGGCATCGATGACATCGCCGCGGCGATGGGTATTTCCAGAAATTCGTTGAAGACGCATCTTCAACGAGGTCTCGCAGCGCTCGAACTGCGGCTCGGAAGCGCGCTCCGAGACGAAGCCGACGACAGCGAAGGCGCACGATGACCGCGGTGGAACAGCGGCTTCGGTCTGCGCTCAATAGTGAGGCGGGTGCACTCGATGAAAGTGCCGACCTTTTTGCGCGCGTCGCGCTCAGCATTGAAGAAGATCGTCGGCTGCGCCAACAACGGCGTCGCCGATCATCGGTGATCGGCTGTCTTTTCGGAGTCGTCGCCGCGATAGTTCTGGCAACAACCGAACAGAAAAAAGGAGAGTTCATCATGGATTGGTGGGTTCTGGAACTGATGTGGTTCGCCGCGATGGTGTTTCTCGCGGTGTGGCTCGGGCCGTTCATCAAGCGTTTTGGAAAGAGCTACGCAGCTGATGTATTTCGCGCGAATCCTCGCACCGGGAAGAGTTTCATCGTGCTGATGGATGTTGCGTATTACTTGATCTTCTTCGCGTTCATTCTTTTCAATGTGCGTTTTGCACCGGCGCACGATTGGAGCGAAACGGTGAACGCGAGTCAGATGCGCGCGTGCACAACCCGCCTTGGTGGGATTCTGCTGATCGTCGGGATACTCCATGGCCTGAACGTGCTCACACTTCCCATCATTGGCAGAATCCTCACATTGAACCGCCACCTCGATGACCGCCTTCCGCCGCCCGACCCGTCTGTCCGGCGCGACTGAGGTTTGCGCGATGGGGTTTGGGCATTCGTATCTCGTTCGGCGGGGTATGTGCGTCGTTGGTATCGGTGTGCTCTCCGTCCTCTGCCTCGCGCCGCAACGCGCTGCAACCGCAGCACTGCTGACGGACGAGATTCTGATGGAAGCCCAAGACCGCGACGCGTTCCCGGACGCTGATGCCGTTGCAGACAAACTCTCGCCCGAGACGGTATTGCGACTGCGTGTCACAGGCTTTGCGCCCTACGCGCGGGGGTTTGCGCGCCAATGCCGTGACGCCGTTGGTAGCTGCGACAACGAGATTCCGGTGCAATTCGATGCGCAGGGCGTTGCTCGATTCGAGTACCTCGTGCGGGAAGACTTTGGCGACGCACGCCGCCGATCACAACGATGCCGAGCAGCATCCGCGCCGTGTACGGTCGCGATTCACTCGGTCGATGGTTCGACACAGAGCGCGCTTCAGACGATATTCGTTGATGCCATCGCGCCAGCGGGCCGCATCACGGTGACGCCGTCCGGACCGATTCCACTCGACGGTGCGACGGTGACCGTCCACGTGTTCGCGTTCCCGCCGGGTGCCATCGTGAATGCAGTGATGTGTCGAGCGCCAGACGCGTTCGGCGCGCGGTGTGGACTGCCGGGACCGTCGGTGCCGATCGTGGTTGGTCGTGACGGCTCGGGCCGCGCTCGGTTGCAGGTGGTTCCGAGTGAGGTCGGTCGTTCGCAAGCATCATGTTTTCGCGGCGACCCGTGCGGCATCTCGGTCGTGTCCGACACGGTCGTTGTTCGCGCTCGTGTCGTACCGATCTTTTTTGCGGCGCCACCGGGAGCCGATTACGACAGGTTGCGCCTCAGTTTCGGGCTTGGGATGGCATGCCTGTTCATCGGGATGTGTGCTTGGTTGATCGTGCGTACCGACTGGTCAGAAGTCGGCGAAGCCAAAGCGCCGCAAATCGACAACGCTGAGTACGCCGATCTCGACGCAATCATCGCAGCGCTCCCGCCGGAACCAGAAACACTCGCCACTGTTTCCTAGGAGCACGTGCCAAGAGGGGATCTCGGCTGATGTGCGACCGCAGCCCGCGCCCGCGCTCGTGTCGTGTCGATGAGAGAGTCGGCTATGCATGCTCGGTGATTACACGACTTGCGGGCGGGAGTGTCACTTCGATTCCGGTGATTTGCTGGAGGTGTCGTGTGAGCCCCGCAAGCGATATCTCGAATGGGTGCGCGTGAGCTTCGGCGCCGACGAGTCGCCAATTTGCGACTTCTGCGAGTGCACGTGTGCATTGCCATGCCTCATGCCATTGCAGTTGGGCGTCGTCGAGCGGCATCTTTTTACGGTACTGCTTCACGAAACGGCGGGCGAGTGAACGTCCGATCGCGCGCAGTATCGGCTGGATGGGTTTTGGTGCTGCGAGTGGCGCTTGTCCGATGAGGACTGCAGTGCACGCGACGTCGAATGCCGGATCGGCGAGGCGAGCACCGGTCCAGTCGATAATCGCGGTGACGTCGGTGCCGATCGCGATGATGTTCAACGGGTGGAGATCGCCGTGGCAAACGACGGCGCGTCCGATGGGCGGTTCGTGTTCTTGGAGCCACTCGACTGCGCGCTGCAGCGTCTTGACGTGCGCGACGCCGGGTGATTCAAGCAGTGGGGCGAGCAGCGATGCGGTTCCTTGCGGTTTTGGGATTCCGGTTGCTGCAAGTGCGGCGCGCACGGGTTCGGGATCAAGCTGATGAAGCTCGATGAGCGATGTCGCGAGGATGCTCGGGAGCGTCGCGAGTATGCGCGGGAGGATCGTGATCGCTCGACCCAAACTGAGGTTCGCGAGCAACGGCCCGCCAGGGGCTCGGTCCATGAGCATGTAGGGCGAGCCGAGTGTGGCAACCGTCGGGTCTGCGAGACGGACGGCTGGCACGAGGTAACCCTGATCGGCGAGCGTTCGGTGAACTGCGATTTCGTGCGCGGCCCGGGTGGTGTCGGGCATCACTCGAAGCACGAGGGCCCGGTCGAGCGCGGTTGGTGCGTTGGCGAATTCGACGCTGTAGATCTTCGAGTCGAAGCCGCCAGTGATTGGCGTGAATGCGCCACGGATTTGCAGCGTCGGTGCGCCGGTGGATATCCGGGCGGCTTCGAGAAGCCGCGCTTGAAGTTCAGCTACGTCATCTGGTACATTTTCTATTGTCACGGTATTTACTGTAACGATAGAGTCTGGCGATTGCAAGGAGAACTTCTGTGGGTTCGGGTTCGCTGACAATCGATGAACTGACCGCTCGAACGGGTGTCGCTTCGCGCACGATTCGTGAATACCAGGCGGTCGGCGTGCTGGCACCGCCGCAACGGGTGGGGAGGGTTGGTTACTACGACGATTCCCACGTACGGCGTCTCGACTCGATCGGGCAACTCCAAGCTCGCGGGTACTCGCTCGCTGGAATCCGAGACCTATTTGACGCATGGGAATCTGGTCAGAGCTTGACCGCGGTGCTGGGTGTGGATGATGCGCTCGTCGCGTCGAGCGCGGATGAACGTCCCGTGATCTACAGCACTGAGCAGATCGAGGCGATCGTTCCTGGGCTTGTCAGCAATGCGCGGATCCGTACGGCCGCGCAGAAGTGTGGCCTAATTCATGCGCACGACGAGGGTTGGCTTGTCGGTTCACGATCATTGCTGCAGCTCATTTCCGACACAGTCGCAATGGGCGTACCCGCGTCTCGTGCACTCGAGATCGCGACGGCGATGGCCGACGCCGCTGCGACGGTCGCGACTGCGGCAACGATGCAGTTCGTCGACGAGATTTGGGCACCGTTCGTTGAAGCCGGGCAACCAGACGAGGATCGTGTTCGTATCGAGTCGTTCTTGCGGAGATCGCGGGCGATGTTGCAAAAGGCTGCGGCGAGCACATTGATGCGTGCGTTCGAACGCACTTATGAGAGTGCGCGACCACCAGAAGCCCAAGCGTTTCGCACCACGTTGGGCAATGTCCATGTCGGCGCATTCGATGACCTTCGCAACGAACCGGAAACGTCATAAACGAGACCGAGATCGAATAATGGACATCACCAACAATGTGGTTTTGGCCATAGAAGAACGGACACGATTGGCCACACGGTGTTGCGCGGCGCGACATTCGACGGCGTCAGCCGTGGCGGCAACTACGGGTGCATAGCGATAATGAATTCTGCAAAACTGTTTGCGTCGCACGTCGCTGTCATCCACAACGGCATCTGTTACGGAACCGGTGGATCGATCGTGAACTCCGGCTACGCCCAAATCGACCACCTGCTAGTCGACGGTGGCGATGCCGAGATTTGGAACACGAACGAAATGAGCATCACTGATTCAACAATCCGCAACTTGGTTCCGAACCGAGCGAGCGGCGCAGCAGTGAACAACTTCGACCTTGCACCCTTAAAAGCACGACTGTCGATGACGAGAACAACGACTGAGAACAACAACGAGATGAATGGTGCATTTGAAAACTTCGGTGAAGCCCATCTCCGTGACGTAACGATCCGCAACAACGCGGGATCGCTGAATGTGTACCAGCAAATCCCTGGGGGAGCGGGTGGTATCGACAATGGCGGGGTCCTGACTGCGACGTCAATTCGGGTAGTGGGAAACACCTTCGACGCGGGCAATGGCGGGCCGGAGGCTGGCGGCATCCTCAACCGAGTTGGAGCATCGTTCGCGCTCACAGATTCGAGCGTCGTTGATAACACGAATCCAGGTTTCGGTGACCCTCGATCAGCCGCAAATGATTGTCGCGGCCGCATCACGTCATTTGGCACCAACACGATCGGTGATCCAAATCACTGCGAACTCGTCGCAGGCTAACCGGAACAGTCAGAAATCGTTTGTAGCGCGTCAGTGCGCGAAGCGTGCTCTGCATGAACATCCGTTACTGCGCCGATGAGAGCGGATGTGTAGTCACGTAGCTGCTCGCGACGAATTCATTCGCGATCACACGTCTGCGCCGCCCGGTCATTCATCGCCGCTGGCGTTTCTGTGGCGTTGGGCGAGATGGTGGTGATGACTTCGTGTTGCCGTCGGGGCTTGCGAGTTGTTGTTCGAGATCAGTGAAGGCATCGATGAGTTCCGCGGCTTCGAACGCGCGATTGCGACGTCCGACCGTAACCTTGGTGAGGACTCCGGCTTCGACGAGACGGTCGATCGCTTCGTTTGTGGCTTGGTACGTGCGGCCGATGATCGCCGCGGCGCTTGTTGCGGTCACGATGGGTGCGCCCGGGAGAGCTCGAATGAGTAGGTCCGTACCCGATCCGGCTCGAACGGAACCAACCCGTTGACGCCATTGGTTTTGCAGGGCGTCCGCGCGATGTTCGAACTCAGTGGCGTCCGCGACGGCTCGTTGACATGCTGCAGCAAATTGTCCGACCCAGAGGTTGATTCCCGCGTGTGCCTCTTCGCTCTGTGGTGGCCCGTTGTAGCGGGTTGCCGCGAGCCCGTTGATGTAGTCGCGTGACCGCGTCGCGAGTACAAGGGAGATTGGAGGCAGAACCCGAACGGCGAGTCCTCGTCGCCGAAGGATCATGTGGATGAGCGCGCGTCCCGTTCTCCCGTTGCCGTCGACAAAAGGGTGAATCGTTTCGAACTGAGCGTGAGCGATCGCGGCTTGCGCTACGGGCGGGAGGTCGTCGCTGCTCGCGAATGTTGTGAGGTCGTCAAGGAGGTCGTGAACGTACTCGGCCGGCGGGGGGACGAATGCGGCCGTGCAGGGATTGTGGCTGCTTCCTCCGATCCAGTTTTGTTGAGCGCGAATTTTGCCGGCGTGGTGTTCAATGAATGTGCCAGTGAGAAGTTTGCGCTGTATTTCGAGAAGCTGATCGACGGTGATCTGGGTTCCTTCTGCGACCGTCTGCACCGCCCAGAGCATTGCGTTGATGTTGGCGAGCACCTCGCTTGCGGTGACATCGGTGGAGCCGTCGTTCAAATCGAGTGAGGCCTCAGCGCGTAGGAGTCTGCGGCCGCCGATTTCAAGACCTTCGATACGGGAAGACGCCACAGACTCGGCGCGCAGCAGAAGCCGAGCTAGCGCTTCGGTGTCGACGAGCGTTTTGGCTTCGCCGTTGAGTTGGGCGATCGCCCGCTCGGCATCGGAAATATCCGCCGCGACGGTGCCATCGAATCGGAACTCGCGTCCCGCGAGGCGATCGGGTATGTAGGCGGCATATTCACGACCCTGACGGTCGTGGCGAGCAAGACCGGAGACGAGGTTCGGTGACCACTCGCAACGAACAAGCCGAGACAAGGTCGCTCCTTAATTTATGTTATTCGATAACCTTGAATATAATAGCTTACTGTTCAAGGTTGACTGTCGTGGCTGCCCGCTGGAATTCCCACTGAGCGTCATCGCGGTTTACGGCGGGATCAGTCGAGTGAGAAGTGCTGTTACGCGCCTGGAGCGGTGTGCGTGGGCAACAATGCGGCATTGCCACTTCTGTGCTTGTGCATAGTCCCTTCGTTGGACCCGCGACTTGGTCCCCGGTTGCAGCGGAATTCCGCTCGCGCGGTCATCAAGTTGCGGTGCCGTCGTTGCTTGCCTCGCTGGCTGATTGCACAGCACAGTCGCTGGCGGTTCGTGCGGCAGAAGCAACCCCGCTCGGCGACGTCGTTCTCGTCGGTCATAGCGGAGCGGGACTGTTGCTGCCTCTGATAGCGGAGGAACTTCGCCAGCGGTCAAACGCGTTGGTGTTCATCGACGCACCCTTACCGCTCACGGCAGGGGCTGTGCAACCAATACCGCATGATCTGCTCGCCTACTTGCAGTCGGTCGCGGACGGCGGACTCCTGCCGAAATGGTCGGCCTGGTTCGGTCCGACGACGATGGCACGCTTAGGAACGTTGCGGCTTGTTCGGCGGGTCGGCGTTGTTCTCGACCGAAAAGTACGACGCTCGGTAGCGAATGGTTTCCCAGTACGGAACTTGTCAAGGGTTTTGAGACCAGTGTCTTGATTTAGCTTTGGATGAGTGCTTCGCGGCTGGGGTCGTTGATCCATGCCTGCGTGGGGAGTTTGAGTGGGACCGGTTTTTGGTTGAACCGTTCGGGGTTTGTGC
>JBBRPC010000061.1:0-17554 GCA_038228615.1 Acidimicrobiia bacterium | reverse complement strand
GGTCATCACCGTATCGAGGTGCATGAATGCATGTGAGCGGGGAAGTTCTACCGCAATGACTCGTACCGCCGCACCCGCGGCGAACAGCGCGCTCGCCAGAATTTCGACGGCCATCGGTGTCGTGCGTTCACCCATGCCGATCATGACTGCGCCGTGACCAAGGACGTGCACGTCACCCCCCTCAATCGACGCGGGGAGATGGTCGCGGTCGTCGCCGCCGTACCAAGTTTCGAAATTTGCGGACGCGAACAACGGATGGTGACGATAGATGGCCTGCATGTGCAGCGTTTCTCGTTGACGGGCGGGCTTGGCCATCGGGTTGATCGACACGCCGTTGTATATCCAACAGGAATTGTCACGCGGAAACAAGTGGTTTGGCAAAGGTGTCAGCACGAAGTCGTCGGCGTGCAAGGCGCTCCATGTCAGGCTGTGCAGTCCGAGACTGTCCGCATCTGACTTCGTAACCCCGCCGATGAGGTAGCGCGCGAGTTCGGTCGGCGCGATGCCATCGGCAAGGTCGCGCAGTGCACTGATGAGCCCGGGGCCCACGCGTTCAGGTGTAATGAGGTTGTTGAGCATGGTGTCGCGGGCTTCGGGAATTTGCAATGTCTCAGCCAGCAACTTGTCGAAGTGATGGACAACGATGCCGCGATCTTCGAGTGCACCGACGAATGCGTCATGTTCCTCGCGCGCGCGTTTCACCCAAAGGATGTCGTCGAACAACAACTCGTCGACATTGCTCGGGGTGAGTCGCGACAACTCGAGCCCGGGACGATGCACGATGACCTGGCGTAGTGTGCCGACTTCAGAGTGAACACCGAGCTTCGCAGCGGCTACATCGCTTGGCACTTCACGAGCATGCGGAAATGCGGTCGCAACGACGGGCTTGCCTGAGGCGGGTGCTTCGACGAGCACATCCGACGTCACCTGGTCGCTCGATTCATACGGGAGCAACACGATGTCGGCTGCGCCGCTCCACTTTGGGTGACCATGACATCGGCGGCCGCGATCACAGCTTCCTACACCGTTCGTTGTGACGGTGGTGGGCGGGCGATGAGAGGTTGGCCTCGCTCGACGCCGCGAGCCCCGTAATGCGGGTGCCCTCGGAACCATTGATGACATTTGCGAGCTGGCCGAGCGCCCCGATAGCTGCCGGGTGACCACTTTCGCTCACGAAACGGCTCGCGGCTTCTACCTTCGGGCCCATCGATCCAGCGGGGAACGATTGCGTAGCGAGCGCTTCGACGGTTGTCGCTCGAATGGGTGTTGCATCAACGGTTCCATACCCCGCAATCACGTTGGGCACGTCGGTGAGCAGCACGAGTAGATCCGCGTGGAGGTGGAGCGCAAGCATCGCGGCGACGTGATCCTTATCGACAACGGCCTCGATGCCAGAGAGCGTTGTGCCAGAGAGCGTTGTGCCAGAGAGCGTTGTGCCAGAGAGCGTTGTGCCAGAGAGCGTTGTGCCAGAGAGCGTTGTGCCAGCGAGCGGTGCGCCGCTTTGTGTTGCCGTGCGCACGACGGGGGCGCCGCCACCGCCGCCGCAAATAACCGTGGTGCCGAGACTCAGTAGCTCGCGAACGACCGGCGTCTCAACGATCTCGATCGGCGCGGGGCTGGCAACGACCCGTCTCCAACCATCGCCGTCGCGTCGCATGGTCCAACCACGGTCGCGTTCGAAAATGCGGGCGGTGGCATTGTTGTACACCGCTCCGATGAATTTCTCTGGTGCCGCGAACGCGGGATCGTTGCGGTCGACGACGGTCTGGGTAACGATGCTCACAATCGGTCGGTCGAGTCCTGCGTTGGCGATCGACTGTTGCAGCCAGTATCCGATGAGGCCTTGCGTCTCAGCCACGAGCGCGTCGAGCGGATACGGACGGACGAGTCCGCGATCATTCGCGCTTTCCAATGCGAGCAATCCAACTTGTGGCCCGTTGCCGTGCGTTAACACCACTTCGTGTTGTTTCGCGAGTAGCGCGAGGGCGGGCGCGGCTTCGACGATATGTGCAAGCTGCGGTGCGGCGTCGGGCGCTTCGCCCCTTCGTAGCAGGGCGTTGCCACCGAGTGCGATCAGGATTCGCATGGTCGCCCCGTCTCGGTCGGGCCCTCTTGGTCGCCCCGTCTTGGTCGTGCCGTTTTGATCATGGCCGCCAGTGTCGCGTAGGTCCTGGGAGTCTTGGTAGGGGAGAACGTCATGAGATCGCGCCTCCCGATGTATGGCGACGGCTTCACCTTTCGCTTCGGGCTCACTGCGAATCCGGGCGCGGGGTGACTTTCGACTCTGGGCGGTGCGGCCATCGTTCAGCCATGATCGTCGTGAGTCCTGATCGCGAACGTGGAGGATATATGCGCACCGAACAGACAACGTCGATGTGGGTTGAAGGCGGTGCGGCGACGTGGGAAGAAGGGCGTGCACACGCCGAGCCGGCAGTTGTCGCGGGTGACTCTGCCGTCGAAGCCGCGATCGCGCACCTCGACAGCTGCGGGCAGATTGTCGGTTTTGTCGAATGCAGTGGCCGCTACGTCGGAGTTATCACAATCGAAGATCTGCGCTTCACGCAAGAATGGGCTGGGCCCCAAGCGCGGGTCGAACAAGCCCTCACGTGCGTGGTTGTCGAGGTGAGCCGCGATGCTGATCTCGCGGCGGCCACCGACGCATTTTGCAATGGGCTTCGGGACTGGGTCGCAGCACACGCCGCGGTGTCCGCATGAGCGAAAATACGATCGTGGTTGGTGTCGACAGCTCGCCTGAGGCAAACGCTGCGTTGCAGTGGGCCGTTGACGAGGCCCGCTTGCGCAATTGCGAAATTGTCGTTGTGCATGCCTGGAATTTGACCGCGTTCGCGATGATCGGTTCCTACGGATATGCACTCGACGCGCAACCACTCCAGGAGGCTGGCCAGCAGATACTCGATGATGTCATGAAGACAGTCGTCGATTCTGGAGTCTCGACACGCGGTGTGTTGCTCGAAGGCTCGGCATCTGGTGCGATTATCGCGGCGGCGAAGGATGCGCGGCTTGTCGTTGTGGGAGCCCGTGGACACGGCGGTTTCGCTGGTCTTCTCCTCGGTTCCGTGAGTACGCAGGTCGTGCACCACGCGCCATGTCCGGTTGTGGTTGTGCCGTTGCCTCCGGATTGACGATGATGCTCGGCACTCGCGAGTGTGCTTCGGTGTTTTCAGGCGAGGGCCTTCGGACGGACTGTGAAGACGGGTGCGATACCCCGCTGGACCACGCACGACGTCACGCTGCCTACGACGAGTCGGGCCATTGCGTTGTGACCATGGGTCGCCATCGCAATGATGGCATTCGGTGTGGCACGGGTCGCCTCGACGAGCGCCTCGCCGGGGTCGCCCTGTAGCACGAGCGCGGGTTCGACCTCGACAAAATCCGCCTCAATTTCCATGCGTAACGATTCGTTCTTGGCGAGCACGTTGTGACCGTCATCAACGATTACCAGTTGCGCTCGCAGGCCGGTTGCTGCCGCGAATTCGATCGCGAACGGGAGGATCTCGGCCGAGTGCTCTGAACCGTCAAGTGCAACGAGCAACGTGGCATACGAGTCCAACGTTTGGCACGACGGTCCGACCAGCACGAATGGTTGGCGCATCGAGTGGATGACCGTCGAAGTGACGCTTCCGAGGGCAAGGGCCGCGGCAGGGCTGCGGCTGTGCGTCGTCATGCAGACGAGCATTTCGGGGTCGTCGGAGGCGAGATCCAGGATTGCTTCGGCCGGGATCCAATGCGACACAGTGACGAACTTCGGTGCGATCACGTTGTGCTGTTCGGCCACCTTCTCCAGCCGTAAGAGGGCTGATGAGTCGTCGTCGACGACTCGCGTTGTCATCAACGTGATGTCGGCGGCGGCCGCGCGCGAGAGTGCTTTGGCAACTCGAATCGAACGCGTCGAGGTTTCGGAAGTGTCGAGCGGGACGAGAATGGTTTGTGGTGACATGGCGTAAGTATCCGGAGTGCTCGGTGGCGAGCCCAGAGCACAAGGTCACGACTTGGCAATGACCTGAGGGTCGCGACGCCGTCGTGACATCTGAGATGACCGTCATCGAGATTCACGCAACGAGTCGAGGGGCCGGGTTCGGCGCTCCGGGTCCTTTGGCTCTGGCGTCATGCGTCATTGTGTGGTCGGCTGGAGGTGCTTGGGAGTTGGCTGCGTTCGGCGCGAGTCTGTGCGAGCGCCGGGTGCAGAATGGCTTGGCATGAAGAATCGGAGACAAAATGCGCATTGGAATACTTACCGGCGGGGGAGACTGTCCGGGGCTCAACGCGGTCATCCGCGCGTGTGTGCGGTGCGGTACGACGGTGCACCGCGATGAGTTCATCGGCTATCGACACGGCTGGAAGGGCTTGATCGAAGGCGAATCCGTCGTGCTCGATCAGGCGACGACGCGGGGGTTGCTGACGATGGGCGGGACGATGTTGGGCACCTCGCGCACGAACCCGTTCTCGACCGCGCAAGGTTCCGATGCGCTGCGCGCGACGCTACAACGCGACGCGATTGATGCGCTCGTTGTCATCGGTGGCGAGGACACGCTCGGTGTCGCCGCGCGTCTTGCCGACGACGGTGTGCGCGTCGTCGGCGTCCCGAAAACGATCGATAACGATCTTGACGGCACGGACTTCACGTTTGGATTTCACACTGCTGTGCAGACAGCAACCGATGCGATCGATCGATTGCACACGACCGCTGAGAGCCATGATCGGGTCATGGTCGTTGAAGTGATGGGCCGACATGCGGGGTGGATCGCGGTGTACTCGGCGATGGCTGGAGGGGCCGACATCGTGCTCGTTCCCGAAGAACCATTCGATATACGCGCAGTGGCGCAAATGATTGAGCACCGCCACGCTTCGGGTGCGCGGTACTCGATCGTTGTGGTGGCCGAAGGCGCCGCCAGCATCGCTACCGCCGATGATCTTGTCGTGCAGTCCGACGCGATCGACGGGTTTGGACACATCCATCTTGGCGGTGTCGGTGCGGCAGTTGCGCGTGACCTCGAGCGACTCACCGGTTTCGAAACTCGGGTCACGGTGCTCGGGCACCTCTTACGCGGAGGAACTCCTACTGCTTACGATCGTGTGCTCGCGACACGGTTCGGGATCGCTGCGATCGATGCGCTCCACGCTGGGGAAACATCCGTAATGGTGGCGTTGCACGGCACGAACATCGTCCGAATTCCGATTGGCGAAGCTGTCGCGGCGCTCAAAACAGTTGAGGCGTCATTACTCCGAGACGTTCGAATGTTCGCGCCGCTGGTCAGCTGACAACTGGTCCGTTGGGCAGTTCGTGACCCGCACGGGCATCCGCTGCGGCGCGGGCGACCCCGATCCCGGCCAGCGTTGATTCAGCCCTCGGCGTTGCGCCGAATGAGTGTCGCTGGCTGACCTGGCTGACCTGGCTGGCTGGGGGGCGCGTTACGCCTTTGATTGTTCGGCTTGGCGATCGTCACTCGCAGTGGTTGAAGAATTCGCCTCTGCCAACTTTTGCACGAGGCGAGTAGTGCCAACGTGAGTGCGAGTGAATTTCGTGAGCGCCGTGCGCCGTTTTTCGACGGTTCCGGGCGCTCCGAGGACGCCGCTGAGGTCGTAGCCGCGCATCGATACTCCGAGAGGGTGCACTGTAATTCTCCTTTGTGGGGCTGCGTCTGGCAGCGGGTCCATTTGACCGCGCCTCTACCCACAACGATGAAATGCCAAACGCGACTGGTCAAGGATTTGGTGGACGCGGTTCGCCACGTAGTTCCAACACAGGATACCTATGCAACTTGACACTGGTATTAAATTTCTAGTATTGTGATTCTATGTTCACAAGTGATGCTCATCTCACGGCCGCGACCTTCGCGGCCCTTATCGCGCCCGCAGCGTTCGTCACCGTCGCTGTCGGCTCCCGGCGCCAGCCGGCGAACAATCCACGTGGCGTCGAAAAGGCCGGGCGGGTCGCCACGTGGATTGGGGTGGTCGTTGCGTTTGGTGCTTTGTTCGCGACATTGCTCGACGGCCCGTTCGAGTCGCCAACAATCGGATCCGCCGGCCTCGGCTTCGGGGTCCGCCTCGATGCGCTGAGCGCGGTCATGCTCACGATGATCTCCCTGTTGGCGGTGATCGTCTTCCGTTACAGCGTGACGTACCTCGCTGGCGATCCCCGTCATGGTGTCTTTCTGCGCCGACTGCTCGCCACGCTTGCCTCGGTCGAGCTCCTCGTGATCTCGGGCAACCTCGTGACGCTTGTCGGGGCCTGGGTCGCCACCAGCCTGGCGCTCCACCGCCTGCTGGTGTTCTACTCCGACCGACCTCGTGCCATTGTCGCCGCTCGGAAGAAATTCATTGCGGCACGGATCAGCGACGGGTTGCTCATCTCTGGCGCGATATTGCTCTACAGCGAGTTCGACACCGGCGACCTCGGCAAGATCTTCGACGGCGCTCGCGACGCGATCGCTGCAGGTAGTTGGCCTGCCTCGTTGTCGCTCGCCGCAGTGTGCCTTGCCTTCGCAGCGATGTTGAAGTCAGCGCAGTTCCCGACGCACGGATGGCTGGTAGAGGTCATGGAGACGCCTACGCCGGTTTCTGCGCTACTGCACGCGGGCATCTTGAACGCGGGGCCGTTTCTTGTGCTGCGCATGGGGTACGTCTTCGACGGATCGCGGGTCGCCACCACCTTGCTCATTGGCGTTGGGGGGTTCACGGCGCTCTTCGCATCGGTTGTGCTGCTGACCCAACCTTCACTCAAGGTGGCATTGGGATATTCAAGTGCCGCCCATATGGGGTTCATGCTGATGGTGTGCGGCATGGGGATCTATCCCGCCGCGCTGCTTCACCTCGTCGCACACTCGTTCTACAAGGCGCACGCTTTCCTCGCCTCGGGGAGTGTGATCGAGGAAGCCCGGGCTGACAAGGTTGCGGTACCACGCCGGCTCGGTCATCCGCTGCGCGTCGTCTCGAGCGCCGCAATCGCGCTCGGATTCTATGGATCCCTGGCGCTGGCATTCGGCATCGACTTCGCCGACGATCGCATGGTGTTGGCGCTCGGGGCCATCCTTGTCCTTGGTACGACGCAGATCGTGGCGCCCACGCTCGACTCCGCCGGATCGTTGCTCGGCACGGCAATCGCGTCGGCCATGGCGCTAGGGGTCACGGTGTCGTTCTTCGCGCTCGAAACCGGGGCGCATCACCTACTCGCCAAGAGCGTGCCCGAAGGCATGGCACGCGGCGTGGCTGAAGGAGTGCTGGTCGGTGTAGTGCTCTTTGCCTTCGCCGTTGCCGTGTTATTGCAGATACTGGAACCGTCACGAGGCATGAGTGCACGCAAACGTGCTCTCGCGCTCCATATGCGTAACGGTCTCTACGCGAACGCACTTTTCGACCGAGCCGTCGGAGCGCTGCGAGTAACGCGTAGTTCTGCCGAGGTCGCTCGATGACCATCACCCCCGCGATCAACCATTCGAAATATTCCGTGATCGGAGCAACATTGCAACCCAACACGACACTCGAGCAACCCGCGCGCAGCTCGGCGACAGTTGTTGGTGCGCTGCGCGCTGCGTGCGGGCGCATCGCCCCGCTGTGGCCGCTCGAAAACTTCGTCGCCGTCAACCCGTATTTCGGACTCGCCGACCTGACGTTCGAAGCCGCCGCGGCTCGTCTGGCGACCGCAGCGGAGATTCGCAGCACCCTGCCCGCACGTTTCTACCTAGACGCGGTTGCGGCCGGGCGCATCACGCTTGTCGACATCACCGATGCGCTTGGCGCGCACCCCGGTGCTGCGAGCGACGCTGATGCTTTCCTCCTGCGGGCGCAGGCGATATCTGAGACGGATCAGGTCGACGCCAATCGAGTATCGACAGTCGCTGAAGTCGCGGCCGTGGTCACGGGCGTCGACTGGTCGCGGTTGTGCGTCGATCGGATATCGGCATGGGCGAGCACGTACTTCGACGATGGCCAGGCCAGCTGGTCGTCGGCCGACGACTCCGCTGGGGCCTTCGCCGCGTGGCGAGCAGAATCGTCGATTGACCGCACAGCCGAGGTGATGGGCCTCCGGGGTTTCCGCTCGTTCGTACGTGCGTTACCGTCCGATCCGGTGGTCGCGGCCGAGCTTGCGATTGTCGAGTTGGACATTCCTGCCGAGGTGGTCGAAATTTACGCTCACGCGCTGCTGCTGCGAGTCGGTGGTTGGGCGGCCCACACGTCGCGCCTGAGTTTCGAAGCCGTTTTGGCGGGAGGCGACGACGACACGATCGTCAACCTGCTAGCGATCGCTCTCGCATGGGAGGTCGCGTTCTATCGTCATCTCAGTGCGCTCGGTCACTCCGACGATTGGGACAACGAACGCCGCCGGTTCGCGGCGTTGGGTGCTGCACCAAAGGCTGGGGCCGCGCTCGCCGACCTTTTGATTCTCCAGGATGCCTTCGACCGAGCGGAACAGCGGCGTATCGCGTCAACTGTTTCCAGCGGAGCATTACAGGCAGCAGCGACAGGACTCGCGACATGTGCCGACCCTGCGGTTCAGGCGGTTTTTTGTATCGACGTCCGCTCCGAGGTCATGCGCCGTCATCTTGAGTCGGTAGCGCCGACTGTCGCGACGATCGGCTTCGCAGGCTTCTTCGGCTTCCCGATCGCATACGTGCCGCTCGGCCACGTCGAGCCAGAAGGGCAGTGCCCGGTGTTGCTGAGCCCGGCGGCCACGGTCGCTGAGACGGTGCCTGGCGGTCGACAAACTGAGGCCATCGAACGGCGCCAGCTTGAACATCACGTTCGTAGGGCTTGGAAGTCGTTCAAGATGGGCGCGATCTCATGCTTCAGCTTCGTCGGGCCGGTCGGATTGGCGTATCTGCCGAAGCTCTTCCGCGATGGCAGTGGGCGCAGCCGGCCCGTGACGCGTCCCGAGGATGAGGGGCTGCCCAGATGGGCAGTTGAATCCAAACGGCCAGACTTGGCTCCAAACGCCAACGTTGGGATCCCACTCGATCAACGTATCGCGATGGCAGCCGGGGCGCTGCGCGCGATGTCACTCGCTCAGGGCTTCGCGCGGCTTGTGCTGCTCGTTGGGCATGGATCGACAACATCGAACAACCCATACGGAACGGGCCTCGACTGCGGCGCGTGCGGTGGCCACACCGGCGAGGCGAACGCGCGCGTCGCAGCCGCGATTTTCAACGACGCCGAGGTCCGCGTTGGGCTCGCAGAGATGGGAATTCATATCCCGCCGACGACTTGGTTCGTTGCGGCACTTCACGACACGACCGTCGATGTAGTGAGTATTTTCGACCGATCCGAAATCCCTGAGTCGCATCTTGGCGAGATCGATCACCTCGAAGGCTGGTTCGCTCAGGCGGGCAAACAAGTTCGTAGGGAACGCGCGCCGCGGCTCGGTATCGCTGGGGTCGATGATGATGGTCTTGATGATCTCGTGTTTCAACGGGCGTCTGACTGGGCACAGGTGCGGCCCGAGTGGGGTCTTGCCGGGTGCCGAGCGTTCATCGTTGCGCCACGCGAGCGGACTCAGGCTGCGGATCTGCAGGGCCAGGCGTTCTTACACAGCTACGACTGGCGTGCCGATCATGACTTTGGGGTACTGAAGCTCATCATGACGGCACCAATGGTGGTTGCAAGTTGGATCAGTCTCCAGTACTACGCGTCGACTGTCGATAACGCGCACTTTGGATCTGGTAATAAAACGCTGCATAACGTTGTCGGTCGGATAGGCGTGCTCGAAGGTAACGGTGGCGATCTCCGAGTCGGTTTGCCATGGCAGTCGGTGCACGACGGCACGAACTACCAGCATGAGCCATTGCGTCTCAACGTCGTCATAGAGGCCCCGCTAGACGCGATCGATTCTGTTATCGCCTCCCATGATCACGTGCGGCACTTACTCGACAATGGCTGGGTGCATTTGCTCGCGATGGATGAATCAGGCCGAGTGAGTCACCGGTACGCGGGCGGCCTGCGGTGGGAGGAACTCGCGCACGGACCTGCCTCGCTCGCGGCGCGGTGAAGCATCTCTAACCGACGGTGTGACGACGCACCAATACAACCGGAAGTAGGAAGCGAGATGCGTTTCACGCAAGTCGATGGTCGGACTCCGTGTGTGATCGGCGTGGCGCGCCACACGTGGCACCCACGATCCGATGTGACAGCCCCAGAACCGCTCGAAATGTGGCAAGCAATCGCGCTCGAAGCCGCCAAAGACGCGATGTCGAAGCGCGATCCGCTGAAACGCGTCGATGATCTCAGCGTTGTCCATTGCCAGTCGTGGCAGTACGACGATCCAGCAGAACGCCTCGCCCAGCGACTCGGACTCGCCGAGGGTGAGCGCTCGGTGTCGATCCTGGCGGGTTCCTCACCGCAACGAATGCTGAACGCCGCAGCCGAGCGAATGCTGAGTGGCGAAAGTCGTGTCGCGCTTGTCGTGGGCGGCGAGGCTCTTGCCACGACTGCCCGAATGCGACGGGACGGTGAGTCCCCGAAGTGGAGCTCACCCCACCCCAATCCCACTGCTTTTCCGCTCGATTTCGATGAGTGGTTCCTCCCTACCGAACTCGCACATGGCGTGATTCCTGCGTGGCTGACGTTCGCACTGTTGGAGCAGGCGCGTCTGGCCGCTCAACGAACCGACTTCGCAACGTATCGAAACAGGCTCGGCCACATCCTCGCTCGATGCTGTGCGGTTGCGGCCGAGAACCCCCACGCTTGGTTTCGTGACCGGCACACTGCCGACGAGATCATTACACCGTCGGTATCAAATCGGATGGTGGCTCAGCCCTACACGAAACGTATGACCGCATTCATGGATGTTGATATGGCAGCAGGCGTGTTGCTCGCGACCCATGACGAAGCCGACGCGCTCGGCGTTCCCCACGAACGCCGCGTGTATCTGCGCGGATGGGCATTCGCTCGCGACGCGACTCATGTTGGTGGGCGTGCGGATCTCGGCCGATCTGTCGCGATAGAGGCTGCAGCGACATCGGCCCTTCGTGCCGCCGGAGTCACCATCGACGACATCGCAGTATTGGATCTTTACAGCTGTTTCAGTGCCGCGCTGGGGTTTGCAACGGATGCACTTGGAATCGGCTGCGACGATATTCGACCGCTCACGTGCACCGGCGGATTGCCCTATCACGGCGGCCCGAGTAGCAACTACATGAGTCACTCGATCGGGCGCGTCGTCGATGAACTGCGCAATCGGCCGGGCGAGTTTGGACTTGTCAACGGTATCGGAATGCACATGACGAAACATGTCGTTGCCTGCTATTCGACGACTCCAGGTCCGTCTTGCATGCCTGACTATGCGGCGATTCAGGAGGATGTCGACCGAGAACAACCCGACCGGGAGATTGTCGCTTCGCCCTCGGGTCGCGCTCAAGTTGTTGCTGCAACGGTGTTGTACGCACGCGATTCCACGCCGAGCGGATTGGTCGCGGTGTGCGAACTTCCAGGCGGACAACGCGCCTACGCTCGGTCGACTGATAGCGGGGTGCTGGAGGAAATGTCGGACGGTCGTTGGATCGGTCGAACCGTTGAACTCAAAGCTGGGCCGGGCAATATCAACCTGCTCGGTATTCCCAGCGGTTACGACCCTGGCAGCGGTCGTCGCGAGTCACGTGAACTGCAATGAAGCTTTTGAAGGGAGTGCGGGTCATTGAGTGTTCGATGCTCGCCGGGGCGGCGATTTCAACGCATCTCGTCGATCTCGGCGCGGAGGTCATCAAAGTGGAACCGCCATCGGGTGACTACGTGCGTGAAATGACATGGCCGATCGTCAACGGTGTATCGCTTCTGCACCTTCACGTGAATCGCGGCAAACAAAGTGTCGTTATCGATTTGCGCACTGAAGCAGGGCGCGAGGTATTCCTCGATCTTGTCGCTCGCGCCGATGTCGTGATCGAAGCGATGCGCCCCGGCGGACTCGCTCGGCGCGGGCTCGACTTCGAACGCCTTCGTGAAGTGAATCCGCGAATCGTCATGTGCACGATTTCCGGCTACGGCGATACTGGCCCGTATCGAGATCTTCCCAGCCATGGGATCGCGTACGACGCGTGGGCGGGCATTATTCGTCCTGCGCAAACTGACGATGGGTTTGCGTACATTCCCGAACACGTCTCGATCGGTATGAACGCGGGACCGCTATACGGAGCGCTCGGCATTCTCGCGGCGCTCACGAACGCGCGGTCCACGGGGGAAGGGTGCCACATTGAGATTGCGCAGGCCGACGCGGCGGCGGCGTTCGACTGGCTCCGCATTGAGAGTGCGCGCGCGTACGAACGCCCCGAGGGCGAGGTCACCGGAAACCAATCCGACGAATACGAGCGACGCGCCCCAGGCACGGCGGGAATGGAGGAGGGTGTCCGATATCAGATCTACGAGTCGAGTGATGGCTTTATCTTGTTGATGTGTTCGGAGCAGAAGTTCTGGAGAAACCTCTGTCAGTCAATCGATCGAGCCGACTTATTTGAACGATGGCCGGGCAAGCAGTGCGCGGACCACGCTCAAGGCAATCGCGAGTTGCGCTCCGAACTCCGTGGTGTGTTTCGAACCCGAACGACTGCGGCATGGGTCAGCGCAAGTCGCGAACACGATTTTGCGCTCGCGCCCGTTAACGACACCGCCACGCTTGCGCGAGATCCGCAATTCCTCGCACGGACGCGTTGGATGCCCCAGGCCACACTCGGTGCGGACCAACTTCCGAACCCGATCAAGATCGTCGATGAGCCAGTCGCGGTGCCCGCGCTCGCGCCGTCACTTGGCGAGCACCAGCGCTCCTTGCTCGAGACGGTCCTCGCCTACGACGATGACCGGATTCGTGGTTTGCGCGACAGGGGCGCGTTTGGGTCCGTGGATCTGCGGCCGGAGGCTGGGTGAGTTACTGGTCCAAACGTCTACTTCGTTGGTGAACGCAACGGCGCGGCCATTGCGTGGTATCCGCCGTCGACGGGAAGAATCGCACCCGTGACCATGCGCGCGAGGTCGGAGAGCAGGAAGCACACGGCATCCGCCACCGGAGCGGTGTCTTTGGGATCCCATGGCAAAGGCGATTGTGCTTCCCAGGCATCGGTCAGGCGTTCGAAGTCGGGGATGCCTCCGGCCGCTCGCGTGTGGATTGGCCCTGCCGCGACGAGGTTGGCACGAATGTGGCGCGGTCCGAGATCTCGAGCCACGTATCGGTTGACGCTCTCGAGGCCGGCCTTACACACGCCCATCCAGTTATAGACCGGCCACGCGCCGTCTGCCGCGAAGTCGAGTCCGACTAGGGACCCGCCTTTGGCGGGCGCAAGCGCAGCGAGTACCCGAGCGAGTGACGCGTATGTGAACGTGCTTGCGTGGAACGCTCGTTGGACGGCGTCATACTCCGTCGCAAGGAACTCGCCGGCGAGCGCGGTGCGCGGCGCAAACGCAACAGCATGCACCGCACCGTCGAGGCATTCATGTTCGTTTCGGACTTGGACCTCAAGCGAACGTACGGCCTCGTCATCTGTGAGGTCAGCTTCCACGATTGTCGACTCACTTGCAAGATGCTGCGCTGTCGCTTTCGCCGCTTCGAGATCACGTCCGAGCGCGCTCAACACGACCGTCCCGCCCTGCGCCTGCACCGCCCGAGCAGTCGCGAACGCGATCGAATCTTCATTCACTACGCCGGTCACCAAAATGGTTTTTCCTGCAAGGATTGCGTGGCTCGTGGTGATCATGGGTCATGTATTACCAGAAATAGACTTCTAATGTCAAGACCGTTGACGGTCTGATTGGTTGCGATAGGATTCATGAATCGCTGAATGGACGTTTCTCTCAAACCACGCGCACGTGCTGCTGTGTATCTCACGAGACCGCACAGTTCGGATCCGCGATATAGCCAACGATGTAGGAATTACTGAGCGCGCCATCACGCTGATCATCGACGACCTCGAAGCGGGGGGCTACCTCACGCGGTCGCGCGTCGGACGCCGCAGCGAATACCGGGTGCACGCTCGTGGAAAGCTCCGTCATCCACTTGAGGCTGGGCACTCCGTCGGCGAAATACTGGCGCTGCTCAAAGACTGACGGGCGGCCAAGGCAAGCCACCCGTCTTGGCGTTGTTCATTGCGATTCTCACGGCTGCACGATGATCGCACCGCGTCTGACTGCGAGCCCGTTATGCCGTGCGCAAGGTGTCGCCAAGATCGCCGCGCAGCACGGACTTGCTCGAATGCAGCGGATTGCCGTCTTCGGCTTCGATGGAAACGTCGACCAGCGGGAACCGGTTGAGCTGCATTCCCGGGGGAAGGTTATAGAGCCGGCCGGGTTCGAGTGGGCCAAGCGACACGAGGCCTGACACCTTGCGGTTGGCGAGCCAAAGCTCGTAGTAATGCCCAGGACGCGGGGGAAGTTTGGCGTTGACCCTGAGTTCGAGGCGTCCGTTGTGGCGGATGAGCGCGACCTCGCCATCGGCGTTCGTGCCGAGTGGTTTCAACACCGCACGCTCAATGACTGTGTCGTTCGTGTCGCCGCGGCGGAGTGTGAGAATTCCGGCAGCTGTGACTGCAATCAATGAGGCTGCGATCAACAGCGCAGCGTATTTCTTGGCGAATGGCCTGCGGTGTTGACCAATCGGAACGACGTTCTCCGATTGAGGGGGAGCCTCGTCGCGGACTCGGTGGTCTTGCGCCGAATGCGTCTCGGGGACAGCGTCGTGCATCGGCGAGTCGATCGCAAGCGCAATTGACTGCCATAGATCTTTTGGCGGGGCGATGAGGGACTCATGTGCGAGGCCAGACCGCGCGGCGTTGCCGATGCGTAGCACCGCGTGCTCGAATGCCTGTTCGTCGGGTGTCCCGACGGAGTCGTTGGAAATACCGCGAGCCGCGGCCAGGAGTCGTTCGTCAGAATCCGTCATCGTTCGCCTCCATGATCGCCCGGAGACGAAGTAACCCACGACGAATGTCGCTCTTGACTGTGCCAATCGGTAACCCAGTTTTGGTCGCGATCTGGTCGTGCGTGAGATCGTTAAAAAAGGCGAGGGTGACAACATCACGCATGCGCATCGGCAGTTCGTTCATCGCCGCCCGGATGAGGAGCTGGTCGGCGATCAGATCGACATGCGAAGTATCAGCGGCTATTTCGAGAAGGATGTCTGTAGGTTGGGGAATCCGGCCGCTCTTGCGCAAGTGGCTGATGACCTTGAAACGGGCTATCCCAACGAGCCATCCTGCCAGGGAGCCACGGGTCGGGTCATAATTGCCTCTTGATTTCCAAGCCGCCAAGAAGACTTCCTGCGTGACATCGGCGGCGGTCTCACCCCCGACAGTCCGCGCGCACAGCGTGTGAACCAACGAGCCGTGACGTTCATAGACAGAGCGTAAAGCGTCGGCATCACCGCGGATAAAAGCGCGGGCAACCGGATCGGTCGAGTTGTTCACGACGGCGTCGCCTTCGTAGGCGCGGTGCGCCAGCGGAGGGCGGTCCGTCGTTGACATGAGCGAAACACTATTCCTCGGGACGCCGTCGAGGCGATGCTGAGGAGAATTGCGTACTGAGAATGCTTCGGGTGCAATTCGGTCAAGAAAGTCGAGTGTCACACAAGGTACTTCGCTGCGGGAACGGATTTTGGATGCCACTTGATTGCTGAAAACAATTACAGGAATGAAATATCGCTCGAATGCATCCGAATCGGACGGCGCTCGCGAAGTGTGTGATGAAGCCGACCGAGTGCGAACTCAGCGAGGCTTCCAGCAGCCCCATCCAAAGCCATGGGCCGTGTCCCGATCCCAGTCACGCGAGCGGCCTCCGATCGAACATCTGAGTATCCGTCAAACCAAAAGGAAGCAATATGAAAACATCAAAGATGGCAACAACCGCGCGAATTGCAGCATTGCTCACTGTCGGAGCGTTCGCGCTTGGCGCGTGCTCCTCAGACGATAAGGCTGCAACCGATGCGACTGCGGCCGTTGACACGACAGTGGCCACTGACACGACTGTGGCCCCCGACACGACGGTCGCTCCGGCGGGCAACACCATCGTTGATGTCGCAGTTGGTAACGCAGATTTCTCGACGCTCGTCGCAGCAGTGAAAGCGGCTGGCCTCGTCGAGACGCTCTCGGGACCTGGTCCGTTCACGGTGTTTGCTCCGACCAACGCAGCGTTTGCGAAGTTGCCGGCCGCCACTTTGGCGTCACTGCTGAAGCCCGAGAACAAGGATCAATTGAGCGGCATTCTCACCTACCACGTCGTGGGTGCAAAGGTGATGGCAGCCGATGTGAAACCCGGAGCCGTCAAGACCGTAAATGGTGCTGAGTTCACGGTCTCGATTGAGGGTAGCGACGTGATCATCACCGACGGCCAAGGCAACAAGTCCAAGGTCGTTACGACTGATATCGAGGCTTCAAACGGTGTGATTCACGTGATCGACACTGTGTTGCTTCCTCCGAAAGCCTAAGCAAGAAGCAACTGCTTGCTCCTGCGGGCACGATTCATGGGCCACCTCCGATATCAGCGGAGGTGGCCCATTCGCGTGAACGCTGACGATGCAACCAGCATGAGCGTGATGCTTCGGCTGTCGGTCGCGTGTGCCGCGAACGGACCCGGATCGGTTGGATCTGTGCCTTGTCGGCGTGGGTTGGTCCGCAGAGCGGCATGCTTTGGTTGCGTTCACGAGTCGTTTGTGATGCGTGTCGACAGAGATGGTCGGGCACGTCTGCCTTCCTGTGCCGGGATGTTTCGGGCATGCGGCACGTCTGACGCCGAGCCGGTGGCCTTTTCCGCAGGGTGTCGGTGAGAAGTTTCTTAAGACCAGTCATCCGCCTGTGGGGTCGGTTCCGTAGTGTGTTCTGGAATCCGCTGCCGAGACATGGGGCCCGCCTTGGAGATGCAAAAATGGGGAGTCTGGTGATCGGCGAACCTGGGGGCGGTGCGGCAGTATTTGACGTCGTGTCGGTGGTTGCGTCGTTCGGCGATCTCGACGTCATGCTTATCGACGCAGAGAGCGAATCGATAGAAACCGCGCAGCACGTTCAGCTTGGCGCGCGCGTGAGCGCGGTGGTGGTGCATCCCGATGTATGGCCGATGCTTGACGATGACGCAACTCGGCTGCTCGTGCACAATGTTGTGGCGAATCTTGCCCCTCGAGGCCAAATCGCAACTTCTCAGGCCGACACGCTTGTTGCGCACGCGCTGGCCTGCGGTCTAGAACCCGTTGCGACTTCGAATGGTGTTGCGCGGTGGCGACGAACCGATCGAGTCACGATCCATGACCTCGTGGCAGAGGCGCGCGCCAACTTGCAGCGCGTTTCGGCATCCGACCTCGCAGCGCGATGGGAACACGATCCGGACCTGGTTGTGCTTGACACTCGCACGCCAACTGATCGCACGAATGATGGCGTGATCGAAGGGTCAATCCATGCCCCTCGGACGGTGCTTGAGTGGTTGGCGGACCCGGCGTCGGGATATCGGCACCCGTGCATCCACAGCTTTGACCAAATGTTGGTCGTACTGTGCAGCGAGGGCTACAGCTCGAGTTTGGCCGCGGCATCGTTGCAGCGCCTTGGTTTTAAAGATGCAACCGATCTCATCGGCGGAGTGCGCG
>JBBRPC010000060.1:0-17566 GCA_038228615.1 Acidimicrobiia bacterium | reverse complement strand
GGATGACGAAACGTCGTTCTTATCCGCAATTCGTGGCGTCAGCATCTGCCTTTCGTGTTTTCCGGTTCCCGCCCGCGGTGATCATGCTCGCGGTCCGTTGGTATTTGCGTTACGGATTGTCATATCGCGATGTTGAAGAACTCCTCGCGAAACGCGGCGTCGAGGCCGTGGCGGCGTCGGCACCCACCGGCGCCACCGCGACCCGCCCACCCATGATTATGCATTCCCCAACCCGGGGTCATCGGCCCGCGACCACCAATGAGGTGCAAGAACAATGCCCAGTCACGCTCGCTTGTCATGAGCGCGATGCGGATCGTTGTCGTCAGACCCGGCGACCGACGAACGCTAGTAACTGATCCTGCACGTCAGCATTCGCGGCGGCTTCGAGTTTCGGTCCGAAAATCCCGGGGTTGCGAAGCCCGGCATCGAGCGGCGTCAACACGCCCAGGACCATGGCACAGGCCTGCGGATTCAGTCGCATATCGCCGCCGAGCGCTCGAGCGAGGTCCCAACTGTGCAACAAAACGTCGCCGCGGGGGAAACTGAGTCCCTGTTCGGCTGGCATTTCACCGAACGGAAGCGTCACAGTTTGTCTGAGTGCTCCGGGGGCGCTCAATGCCGTCTGCGCCGCTGCACGAACAGCCAACCATGTCTGTTGGAGATCAAGATCGTTGGTGTCGATCGCTCCGATGGCACCGAGAGCCTTGGAACCATGCGTTGCGCGCCGATCGCGTGATCGACCTATGCGCCAATAGTCGCGTCGCGGTCGCATTCACCGAATTCGCCAAGACAATCTGAACCGACGGGAACGAAAAAAGCGCTATGCCCTCGTATCCGCGACCATCAACGCAACAGTGCCGGAACGACCACCCTTGGCCTCAGTGGTCGTCACCCGCGGGCGCGGCTGATCGGGAAACCGGTCATGAATCCGGTCAAGGCCATCCCGGCTCCCATCACGACATGCGCGAGTACGAGCGTGTGTCTGCGACTCACTGCATCGGCGAGCACGCCCGCTGGGACCTCGGCGATAACCACCGTGACGCCTTGAAAGACGCCGATGAGGATGAGCTGAAACGGAGCCAGGTCAGCTGTCACAACGAGGTAGACAGCCGTCACGAGCCACCAGCCACGCGCGAGCGCGGAACGGAGCAAAGCCCAATGCAAGAACGCGCCAGCGAGATCGGGCAGCACTGATGCCTTTCATCCCCGTGTTCGAATGTCTCTGGCGCCCTGTTGGTCAGTCTGTCGCCAACCTAACGTTAGAGACGCTCGGCGGGTGGGCTTCGATGGTCGGCTCGTCGACGGTGCGCGCCGCTGCTATTCAGACGCTCGGGTATCGGAAACATCCGCTCTCGGAACATCCTCCGAGACACGCGAGATTGGTAGTCGCGTTACCGAAGGCCGCGGGCATAGCCATAACGACATGCGTTGCGTTGTTTTGAGGGCCCGATCACATCCTGCCAGACTTGCACAATGACGAGCGTTGAACCATCACAGTTCTATACCGGGATTGTGGCACAAATCTATGGGCCATTGCGGTCTGTGGTGCCGGATGCCGAACCGTACGCGCGGTTTATCGCTCGTAGCGGCGAGCCTGCGTTGGAGTTGGGATGTGGTGACGGGGATCCTTTGCTTGAGCTATGCGAGCGAGGAATCGACGTGGAAGGTCTCGACTCGTCAGCCGACATGCTCGAACGTTGCCGCGCGGCGGCGTTAATGCGAGGTGTCGATGTGACCTTGCATCACCAATCGATGGAGGCGATGAGTCTCGGCAGGCGCTTTCGTTCGATTTTCATCGCCGGGCCGACGTTCAATTTGTTGCCAGACGATGACGCTGCGTTCCGTGCGTTGAAAGGCATTTCCGCTCACCTCGCTGCAGGTGGAAGGGTGCTCATTCCGTTGTTTGTGCCCGCGCCAACTCCAGCTGCGGTGTTCGGAGTGCCCAGGCATCACGTGTGCGACGATGGTTCAGAGATGAGTTTTACGTTGGTTGCGGAATCTCGTGACGAGGCGGCTCGCACCCAAACAGCCCAAACGCGCTATGAACTTTCAACCGCGACTGGCACGCACGTCGAGGAACGCGACTGGCTGCTGCATTGGTATCGCGACGACCGTTTTCGTGAACTCGCCGAGTCGGCGCAGCTCGTTGTGAAATCGATTCGCACCCAAACCGGTGAACCCGCAAATGGCGACGATGACGCGGTGGTCTACATTCTTGCTGCGCCGTAGCGCGTTGCTTCTACCGGGGCGTGCTGTTCCACCGCGAAGTCGACGGAAGAATCGGAAACCACAGCGCGACCTACTGAGCAGGCGCGGTGACGGCTGCGAGCAGCGGCCACTCGTCGACCATCGGCCATCGCGACTTTGCGCAGCTACGCCGCGAGTGGCGTTGTTCGGTTACTCGATCGTGATCGCGAACTCCGGGCAGTTGTCGGCAGCGAGTCGGGCGGAATGCTCCTGCGCTGCGTCAAGCTCACCAAGTTCGCGAACGACCGCGTACCCCTCTTCGTCGCAATCAAAGAGGTTTGGTGCGAGCGCGTAACACCGACCATGTCCCTGACACTTCTCGCGATCAAAATGAATCTTCATGCGCCGAGCTTGATCGGAAGCACGCGCGGACCGCGCACTTGCCCCGCCGACCAGCTCACAGCGTCGGGATCAGCCAGTTCAAATGTTGGGTACACGTTCAAAAACTCTTCGAGCGCAACGCGGATTTCCATGCGCGCGAGGTGCGAACCCGCGCAACGATGGATACCGAGCCCAAAGGCGGCGTGACGGTTCGGTTGGCGATCAATGAGCACCTCGTCCGGGCGATCGAACACCTCGGGGTCGCGGTTCGCGGCGGGAAACGACAACAGGATCCACTCCTCGGCCTTCATCGGACATCCCTGAAACTCGAAATCTTCCCTCACAAGCCTGGCCATCGTCACCGGCGCGTACGCCCGCAGGAATTCTTCGACGGCAACGGGAATTATCGAAGGATCCGCAACAAGGCGTTCACGATCCGACGGCGTTTTCGCGAGATGCCACAGCGACGCACCGATAGCACTCCAGGTGGTGTCAATTCCAGCAATGAGCAGCAACCCGACAGTACGCGCTACTTGAAAATGGTCGAGGCGGGTTCCATCAATTTCGGCTTCGAGCAGAAACGAGATCAGGTCGTCGCGCGGATTGGCCACATGATCGTCGATGTGTCCTTGCAGGTAGGCCAACAACGCAAGGAACGTCTCAATCCTTTCGTCGAGCGGCCGAGCCACGCCCTCCAGAACGTCATGAACAAACCCGCGGAACACATCTCCATCCGCCTCCGGCAACCCAAGCATGTTCGCAATCACTCGCACTGGAATGTGTTGCGCGTATTCGACAGCTGCGTCAACCACGTCACGACCATGCATCGCACGAAGCAACTCACGGCAGTACGCGCGAGTGGACAGAACCAACTTGTCGATGTTCTGCGGTGAGAAGGCAGGGAGCAACATTCGGCGCGCGTCCGCGTGATACGGCGGGTCCGAAGAAATTGGTGGAGCAATACCCTGCGGCGCGAGTTCCATCGGTGGCCGATGGTTCGTGACCACAACGCTGCGAGAAGTGAAGTGTTCGGTGTCATTCGCGATCGCGGAAACGTCGGCGTGACGAGTGGGCAACCACACGCCGCCGTAACGCTCAGAATGAGCCACCGGGCACGTGGCGCGCAGCTCATCCCAAATCGGGAACGGGTCGGCGACCCACGTAGGGCTGGTGTGGTCGAAATCAGTCGATGCGTCGGGGTCCGTGTCGCGGCTCATGGGCCGACAGTAAACGTCGATTCGCGCGAACGCGAAGTCGGGCTCTCAGCACTCGTGGGCGGTCTTGCGACACGACGCAAGATCCGTCGCCCTTAGAGGTCGTAGAAGAACCGGTCGTGGAGGGCATATCGATCGTCGCGTCGTACAAGCTACGCACGCTGATCAGCATCGAGTCATCGAAGTCAGCGGTCGTCGATGCCGAGAAGCTCACGTGGGTGGGCGTCATCGCATTGTTCACGAGCGCGTCGATTCGGCCGTATTCGTTGATCGTTACGCGATCGCGCCCGAACGATCGCGATACCCGTAAATGAGCGCAGAATTTGCGACAACTGGTACGTCAGGATGTTCATCGGCGAACGCTCGACCCGCGCCCCACATACCGAGCGACACGATCGCGTCGGCATCGCTTCGCGATACCAACTTCAATCCGGTCACCTCTCGCGACGCGACGATGCAACTGTGGCACGGTTGCGTTGATGGTCGTGAGTCGCGTGCCGAAATCAGGCCTCCCGAACCGCACAGCGCGGGAGCGCACCGAGGCTCGGAACCCGATACGCCGGTGGTGGTACCGGCGGCTCCGTGGGATCTTGGAGCGCGAACGCGTACGCCATCACGAACGGCGGGCGATAGACGCTCGGTGCGTTGCAGAACGCTGCGGTTGTGCCGAGTGCGGTATTGGCGTGATCGCTGAGATCGAATATGCCGTCGACCCAGCGATACGGATCGAGGTTGCCGGCGATCGATGACTGATTTCCCACAACCGTGGCATGCGCGACGGGGCGATTTAGTGCCTGGGTTCGCCACGGTGTACCGACCACCACAGCGAACTGGCTCGGGTCTTCGCCAAAGAAATGGTTTCCAACGACTGTGGCGTTGTCGTCTTCGACACGCACACCGAAGTTGAGATGCGCGAATGTATTGCCGCGAACCGTGTTCCGTGGCGCCCGATCGAGGATGATCGCCTGGAGCGGTCCCGAAACATACGGGACATCGCTGCAATCCATTGGGTACACATTCTCGCCCATCCGCGAACCGATCCACACTCCGGTTTCGCCACCGATGATTACGTTGTTGGCGACCGTGTTGTGTTCGGCGCCATAACGGTGATCGACCCACGAATTCGGATCGATGTGCACGTTCTCGCCGCAGTTCGTGTACAGCAGCACCCCGCCATAAGAGTTGTTGATCAGCCAGTTGTGATCGATCACGTTGTCGCGGGAACCATCAACGGCGATTGCCTCACGGCCAGGTCCCCAGTAACGCACGTCGATCCCAGCGAAATTTGTGTTGGTCCCGCCGGGACCGTTCTCCACGAATCCATTGCGCGCGAGCACATTGCCCAACACATGTGCTCGACGCGAACCGTGATCGAGGTAGATGCCGGTACTGCCAGCGTCGGTGATGACTAACGATCGCATAGTCGTGTCGGTGACATAGTCGTTCACGTATATCCCAACACCTTGGGAGTGCGTCAGGGTGCTCTGTTCGATCACGACGTTTCGCAGATGATGGTCGTATTCGCGACCTCGGGCCAAGGCACGGAATCCTTGGCGCACGAGGTGGATGTTGTTGAAGAAACCATCGATGCGACAGCGGCGAATCGTCACATTGTCGACGTTGACGTTGGCGTTCGTGGAAACGACAATGCCAAGAGCCCGCGTGCCAGGCAGGCCTTGGATGAGCGCGCCGTTGCAGTCGAAATCCACGTTCGACTCTGTGATGTCGAACCCGCCGCTGTAGGTGCACGAGGGGTCGAGCTGCACGCTGGCAGTGATTGTGAGGCGTTGTGCGGCCTGACTACATGGCACCATCGCAGCGTGGCTGGCGCCAGCGGTGGCGACTGCGGCACTTGCGCTCGGCGCGACTCCGTTCACGCAACACGCCGATACTAGACCGATCACGGCAACGGCCGAGACGGCTACACGCCAAACGCCGGGTTGGTGTTGCATTGGCAGTGTCGCGTTACCAGGCATAGGCCTCCGGTGCGCGTCCACCCGGCCCTGGCCACATTGCGTCGAGTTCTTTGAGCGCGTTGGCATCGAGTTTGATGTCGAGCGCGGTCATGGACGCTCCTTCGAATTGTTCCATCGTGCGCGGACCGATGATGGGCGCTGTCACCTGCGGCTGATGCAAAAGCCATGCCAGGGCCACAGCAGCAGGCTCGAGGTCACGCGCCGCGCACCACTGCTCAAACACTTCGATCTTCGGAGCGAGCGCACCAAAACGAGCGTTCAGCGCGGCACGACGACCACCAGTCGCTTCGCCGAGCTTGCCGCCAAGCGCGCCACCCGCAAGTGGACTCCATGGAAGCACCCCAACACCATAGGAACGACACGCGGGTAACACCTCAAGTTCCACAGTTCGCGCCGCAAGGTTGTACAGGCTTTGTTCACTCACAAGCCCAACAAAACTTCGATTCTTGGCCGCTTCGTTCGCTTGTGCGATATGCCAACCCGCAAAGTTGGAACTTCCGACATACGTGATCTTGCCGGCCGCAACAAGCGACTCCATCGCCTGCCACACCTCGTCCCACGGAGCGCTGCGATCAACGTGATGCATCTGATAGAGATCAATGTGATCAGTCTGCAATCGCCGCAAACTTTCATCGCACGCTTGGCGAATATGGCGCGCAGAAAGACCGCCATCATTCGGCCAATCGGTCATCGGACCAAACACCTTCGTAGCGAGCACGACCTTCTCGCGGCGACGACCCCCAAGCGAGAACCACCGCCCGATGATCTCCTCTGTCGCTCCGGCACCGAGCGATCCACCGTACCGATTTGCAGTGTCGAAGAAATTGATGCCGCGCTCGAGCGCACCATCCATGATCGCGTGCGAATCAGCCTCGCTTGTTTGGGGACCGAAATTCATCGTGCCCAAACAAATCCTGCTCACTCGCAACGCTGTACGGCCAAGTCGTGTGTACTCCATCCGCCAAATCTAACAATTGCCGAATGCGGCGCGAAAACATGGCCTCGTGCTTATTGCAGCCGTGCTCTACGTCGGCAGTGTGTAGGTGTTTTCGAGTTCGTCTTGGAGCACCGTCGCGACAGTCGCAGTGGTGTCGACGATGAGTTCCTCATCAAGGATTCGGGTTCGGTAGATCCAACCGTCAGGGAGCGCGAGCCGTTCACCGAGGTCAGGCAGACTTGCTTGGGTGAGCATCGGATCAACGCCGATGCAGTATGCCTGCATGACGTAGGCGAGGCCATTGGGATTCACGAGTTCGTACACCGGCGAGCCGGCGTCAAAGAAGAACACCGCGCCGCGATTGACGTGGCGTTCGGTATAAGGAATCTGCGCGGGTTCGGTGCCGAGATCCACCTCTGCGATTCGCCGCATCTGGATGCCATTGAAATCGTGGAAGATCGGTTCGACGACCTGGACTTTGGTACCGAGACCGTCAAGCATCCAGTGGCGGGGGCCGTTGAGCTTGACCATCACCGCACCGAGTTCCTTGGTGATCACATCAGCGTCGAGCGTTTCCCAGAGTGCTTGGGGACAGTCGTTCAGCATCTGCGTGCCGTACACCTCGGCAACAAGGCCAGTGTCACGCAAGTACACCGCGAGCACTTCGCTGTAGCGAACACCGCGCATTTCAGAAATAAGCCGAACGGGTCTTTCGGTCATGGATTGAGTCCTTCATCCGATTGATGAACGGTCGCGATACGAGCGTGCTGGTTCGTGAAGCGCGTGGGATTTTGTGCTTGTGCGGCACCCTAACTTATGGCACGATTGCTGTTAAATGTTTCGGTCGCCGATCGCATGGCGAAGGGCACTGTTGCGTTGAGGGTCGCAGCCTCGCGGTGAAGCGATCGTTGTGTTTCTCGTCGGTTCAGATCGTCTTTGCGAGTTCGGTGAATGCGACAGCGACGCGACGATGTCCGTGCGCGTCGATGCCGAGTTGGTAGTGGCCGCGGCGGATGTTCTGCATGAGCGCATGACCGCGAATGACGACACTCGCGGTCCGTTCACGTTTCAAACCACGCATTGGTCGTAGTCGTGCTTTGAGACGGCCGTGATCATTCTCAACACGACTATTCGCGTACTGGGTCGTTTCATGCAACGTGCCTGGCGCGAGTTCACAGATCGCTTTCGCCAAAGCTGGTGCACGGTCGGTCACGATCTCGACTGGTTCACCACGAGCCACGAATGCTGAAGCGAAGAACCGTCGTGAGGCGTTCGTGCCGCGACGCGCGCTCACATAAATGTCAATGACCTGGCCATATTGATCGATCGCTCGGTACACGTAACGCCATCGCCCGGCGATCTTGACGTAGGTCTCATCAACGAACCATCGATCCCCAACTGAATGACGACATGGCCGTGCTGCATCGATGAGGAGCGGCGCGAAACGTTGGACCCACCTGAACAATGTCACGTGATCGACCTCGACGCCGCGCTCACCGAGGAGCTCTTCTACATCGCGGTACGACAATCCATAACGCAGATACCAGCGGACCGCGAGGACGATGACATCTGGCGGGAACCGAAAGCCTCGAAACGCTGACTTTGACGCGATGGGCGGTATGTAAGAACGACTCTTCGTCACCGCCCAGTCTCACCGATAGCGGACGCGCGGCTCAATGCAACAGTGCCCCGCGAGTGTCACATTTGCGGTCATCCTCTCATACAGAAACTGGGCCGAGGTCACGACGAACTCGCAGTTGAGAGCCACCCGTATCGTCGTGTCGTGGGCGCATTCACCGAGCTTGCGACGACGATCTGAACGAACCAACAACACCATGACCGTTTCGCCGCGAATCCGCAACCCTTAGCGCAATAGTGCCGTTCGATCCTGGTGGTAAGGCCATTGATCACGGCTTGGCGCGATTCATCGACGCCGAACTAACGCGCCGCGCGCGGCGTGTTGTGTGCCGCGGCTCGAGTTCGTAAGATTCAAGCTGCGTGGTTCAGTGTTCATCGGGCAACAATGGGATATTCAGTGGATTTCGACGGGTTCATCTCCTATAGCCACGTTGCCGATGGTGAGCTTGCACCTGCTCTCCAAACCGGGCTGCAGCGACTCGCTCGACCTTGGTACCGCCTGCGGGCTTTGCACGTATTCCGAGACGAATCGACCCTGTCAACCAGTCCCCATCTTTGGGGTGCGATCGAACGTGCACTCGACGAGTCGGAATGGTTGGTGTTGTTGGCATCGCCGGCATCTGCATCGTCGGAGTGGGTGAACCGAGAGTTGGCGCACTGGATCGCGACGAAGCCGATCGACCGGATCTTGCCGGTTGTCACCGACGGCACGTGGGAGTGGGACGCTTCCAAGAAGCGTCTCTCTGATAATTCAACCGCCGCTCCCGACATGCTACGTGGCGTATTCGCCGACGAACCTCGCCATCTCGACCTCCGGTGGGCGCGCGACCGTGCAAGTCTCGATCTACGCGACAGCCAATTTCGTGGTGCGGTGGCCGATATTGCATCGCCACTGCATGGCGTCGCAAAGGACGAACTCGAAAGCGAAGACGTGCGTCTGCATCGCTCGGCGCGGCGCCTCGCACGTTCTGGAGTTGCAGCCCTCGCCGCGCTACTCATCGTTGCGTTGATTACTACAGGTCTCGCAATTCGCCAGAAACATCGCGCCGACGATGCCGCGGCCCGCGCGCGCAACCAGACCGTAATCGCGCAGGCGGAGCGCCTCGCTGCCGTCGCAACCGCGAACGCTGCCTCGCAACAAGATCTCGCAATGTTGCTTGCCGCTGAAGGATTTCATCTCCACGATGACACGGCAACGCGGCGGGCGCTCTTGGCAACGTTGACAGCCAATCGGGGAGCGCGACAGTTGCGTTCGATTCGTAACCTTCCATCTGGGATCATCGCCGGCGCGATCGCACCCGATCTCAGCCGGGCAGTGTTCGCGCTCGGCGATGGGCACGTGCACTTCGTTGAGACAAAGAACGTGCGCGATGTTGTGCCGCCCATCAAGCTCGATCGACCCTTTTACTCTGCGGTATTCAGCCCGGACAGCAAGCTTCTCGCAACTGACGATGCGAGTGGCGAGATCGATCTGTGGAATCCAATCACTGGCACACGGGTCGCACCAAAAATCCAAGGCGGCCCGACCGTTCCCGCCGCCCTACTCGGCGTACTCGCGTTCAGCCCCGACCATTCGATGCTCGCTGCCGCTGCCGCGGACCAAAACGCACTCAACATATTTTCCACCATCTCGGGCGACCTGCTGGCACCGCCGATCCCGATTACGGGTCCTGTCGATGTGATGTTTAGCAAGTCCGGGAATTCCATCGTTGCAGGTGGTGCCGGGGAGGTTGTCGTGGTCAATAGTGCAACGAAACAAGTTGTCAAGCGCTTGAAGGCTGGGACGAATCAGGTCACAGCAGTTGCCCTTTCGTACGATGGTCGTTTCGCGATGTCGGGCGACGACCATGGCGTGGTGCGGCGCTGGGATGTGACTGGCAGCGTGGTGGCAAAAGTGGTGCAAGCCCATGGCGAAGCCATCCTCGACCTCATTGCGAGCCCTCAGACGCAACGGTTCTGGTCAAGCAGCGGCGACCGACGCATCCGTCAATGGGATACGTCGTCATTGACTCCCATCGGCCAGCCGCTCACAGGCTTTCGTGATAGTCCCCGTGGCTTGTTGTTCGCGAACGACGGGTCACTTCTCACACTCGCGGCTTTGGAAGTCACGCAGTGGGATATCGGCGGGCGCAATCTTTTTCGCACAATTCCAAATTTTGAGATCACGAGTGATGGCGCGTTCATCGTGGGACGAGATCCACAGCACCGGCATATGTCTGTCGTCGATAGTTCTGCGACTGCATCGCAGCTGCCTGTAACGGCGACTCAAGATGTGCTCGGCGCCGGTGTGGCTATCGGCGGCCACTACGCATATTCGGTCCAGGCCGACGATGGGCGAGCCGGTGCACGAACATTGCGAACCTATGAACTCCCCTCGGGTCGCGTCGCGCGCACCGTGACCATTCCAGATGGACTCGAGGTCGTTGACTTGGCACCAGACGGCAACCGGGCGTTGCTGAACGGTGCAGTGCTCGATGCCGTGGGACCGAACGCGGGTTGTTGCGTCGTGCTCTGGGACCTCACACATCCGCACGACACACCATCGGGCTGGGACCCAACGATCATGCCGTTTGGTGCCTTCCACGGACAATTCGAACCAACGGGAACAGTCGTCGTGTTCGGTGCGCACGGACCAAACGAAGCGACGGCCGCGCGATTTTCATCATCGAAAGCGCTGCAGGTATTCCACGATCCGTTCGGTATCCCCGAATCCAATTCGGAGGCGTTCGCTGTCGGTAAGGGGCAACGGATTGCAGTGAGTACGAGCAACGATATCCAAGTGTTGAACTCCTCGAACCTGAAGCCGGTTGGCGATGTTTTGTTCGGCCCGAAGGTCACGCACATGGCATTTTCACCCGACGACACGTTGCTCGCGACTGCGGGCGGTTCCACAGTTGTGGTTTGGGATCTTGCCTCTGGGCAAGAATTGACCCGCTTCGAGGTGGGCGACTCCGTGACGCACGTCGGGTTTGTGGGAGCCGACGCAACACGCCTTGTCTACGGAACAGCTGTCGAGTCGGGTGTCGTCGATCTGAATGTCACGCATTGGCTCGCCTTAGCGTGCAAGCTCGCCGGTCGTCAGCTCACCCCGAGAGAGTGGAAATCAAACGTTGGAGAAATCCCGTTCGCACCCACATGTCGTAGTGCTTCGTAGCTGATGGCTGATGGTTGATCCCGAGATCGGAGCGCCCGACGATCTGGTCAGTCGGGTGCGATTTGAGCTTGGCCGTGGCGAGTATCTCATCGCGTTCGATCTGGCTTCGCAATGTGCTCAGGAGTTCCCGAACGAGCGCTGGTTCGAGTATGCAAAGGTGTTGTCGCTCGCGCGATCTGGTTCGAGCGAACGCGCCGCCGAACTCCTCGCAGATTCGGGCTTGGAGCAGCTGACCGCTACGACGATCCCTGATTCGCTGGTCGAAGATATTACCTCGTTACGAGCGCGGCTTCTCAAGGACGAAGCGATCACGGCGCACGGCGATGAACGGCGGCGAATTGCATCTGAAGCTGCACGACGTTACGAAGCAGTGTTTGACACTTGGGGTGACTCGTACCCGTGCATCAATGCCGCGACGCTGTGGCTCATCGCCGGTGAACAATCACGTGCGCAGGCTCTCGCTCGACGTGCCCTTGCGATCCTTGGCGGCAACACGCCTGCCTCAGGCATGGACGACTATTGGTCCGCAGCGACGCGCGCCGAAGCGTTCTTGGTGCTTGGTGATATCGCTGAGTCGCAAGCGTCGCTCGCTGTCGCGGCCAACCAGTCTCCCGCCGATTTATCTGCATGGGCATCAACGCGGCGCCAGTTGCGGCTCGTGTGCGCGGTACACCAATTCGGCAATGAGGTGCTCGATGCGTTGCGCGCGCCGAGTGTGATGCACTACTGCGGGCACATGATTCGTGAGACGGGAACGCGTTTTCCACAACAATCCGAGGGGGCCGTCGCGGATGAGGCCGCCAGGATCTTTGATGATCAGAACGTTGGCTACGCGTACGGGTCGCTCGCATGTGGAGCAGACATCGTGATCGCCGAGGCAGCACTGGCGCGCCGCGCCGAGTTACATCTCCATCTGCCGTTCGATCGCGAAGCATTCATCGAGTCCAGTGTGCAAATAGGTGGCAATCTTTGGGTCGAACGCTTCAATGCGGTGATCGCCCGCGCAACCTCGGTAACCCAAACCTCGCACGGATCGTTCGGCGATGTTGATGTGCTGTTCGACTACTGCACGCGCGTTGCGATGGGTGCTTGCTTAAACCGGGCGCGGTTTCTCGATTCGAGCGCTATCCAGCTCGCGGTGTTCGACGGTGTCAACACCACGCAAACCAGCGGCACAGCATCCGACGTTGCTCGTTGGCGACGCACTGGATGCCCCACCTTTGTCATCGATCCAAACCCCGTACGCAGCGAAACGACGCACCTGGACCAAACGCCGCACCGCACCAAAATCGACACGACCACGCGAGTCGTCGATGCCACGATGTACACCGTTTCAGCAGCGCCAACATCGCCAGAGCAACCATCGGCGCCAGATGGTCGAGACTCGGGTCCTCAGCGCAAGATCGTAGCGATCTTGTTTGGCGACTTCCATGGGTTTAGCGCCCTTGACGACCGCGCATTGCTCGAATTCCACACGTCGGTGCTGGTACCTATCGCAAACGTCATCGCGCGTTTTGACCATCACATCCTGCATCGCAACACCTGGGGCGATGGTCTCCACGTGATATTCGACGACGTGATCGCCGCAGCCAAATGCGCCCTGGCACTCCAAACATTGATGCAATCAATCGGTGCACACACCGTTGGGCTCGACATGGTTCCACAACTCCGTATTGGCGCGCATGTGGGGCCTGTGTTCGAAGCGCACGACCCGATCCGCGATGAGATGGGATACACCGGAACACACATCACACGAGCCGCGCGGATCGAGCCGAGCACACCCGAAGGTTGTGTGTACGTCTCTGAGACGTTCGCCGCGCTGGTCGCATTGGCACAAGACGACACGGTCCAGTGTGACTATGTAGGGCACACTCCCACGGCCAAGAATTACGGTTCGCTTCGGATGTACCGGCTCCGCAGTGAACAGCCAACCTCCCACGCCAGCACCAACTGACGGACACAGAGTTCGTCGAAACACTTTCGCAGGTCGAAAAGACGCGCGCAGCGGTGGTCAAGTGACCCGATGCGCCTTGTAATTCTCGAATGCGACAACAGACGCACAGGTTGGATCGATTCGTCCGTTCAACGTGGCTTGCCCCGGGAGCGTCGTGGGCGAGGCAGCGGAGATGCTCGCCGGAGTGTCATCGCCGACACGCCCGGAATGTGGCGTGGGAAACGATAGGCGTGCTCGGGAACGTGGATCATGAACTCATCAACCGCTGCACCACCAACCCGAGGAGTTCACCATGAACCAGGTCAACGAAACCACACCATCCACCGGCACATTCGCCGGGCGCGTCGGCCGTCGCGTCGCACAAGTCGCGCTCATTGCCTCGATCGCAGGAGCACCCCTACTCGCAGCTGCGACTGCCGATGCAGCAATCACCACGCATCTCTCATCAAGTTGCTTCGGCGTCGTACCGGTTGCGACATTCGTTGCGACATCCGCACCAAGTGTTTTTCAAGCACACGCCGGCTTGAAATGCAGCGTCAACTACAACTATTCGATGCAACTCTCCCAAAACGGTGTGACGGTCGCGTCGCTCACGACACCCTCAGGAAACCACTCAGCGAACGTGACGGGCAACGTCAACAGCAAAAGCTTCGTCGCCGCGCCGGGTGCCACGTACCAAGTCGTTGTCGTTGTCTCTACATGGACTGGCGGATCACTCGGCTACTACACGAGCGGCGCACCGACCACCCTCGTCAGCGCATACGACACAGCCAAGGCCGAGGCCGCTATCACCTGGTACTCGAACCACATCGGCAACACGAGCTACGACGGCAAATGTGAGCTCGCTGCAGAAACCGCGTTCGGCACATCGGGTAAGTACCCATCAGCGATCTACGACTGGCAGCACAACGGCCAGGGACAACACACCGACTGGCAGAACGCACCCCGCGGCACGCTGGTCTTCTACAACACGAGCAGCAACGGCCATGTCGCTGTCAGTATTGGCGGCGGCTACGTACTCTCGACCAGCGGCCACGGCGGCGGCATCCGCATCGAACCAGTCGGCTACTTCCAGAACCCACTCGGCTGGACACCATCGCCCTGGCGCTAACCACCACCGTCGATCCACGAACGCATCAAAATGACGGGGCCCGGCGTTGCCGGGCCCCGTTCACCGCGTCCCTTACTGAGGCGTCCCGTACGGAGCCGTCACGGTGTTGGCTTCATCGTCGCTTCGTCGATGCCCGTCGGCGTGCCACAGGGCAAGTACCACACGTTTGAGTTACTGACCAGCGTTTTGGGCGAGCGCGGCCAGCACCGTTTTGACTTGGAATGGTGTAAGGCCGGGGTGGTTGGCAAGGAGCCTTGCGATATGCGCGCTCATGTGCGGAGCGGCAAAGCTGTTGCCGGTGCTGCGGATCGTGGCACCATTGAGCCACGCGACATCAATATCGATACCGGGCGCTCCCCACTCCGCTGGCGGCGAAGGGTTATATAAGAACGTGGCAGGATCGGTGAGTTCACACGCAGCGACCGAAAACACCGAAGAAAAGTCGCATGGATAGCTGGCTTTTGGCTCGTTACTGATCGCGCCCACAAGCATCACGTTCGCGAACGCAGCACGATCAGCGAGGTCATGGAACGTGGCATACCAATCCGCGTTCGTGCTCGACAGGCTCATGTTCACAACATCCATGCCGTGATCGATCGCCCATTCGAGCCCTCGCGCAAACACGTGCGCCTTGCCCGTGAGGCGCACGCCGAGTACGCGCACGGAATACAACTCAACATCGCCAGCAAGACTGCGAATAATCGCAGCGCACGCGGTGCCGTGACCGTATATGTCGTCGTGTGGCCCTTCAATGACACGGACGCTGTCGGGGAGCGTCTTCGTCGTGTTCGAGCACCACACCGCCCTGGATACTGCCGACGTTGACATGTGCAGCATCGATGCCGCTATCGATCACGGCAACCTTGATCCCTGCGCCCCGGCTCGCGCCAAACGCCCACTCGCGCGTGATTCCCCGCTGATCGCCGAGATCAAGACCAGGCGCGATGCCAAGAACGCCAGGATCGAACGCCGCCGAGCCAGAAGGAATCGGCTGGCCCGTCATCAACGACACTCCACGGTGAAAAAGTGGTTCATCGCGGCGCGCGACGGCGGGCAAACGCCACAAATTCGCGGAGCAGCGCCGCGGCCGTCGCACGTTCGGCATCGCCAAGTTTGGTGAGCATCTCGAGCGACTTCGTGAACTCGATAAACGCCGCCGCAGACGATTCGTGTTCTCGTTCGATGGCGAAACGTCCACCGAACTCGGCGGCGCACAATACCGACGCGGCACTCCGCGCGAATCCGGCGGCGAGGTCGAGCGCGGCCATGCCTGCATGTTGGGTGTTACTTCGATCAAGAATCGATAACACGCCAAGCACATCGTCACCATCGCTGATCGGTGCGACGAGCATCGCGTTGGGAACATATCCGGTGCGCTCGGCAACGTCGATCGCGAACCGCGGGTCGGCTCGAACATCTTCGACCGAGACAACCTGACCGGACGACGCCGCGAAACCTCCGAGCCCACGCCCGAGCGCGAGTCGAGCACCAATGATCGCGTCGCTCCCTTCACCATCGGCAACCATATACACGAGTTCGTTCGAGGCCGAGTCGATCAGCGCGATCGAACACGCCGCCGCGTCGAACGCCAGACGAGCCGTGACAACGATGGGCCGCAGCCAGGGTGCGGCACCATCGCCAGCAAAGACCCGCAACGCCGCCACCCGCGCCGCCACACGATCAGCATCAACCACGCCGCCAGACCCATCACCAGGCATGTCGGCGCTCACCGGGCGAGCTTTCGGAGGCGATCGAGATCGAGCACCTCGACCTTGCCACGCGACAGCGCGATCACGCCATCGTGTTCGGCCTGTTTCAACACACGGTTCACGGTCGGGCGCGTAGTGCCTGCAAGCGAGGCGACGTCGTCTTGAGTCATCGGGATCGTCGCGCTCAGATCACCACGTCCGAACAATTCGGCAAGACCAAGCAACCTACGCATCACACGCGTATCGACGGGCACGTAGAGCGCTTCCATGAGATGCCCCGAAAGTCGCCGCACCTGACCGGCAAGTACATCGATCAAGAACCGGTCGATCGTCGCGCACTCTTTGCGAAGTTCATCGAAGTCACGTTTGTGGACAGTGCGGATCTCGGTTGCGCCGATCGCTTGCGCGCTCGCACTACGACGAGCGTCGGGGGCCAGCAAGGACCCTTCACCAAAAACATCGCCCGGACCAAGCACCACAAAAGCGGCAGAGTCGCCAAGTGGCGTCGTCGCGCGAATCACCACGTGACCCTTGTCGATCAGCATGATCGTGTCACCAGGATCACCCTCGTGAAACACGATTTCACCCGCACGAAACTTGCGGCGTTGCGCCACCCGCTGGAGCCGAGCACGGTCATCGGTGCCGAGCGAGGCTCCACCTGGCAACGAAGAATCAGCCACCGGCCGAGTGTACGCGCACCTCAGCGAACCGCTCCAGGCCGGTTCGCCGCCGACCCGCGCCGAGTAGCGTTTCAGACACGTGCCGGTGATGTGGTTGGAGGTGTCGTGGCATGAGCGATGCAAGCGAGGTGGAGCGCCAGAGCCGACGCGAAGCTCGAACGACGGCATTTCGCCGCCATCCATGGCTGTTCGTGTGGCGCAAGATCGTGCGCCATCGCGGCCTCAGCGAACGGTACGAAGTCCCCAGCGACCCCAACGAGATCTATCGCCGACTCGTGAACCTGCCCGTGAGTTTGTGGACCTACGGCTTCGATCATCCGACGGTACGCCACCTCGGTCCGATGGCACAGGACTTTGGCGCCGCGTTTGGGCTGGCCTGGAGCGACCGCAGCATCAACCTCATTGATGCCAACGGTGTGATGACGATCGCGATGCAGGTCGCCGACCGCAAAATCGCCGAACTCGAAACACGGATCGTGGCCCTCGAAGCACAACTAGCTCACACCGCCTCGCCGCCGCTCCCGCAATGAACACCACGCGGCGTCGTTGTGTCGCCACCAACACGTTCGCTGTGTTGGCTCGCTGACAGACCAGCACGCGCAATGGGCGCATGCTGTGATCACAG
>JBBRPC010000059.1:0-17658 GCA_038228615.1 Acidimicrobiia bacterium | reverse complement strand
CGGGTGGCGTGTGTGAATATGCACGGGTGGCGTGTGTGAATATGCACGGGTGGCGTGTGTGAATATGCACGGGTGGCGTGTGTGAATATGCACGGGTGGCGTGTGTGAATACGCACGGGTGTCGTGAGTGACGATGCGATCGGCTTGGCGATCGCGGCGAATGATCTCGACGGGTTGAACCGGCTTGTCGACGCCTTCTGCGAATCACGTGATTGGGGATCGTTGTTGCGATTGCGTGATCGTTCGCGTGCTGCGTTCGAGCGCGGTTTTCAATTGTGGCCGGCTGCGGCGCATGCTGCATATCGGCTGGCGCTCGAAGCGCCCGGTGAGTTTGCTGCGCTTGTGCTCGATGACCGGGGTGGTGACTTTGCGTATGGGCCGCTTGCAGAAGTCGCGGCGACGCGTCATCGGTGGGCGGAGCTGGCACGATGGGCACCGCCGAGCCCGGCTGCAGCGTTGTGCGCGTATGAATGCGTCGCTCGCGGTGAGGATCTTCGGGATGTCGAGCTGACGCACGCTGACCTTTTTGATGTTCCGCTGTTCCGATGCGGATGGGAACCCGACTATCTCGTCGCCGATTATCGACGAGACGGCGCGACGTTTCCGAGCCCGCACTCGCTCCACGGTCGTGAGCGCGTGGTCGGCTCAGGCGCCACCCGGATCGATCAGGAATGCGGCGTCGCGCTCGACGCGCTACTCGGTGCGGTCAGGCCGTGGCAAGCCGAATCCGGTGCAACGTTGTGTGCTGTCGCGGTCGAAGGCAATGCATTGGGTGCGATCGGCGCGCTGACGCAGCGTGGGGTTCGTGTTGCCGCGCTGAGCCCAGCCGAAGCGTTGGAGTGGTTGGCGTGGGCTGGTGCAAGCTCAGGGCCGCACGGCCGTCGCCGCGGCTTGGCGGCTGGTCGTGATGTTGCGTGGCACGCGGTCGCGGCGTTGGCTGGGATCGACAGCGAAGAGGCGATCGATCCTCATGAACTTGGCGTCGCAGTCGCGGAACTGAATTGGTATTGGTGGCAGACTGGCGACATCTCGTCCGGTTGGGTGCTGCGGATCGCGGTGGAGGATCCCGGCGACGGCGTCGCGTTTGCGCTGGACGCGCATGTATTGGCGACGACGGCGAGTGCATGAGTGGAAGGACACTGTTACGGAAATCAAGGTTCGCACGATGTCGCAGCCAACCTACGCAATGCCGCTCGGTTCGGCTTTCCCGACGCGAGCAGCGGGAGCGTGTCGAGCATGATCACGCGCTCAGGGGTCTTGTATTTGGCAATCCCGTGGTGCGTGAACCATTTCCGCAGCTCGTCAACGCTCACCGTCGCACTGCCGACGACACAGGCGCAGACGCGCTCACCCATGAGTTCGTCGGGGTAGCCAACAGCAACGGCTTGTTGAATGTTGGGGTGGGTCATGAGCAAGCCTTCGATTTCCGAAGCGCTGATGTTTTCGCCCCCACGAATGACGACATCGGCAATGCGTCCCTGGATCGTGATCCAGCCGGAGTCATCGATGTGCGCCAGGTCTCCGCTGTGATACCAGCCTTTGGCATCGAATGCTGCGGCGGTGTCGTCGACGTCGAGATACCCCACGCATACCTCAGGTCCGCGGATCAGGAGCTCGCCGTGAATTCCGGTGCTGAGCTCGGTGGCACCGATTGTCCGGCCGTCGTGACGCGCCGCCGATGTTGACGGATCACCTGGCGTGCTGGTCGCCACTGTGGGCGCCTCCGTTGATCCATAGGTGCGTTTCACGACGGCGCTGAATCTCTCGGATGCCTCGCGAACGAAATCCTCGGTCACGCCAGCACCGCCGCAAGATATGAGGCGCAAACTCGCAACTCGAGTGGGCGCGAACCCAGGCGTTTGCAACATCGACAAGAAATATGTTGGCGGGCCGACCATGAAGGTCACGCCTTCGCGTTCGATGATGTCGAGCGCTTCATTCGGGTCCCAACGCGCCATCACGACGGAAGTGAACGGTACGGCACCTGGCAGGGTGACTCCGTTCAACACTCCGCTCACATGCGCGAGCGGCGCAGGCATCAAGACAACGTCGTCGGGCGTGAGGCCGTGAACATCTGCCATAGTGCGCGCTTTATAGGCAAGCGTGTGCTGCGTGTGTAACACGCCTTTCGGTCTGCCGCTGGATCCACTGGTGAACAACACCGCCGCGAGTGCGGCTCCGTCGGTCCACTGTTCGACCACTTTTGGTGCCGCGGGTCGCAACAGGTCAGAACCGAACGCGTCGTCATCAAGTACCACGCGTGGTCGAAGGCGAGTGACCATCTGTTGCACCTCGACCGACCCGAAGCCGTGATGGAGTGGCGCTGCGACCGCACCGATACGCCAACATGCTCGAAGCGCCACCAGTGCATCGAGGGAGTTGTGTCGCTGCCACGCGACGACGTCGCCTGCCCGAACCCCTGCATGTTGAAGTTGCCAAGCAAACGTGCCGACCTTGCTTTCGAGGTCGGTGCCGCACGTGCGGAGCGCACCATCGACCACCAGGATTCGTTCGCCAGCGCGATGCGCGGCGGTGGTGAGCAACTCGTCGAGTGTCGGCTGGTCCCATGGGCCACCGTGTGCGCGATACGCCGAAGCTTCACGCGGTTCGTGCGTCGCGTGTACCACAGACGCTCAGCACCAACCCTGGCTTGCGGGCTTCGCCCCGTCGAGCACGTTCTTACCGATGAAGTTGCGTTGCACCTCCACTGTGCCTGCTCCAATGCACAATCCGCGAATGTCTCGATAGACACGCTCGACGGGATACTCGCGGGAGAAGCCATAGCCGCCGAGCAGCTGGATTGCCTCGTCACACACGAATTTCGCGGCCAGGTTCGCTGCCGTTTTTGCCATTGCAGTTTCCAGCGCAGGTGGTGTTCCGCCTTCGCCTGCCATGTGCACCGCGCGTTGGAGTAGCAGACGAGCACCTTCGAGTTGAGTGCTCATGTCGGCGATTTTCCACTGCAATCCTTGGAGATGAGCCAAAGGTTTCGTCCCGAGAGTGCGTTCGTTCATATATCCAATGACATACTCGAGCGCACCTTGCGCCGCACCGACGCACATCGCCGCGTTGCCGCATCGTTCGTGGTTGATGTGGGCAATGAGCGTTTTGAAGGCATCGCTGCTTGCGGGGTCGCCCCGCAGTAACACGTCGTCGCGTTCGATGCGGACATCGTCGAACGCCAATTCGGCCTCGCTCGTCCCGCGCAAACCCATCTTGACATGCGTCCCCGCAACGGTAACTCCCGGCGCCTCGAGATCCACGACGACCGCACCGATTCCGCGAGTGGTACCCGGTTCGCTCCCCGGAAAACGGCACCAGACTAAACAGCATCGCGATTTATGGCCGCCAGTGACATAGTTCTTATAGGCGTTGAGTCGAAAGCCATCACCGTCTTCGCTGAGACGGGCACGCATGTGGTTGACAGCAGAGCCAGCTTCAGTCTCGGAGATACCAATGCAAAAGAGTGCCTCGCCGGCAGCGGCCATCGGCAGCCAACGTTGCTTCATGGACTCAGACCCGAGGTGCTGGATTGCGCGGGGCGGCCCGTTGAAGATGAGCTGCGCCAAGATCGCACTCGATACGTCGACCCGACCCAGTTCTTCTAAGACGATCGCCGCCTCGATATCACCGAGTCCTGCGCCTCCATATGCGGGATCGACGGTGATTCCGAGGAGTTCGGCTTTCGCAAGCGCATCGAAACTCCGCTGGGGAAATTCCTCGTGTTCGTCCCAATGACGCGCCCACGGGAGTAGTTCACGCCGGGCGACATCCCGTGCCAACATACGCAACGATTGCTGATCGTCACTCTCGTGAAACGGGCTCTTACCCAAGCTCGTAGCCATGATGCCACCCTACCGGCGGCAGCTGGCATCCTCAGTGGGGAAGGGCCGCAGCGGCGAGGCTGAGCAGGACGATCCCGAACAGACACGGCTTCACGACGGTGGCAACGCCGAGTCGACGTGGCGCCTTTGGCGCATCTGCGCCTTCGTCGTTGGCGGTCTTTTTGCCCATCGGATGGAGTGTCGGCACCCAGCATGACGATCTTGACAGCTGATCAGCACAGGTGATTGGTTCAACTTTGGACTCGGCGTGTCGATAAATGGGTAGGGACAGGTCGAAACCACAGAAGGAGTACGCACATGACGAGCCGACGCGAAGACAACAAACAACGCGCCACGCACATTCGAGTACTCGAGAGCCTCGAAGCCGTCATCAGCGCGCATCCTGCCGGATCCCACCTGCGAACCGTCACGCCCGATTTCGACGTGCACCAACCCCTCAGAGCCGTCTCCGATGCAGATAACCGTTTCGGAACCAACGTGATCGATCTGCGCGCCCGCTTCGCGACGGCCCGCACCAGCTCCGACCTCACACCAAACGACGCTGCATGACTATGGCGCCGGCTTGACTATGGCGCCTGCTTCGCCCGGCGCCTGCGAGTAGCTCGTCGCCGACTCGCTCGCTGTCGCTCGCCTCGGATTCCTCTGCTACCGCGTGACTATGGAGCCGACTGTGCCCGGCGCGGTTAGTCGATGAGGTCGATGGCTGGCAACGAGTAGCTGCCGTTGAAACCCAGTTGGAGTTGTTCGAGTACGCCCTCCACGTCGCCATGCCAGTTCAGCGCTCGAATCTGTTTCGCTGACCGTCGACCGGAAAGCGACCGCAACACTTCAAATGGTTCGGCGGTGACCTGCGCAGTATGGCGACCGACCGTTCCCAGCCGACGCGTTACCGTTTCGCTCACGATGTCGAGTGTTCCCCAACCAGAAGTTGTGAGAAAACCGTCGACGAAACCAACATAGTGATCGAGCGCGACAGCGACCGTGAGCTGATCCTGATAAGGATCGAGTCCGAGTGCCTGCCGCACGTCTTGGTAATGAGCGTGGAGGTCGGCCACGAAATGACTTCCGAACTCGTAGCCGAATGCCCGCAGTCCATCTTCGAACAGGGCGGCCTCTCGATCCCATTCCGCCACCATTTCGACGACCGACGAAGTTTGTCTGGCACTCACTTGGGCGTGCGTCCAGAGGGTGCCGCCAATATCGTCAGGAGGAGGGAATCGCTGTGCGTTGAGATCGGCAGCCAGACCGATGACGTGGGCGAATACGTTCACGACCGACCACGCCGGTGTCGCGGGAACCCCACGCAGCAGTTGATCTGGTTGTAGGCCGACGATCGTCGAGATGAATTCGCGCCGAGTGCGCTCGTAGACGTTGCCGGTATCGACGGCGGTCATATGTCGTTGCCGAACATGATCATCCACTGGTCCTTCGTACGGAATCGATACACGTAGTTGCGTTCACGAACCTCCTGCAACGACGCTGAGCTTTCGGGAGAGTAGAGGTGGCCAGGGAAGAGCACAGTGTCGTTCGGAAGCTGCGCCAGCTTTCCGTGCACCGACTCGTAGAGCTGCTCCGGATCACCGCCCGGAAGGTCGGTTCGCCCACACCCATCGAGAAACAGCGTGTCGCCACTGAGCAGGCTGTGTTCGACCATGAAGCACTGCGATCCTGGCGTGTGTCCCGGCGTGTGCAGCAGCGTGATTGGAATCGCACCAATCTCGACAACGTCGCCACTGGAGTGCTCAACGATGTCGTGCTCGCCGACGCCGGTGACCCTGCGGATACCGAACGCTTCTGCTGCTTGGCAATGGACTTTGGCTTCGACACCGAGCTCGAGGAGCTCGCGGATCCCTTCGATGTGGGTCGGCCCCATGGAGCCGCCAACGTGGTCGGGGTGGTAGTGGGTGGCGAGCATCGCGGTGAGTCGCATTCCATCTGCGGCGAGCATGTCGAGCAGGTCTTGGGCGCCGTAAGCCGGGTCGATTACCGCGGCTTCGCCAGTGTTGCGGTCGCCGACGATATAACAGAAGTTCACCATCTGATGCGCAACCGGATTTTCGCGAGCGAAGTCGCGGCCAGATAGCAGCTGCCGGAAATAGAAACGATCCATGACCTAGGATTCTCGCGCGCTCAGACGTGGTCGATGAATTGCTGAACCCTTCACCGCTGATGTGAAGTGCATCACATCTTCGTCATCATGGTCGCGAAATACGCCACACTGGGTCAACGGCAGTTTGCTAGTAGGAGTCGAGATGGTGTTCGCGGTCAACAAGACAAGTGGTTTTCGTCAGCGTTGTGCTGTGCTCTGTGCCGTTGGGGGCATCGTGGCAGCGACCGTTGTCGGCGGCCAGATCCCGGCCTCAGCTGCACCGACGAATAACGGCTTTGGCAACGCAGAAGTCCTGGGTGCCTCGGGAAGCATTGTTCGTTCGAATGTCGGTGCGTCTGCGCAAGCCAATGAACCGTCACCGATCGCAGGAGACGCAAGCGCTTCGATCTGGTTTAAGTGGACAGCGACCACTTCGCACCGTACGACCATTGATCTTATCGGTAGCGACATCGACACGCTGTTGTCGGTATACGACACTGGCGGGCTCTCTGCGTCGCTCGCGAATCTCAACGAGGTGGTCTCCGACGACGATGGATTCGGTTGCGATTTGACGAGCCTCGTGCAGTTCGACGCGGTTGCTGGCATCACATATTGGATTCAGGTCGACAGCTGGGACCCAACCGATACGTCTGCAAACTTGCACCTGCAATGGAACAATGTGCGCGGCAATCCACCGGCAAACGACGACATCGCCAACGCGCAAACGGTCGGCGTGGTCAACACTGCTGTGATCCAAGGTAACAACAATGAAGCGACAGCTGAAGAGAATTTCGATGACACCCCGAGTACGAACACTGTCTGGTACCGCCTCGCGGTGCCGGCGAATACTCGTGTGACCGTCACGACGGCGTCGGCGAGCGCGGCCAACGTGTTCGGGCGCACACCGAATGCCGACGTCAATGTCTACAGCGGACCGTCGGACGGCTTGTGGTACGAAGGCAATGTGGTGCCGAACAGCGCCGCAGCAAAGGTCAATGTCATCACCGCCGACACGGTATGGCTTGAGGCTGAAAGTATGCCGTGTGCAGAGGGTGCGTTCACCCTGACCGTCACAGAGAGTCAAGGTTTGGTGACCTCGAACTACGACCCCACTGAAATATCGCTTCTCATTGGGGCCGCTGGGAAGGTCCACCTCGCTCCCGAGGAATTGCAACACGACGCGGTCGGAGTCATCGAGTTCATCTACGGAATTGCTGGCGTGAAAGGTCCAATATCGATCACCCCGCCGGCGGGAGGTATCACTGGGGTGACGAGCTCTTGGCCTGCCTCGGACCAGCCCGTGCTGACATCGCTGCAGACCAAATGGGCAGGCCTGACGGCTGCCGAGACGCAGAAGGTGGCCACCGGCGTCGTCATCTTCTTGCTCTCGCTGAGCTGAGCTTTCGCACGCCTGTTGCGTGCGATCGTTCGTCGCGTGCCAAACTCAGGTCCATGACGACGATCGCGTATCGAACCTGCCCACTGTGCGAAGCGACGTGCGGGCTAGAACTCCATATGGAAGGGCGCGAAATCACGCTGGTGCGTGGCGACAAAGACGACGTGTTTTCGAAGGGTTTTCTCTGCCCCAAAGGCACTGCTATTAAGGAGCTCGAGGCCGATCCTGATCGGCTCCGCGTGCCGCAAATTCGCGATCGAGCCACGAACGCCTGGCGCGACGCGACTTGGGACGAAGCATTTTCCTATATCGACGCGAAGCTCACGCCGATCCTGGCCAGCGCCGGACGCGACGCGCTCGCGATCTATATGGGTAACCCGAGCGCACACAATCTTGCGCCGATGATTTACAACCGTGTCATGAACCAGTCGGCGCGCACCCGCAACATTTTCAGCGCATCGACCGTCGATCAAATGCCGAAACAAGTTTCGTCGGCACTGATGTTCGGTGCAGGCCTTTCAGTGCCGATTCCCGATATCGATCGAACGCATTATTTGTTGATGCTAGGTGCAAATCCGTTTGCGTCGAATGGTTCGCTGATGACGGCGCCCGATATGCCCGGGCGCATACGTGCGTTGCGTGCTCGCGGCGGAAGACTCGTGGTGGTCGATCCTCGTCGATCGAAGACAGCAGAGGAGGCCGACGAGTGGGTTGCATTGCTCCCCGGCACCGACGCCCAATTCCTGCTCGCGATTGCACACACGTTGTTCAACGAAGACCTCGTGACCATTGGCGACCATGTCGCGCCATGGGTTGTGGGCGTCGACATTGTGCGGCAGCTCGCCGAGAGCTTTGATCCTGATGTCGTTGCGCCAATCTGCGGTGTGGAGGCCGACGCGATTCGTCGTATCGCCAGGGAACTTGCCGCCGCACCTACTGCGGCCGTGTATGGACGCATCGGTACGTGTGTACAAGAGTTCGGAACGGTCGCGTCGTGGGCCGTCGATGTGATCAATGTGCTGACTGGGAATCTTGATCGTGAGGGCGGCGCGATGTTCTGTAAGCCAGCGGTTGGCGGCGCGAATACGGGTGGCGAGGGTGGCAAAGGTCGAGGTGTTCGTTTCGGTCGACGGCACTCCCGAGTGCGAGGCCTGCCGGAATTCTTCGGTGAGCTCCCGGCGGTCGTGCTCGCTGAAGAGATCGAGGTCGCTGGAGCCGGTCAGATTCGAGCGATGATCACCGTCGCTGGCAATCCGGTGACGTCGAACCCGGCTTCGCAGCGCCTCGATGCAGCGTTCGCATCCCTGGAATTTATGGTCAGCGTTGATATTTACCGCAACGAAACAACGCGGCACGCAGATGTGATCCTCCCGGTCGAATCGCTGCTTGCGCGAGGCCACTACGACATCGCGTTGCGGTCGCTGGCGATCCGCAACGTTGCGACGTACTCGGCGCCTGTGATCGATATTGAACCCGGTCAGCATCGAGAGTGGGAGACGCTATGCCGTCTCGCCGGAATCTTGCAGGGACTTGGCAGCGGGTACGAAGTTGTGAGTGTCGTCGACGATTTCGTGATCGGAAGTCTTGTCGACAAGGCTGCGGCCCGCTCTGGAATCGAATCGGATCAGTTACTCGCGTCGCTGAGTGAGGGCGGGCGTCGCGGTCCGGAGCGGATCCTCGATTTGATGCTCCGCACTGGGCCATATGGGCTCACGCTCGACCAACTGATCGCCAATCCGCACGGGATCGACCTTGGCGCATTGACGCCGCGACTTCCTGAGGTCCTTCGCACCCCATCTGGGAGGATCGAACTTGCGCCCGAGGTCATCGTCGACGATGTACGCGCCCGTGTGATCCCGTCGCTACGTCGCTCACATGATGGGCTCACGCTGATCGGACGTCGAGACCTGCGCTCCAACAACTCATGGATGCACAATCTTCGGGTCTTGGTCAAGGGGAAGAATCGCTGCACGATGCATATCAATCCGGGAGATGCAGAGCGACTTGCTCTCCGCAACGGAGCGCTGGCAAAGGTTGTCTCCAAGACCGGTCAGGTGGAGATCGTTGTTGAAGTCACCGACTCGATTCGCCAGGGAGTTGTGAGCATCCCGCACGGATGGGGTCACGACGTCGAGGGCGTGCAGATGTCGATCGCGCGCGAGCACGCGGGGGTCAACTCCAACATTCTTGCGAGTACGAGCGACTTTGATCCGTTGTCGGGAAATGCGGTACTGAGCGGCATTCCGGTCGAAGTCGCGCCCGCGTAGCATCGCCGGGTCAGAGCGATTTCAAATATGCGGCCATACCACTGAGGTACTGGTCGCAATGTTGATATTTGCCGACCACCATTGCCTTCGCATCGAGCCCCCCAGGGAAGATTGGCGGTGTATAGAACTCGAATCCTTCCGATTCGATGGCATCTGCGATCTCGAGCGCGCAGTCGTGCGCTGACAGTTTGTCGATCGCGAATATCGCGTCGTCGTTGCCCGGTTGGTCCCAGATTTCGGTGTCGATCGGACCAGGGAGGATCAGCTTGACGTCGACGCCGCTCCCGTCGAGGTCGATGCGCATCGCTTCGCTCCAGCCCGCGAGCGCGAACTTGGAAGCGTTGTACGCCGATTCGTTGGCGATTGGAATTCGTCCGCCCATCGACGACACGTTGACGACGAGTCCGTGGTGGCGCTGCAACATCTGCGGCAGCAGCGCGAGCGTCAGTTGAGCTGGCGAGAGAAAGTTGATCCGCATCGTTTCGGCCACTTCGTCGATGGTGAGCCGCGGGAATGGGACTCGTTTTGGGATCGCTGCATTGTTGACGATGCAATCCACGAAGCCCCATTCAGCGATGACGTCGGTCGCAAGTTGTCGCGTTGCGTCGAGGTCTGCGAGGTCGACGACGAACGCGGTCGCCAACTTGCCTCGTGAGGCGCATTCGGCGGCGACCGCCGCCAACCGATCGGCGCGCCTGGCGACGATACCGACCGTTGCGCCGCGCGACGCGAGCACCGGCGCGAGCGCTGCTCCGATCCCTGACGACGCTCCTGTGACGAGAATATGGGCACCGTTGATCTGCATCCCTGCATCGTGAACGGTCGCCAGTTTGTTCGTCAAGAAGGAAACCTGTTTCAATCTGTGAATCATGGTCGACCGAAATGAATCCCCTGGCGAACTCCGCCCACCAGAGGATGCGGTGGCGAGCACCCTTGCCCGTAGTCAGGCAGCACGTCGTCGGAGGGTGCTCGACGCCACGATGACCCTCGCGCAGGCTGGGGGGTTCGACGCGGTGCAAATGCGCGACGTCGCGACAGAAGCCAACGTCGCATTGGGAACTGTGTACCGATATTTCAACTCCAAGGAGCGTTTGCTCCTGGAGATGATGATTGAGCAGATCGCGGGGCTTGGTCGCTACGTGCACTCGCACCCGGTGCCGGGGTCGACAGCTGCCGAGCGTGTCGTTAACGTGCTCGGACGATCCAACGCGGCGTTGGCTCGCCAGCCCGACGTGGCGGTTGCGATGGTTCGTTCGTTCGGTGCGTCGCGACACGAAAACTCCGACGTCGTCGTGCGCGTCTCGGCGATCATGAATGAAATCATCACTACGGCGATTGGTGCTGGTGCCGAGGGCGCCGGGGCGCAGCGTTCTACCCAAGTTGCTCGATTGCTCACCCAAGTGTGGCTATCGAGCCTCATTGGCTGGGCCGGGGGAGTCGATCCGATCGAGCGGGTCGACGACGACCTCAGCATTGCTGCGTCGCTGTTGCTCGGCGTTCAATGAGGCAGCGCTGCGAGTAAAGTAGAACACGTTCTACTAGCGAACCGGGCGAGACGGCCGAAACTACAGACCGGCACGACAGACCGGGCACGATATAGGGGAGACGACAGCGGGTGACATCCTCTTCGGTTGCGGCAACCAGCGATGCCCCGCTCTACACGCACCGTCAGATCATGACGGTGTTCGCCGGTTTGATGGCCGGAATGTTTGTTGCGGCGATCGATCAGACGGTTGTCGCGACTGCGATGCCGCGAATCGTCGCCGAGTTGCACGGTCTTGAGCACTACACCTGGGTCACAACGTCGTATCTCGTCGCGTCGACTGCGGTGATGCCGTTGATTGGAAGGCTGTCGGATCTGTACGGTCGCAAACAACTGTTCCAACTCTCAATTGCTGTGTTCAGCGGCGCGTCGCTGCTGTGTGGCGCGGCCCAAAGCCTGGTGCAGCTCGTCGGGTTTCGCGCGCTGCAGGGTCTTGCAGGCGGCAGTTTAATCGTGTTGGTATTTGCGATTGTTGGTGACGTGGTCCCACCGCGCGAACGCGGCCGCTATCAAGGACTGATCGGGAGCGTGTTTGCGGTGGCGAGCGTGCTCGGACCACTGGTTGGCGGTGCGATTGTCGACCACGCGAGCTGGCGGTGGGTGTTCCTCGTCAACGTTCCGGTTGGTGTCGTGGCGCTCGTGATCACGACGAGTTCGCTGCGACTCCCGAAACGGAAGGTGGAGTCGCGTATCGACTACGGCGGCGCGGCGATGCTCGTTGGTTCGGTTGTCGCGATCATCGTTGCACTGGAAAACGGCGACGCACTTGGGTGGACGGCTCCGATCACGATTGGACTCTTCGTTGGCGGCGGAATCCTGCTCGGCGCGTTTTGGCGTTGGGAACATCGGTGCGAGCATCCCATCATCCCTCCTCGTCTGTTCGAGAACCGTGTGGTCGTGACGACGTGCGCTACCGCCTTCGCAATCGGGATGGCGATGTTTGGTGCGATTGTCTTTTTGCCCGTGTTCCTACAGCTTGCACAAGGCCGAACGGCGACGAATGCAGGCCTGCAGATGGTGCCCGTCATGGGGGGCATTTTGGTTGCCTCGACGGTGTCCGGTCGCCTCATTTCGCGCATCGGCCGATATCGACCGTTTCCGATCATCGGCACGGTGCTTGCGACGATCGCCTTTGCATTGTTCGGCACGATGGATCGATCAACTTCATTTCTCGGAGTTGGCTCGTACATGGCTTTGGCCGGCTTGGGAATAGGAATGGTCACACCGGTACTCGTGTTGGCGATTCAAAATGCGGTCCCGCCGGAAGATCTCGGCGTTGCAACATCGACGAGCACCTTCTTGCGAAGCGTGGGGGGCTCGTTCGGTGCTGCGGTGTTTGGAGCGGTGCAGACTGCACGGCTCAACCGGTTCGGCCCGAGGTTTCTTGGCAACGGTTTCACCGGCGACAAGCTCAACGATCTGTTGTTGCGAGGCGCTGCTTCGGGAACGAAAGGATCCGTTCCGATACCGTTCCAACAAACGTTCGAAGCCGCGCTGCAAGGTGTGTTCCGGTGGGTTGTGCCGGTTGGCATCATTGCGTTCGTGTGTGCTTGTTTCATTCCCGAACGACGTCTTCGTTCCTAATTGTTGAGGTGCTCCATGCAGCGTCATTTTCATTTCGCCGACTTGTTCGAGTTGGCGGCAGCCAAGGTGCCGAATCGAATCGCGCTGCACGACGACTCTCGCAGCGTCACATATGCCGAACTCGATGCTCGCTCGAATCGACTCGCGCACGCGTTGCAGGCTGGAGGGGTGCTGCCGGGAGATCACGTTGCGGTATACGCCAAAAACTGCATTGAGTGGGCGGAGTCAATCTTTGCGATTTATAAGATTCGCGCCTCGATCGTGAACGTGAACTACCGCTATGTCGAAGAGGAACTGCGCTATCTGCTGGAGAATTCAGACGCAGTCGCGGTGATCTACCAAGCCGAATATGAGCCGATCCTCGCCGCGGCGCGTGGTGCCCAACCGAAGTTGAAAACGCTGCTTCGTGTCGATGATCAGTCTGGTGCAGCGCGCAGCATTGACGACGCGGTCGGCTATGAGGCGGCTCTGGGTGCTCAGTCGCCCGACAACGACTTTGCGGAACGTTCCGACGACGATATTTACCTCCTCTACACCGGGGGTACCACCGGCATGCCGAAGGGCGTGATGTGGCGGATGGAAGACGTGTTCTATGCACTCGGTGGTGGGGTCGACGTCTTTACCAACGTGAAGGCAACCGCGCCAGAAGCCTTGTCGGCAAAGATCAATCCCGATGCGCCGCAAGGCCTTGTGATGCTGCAAATCGCGCCGTTCATGCATGGAGCTGGCCAGTTCGGTCTGATGCGGGCCCTCTTCGAGGGCAACACCGCTGTGGTGATGGAACAGTTCGATGCGGAGCGAGTGTGGCGACGTATCGATGAGCTTCGCATCAATTCTGTCGGGTTCACGGGTGATGCAATGGCGCGACCGCTCGCCGATGTGTACGACCGAATCAAAGATGAGATCGATATCACGTGTCTGTTCGCGTTCAGTAGCACCGCCGCGGTGTTCTCCCAGTCGCTGAAGGATTACTTCCGCTCGGTGCTTCCTGAACACACCACCATGATGGATGCGATCGGATCGACTGAAACTGGCATGAACGGTTATCGCATGGTGACCAAAGGCGATGGACTCGCCGAGGGAATTACCACCGTCAACGCTTCGCTGGATTCTGTGGTGCTCGACGACGACCTGCAGCCAGTCGCGCCAGGCAGCGGGACCGTTGGCAAGTTGGCCAGGGGCGGCAACATACCCGTCGGTTACTACAACGACGCGCAGAAGACGGCGGAGACGTTCATCGTCGATGCGAACGGAAAACGGTGGTCGATTCCCGGCGACTTTGCCCGTATCGAAGCCGATGGGCGCATCACCCTTTTGGGGAGGGGTTCGGTCTCAATCAACTCCGGAGGCGAAAAGATCTATCCAGAAGAAGTTGAACAAGCATTGAAGTCGCACCCTGAGATCTTCGACGTACTCGTGGTCGGCATCCCCGACGAGCGGTGGGGTGAAACCGTATGCGCCATTGTGCAGCCGCGCGTCGGTACCGCACCAAGTCTCGACAGTGTGGTGGAAATTGCCCGGCGCTTAATTGCTGGATACAAGGTGCCGCGGCGCATGTTCGTAGTCGAAACAATCCCGCGTCATGCCAACGGCAAGCCGGATTATCGGCGGGCGAAAGCACTCGCGCTCGACCTGGCCGAATCCGAATAGACCGAAAAGTTTGGGCATTTCCTTACCAAATGTGCAGAAGTGGCTAGGTCGGAGGACTCAAGCGCCCTCCGAGGCCGCCGATATAGAAACCGATGTTTGGATTCTTGCAACGCGGTCGGGCCATTGTCAGCGCTGGAGTGGTTGTGGTGGTTGCGGCCGGCACATTCGCGTCGGTCAGCGATCTCCAAAGTGCGCCAGCAGGTGCATCAGCGCTAGCAGCGCCAAGCATTCAAACGCCTGTTATGGGACCGAGCCTGCTCAACGCTGATCAGCTCGCCGCCTGGTATCACACCAAGCACAGCGCACCTGCGAATCTTCCGAATCTGCACAACGACATCAAGGCGCTCGCGCAGATCTACATCGCAGAGGGCAATGCCGACGGTGTGCGAGGCGATATCGCGTTCGTGCAAGGCTTCATCGAAACGGGTGCCTTCTCATATCCGAGTTATGGCCAAATTCCGCCGACCTTCAACAATTTTGCGGGTATCTACGCGTACAACCACCGCCCAAAGGGAACGACCTGCGCGGCGGAGAAGGTCACTGCGCCGACACTTCCCTCACGATGTTTCGCGTCGCCGTCGCTCGGCGTTCGCTACCAGATCCAACTTCTTCGCGGTTACGCCGATGTTCGCGTTGCATTGATGACGCGCTTGATCAAACCGCCATCTGACCGCATCGGTGCCGCGCCATGGTGGGAACTGTTCGGTGGTCAAAGCGGTCGGGCGATCTGGGCGACTGCGTTGAACTACGGCACAACGATCCTGGCAACGTACCAAGGTGCGCTGGCGCAAAACGGTGTGAATGCGCAGTGCCTGCTCTACTTTAAGGGCGCGCAAACCGGCACGGTTGGCAACGGCTACTGGTTGTTTGGTGCCGATGGCGCCACGTACCCGTTCGGAACTGCAACGAGCTACGGAGACCTGAAAAAACTCAGCCTGTGGGGCCCGATTGTGAGCGGCGAAGCAACTCCGGACAAGAGGGGTTACTGGATGCTCGGCTTTGACGGTGGCATCTTCAGCTTCGGGAGTGCGAGATTCCGCGGTTCGCTCGGTGGTGTCAAACTTTGGGCGCCGGTGAATGACTTTGCAACGACTCCAAGTGGCAACGGTTACTGGCTCATCGCTTATGACGGGGGCGTGTTCACGTTCGGCGATGCGCGGTTCCACGGATCACTCGGTGGTATCAAACTTGCGAGCCCAGTGATTGGTGTCGAAACAACTCGTAGCGGCGCCGGGTACTGGCTTGCGGAGCGCACCGGCAAGGTGTGGGCGTTCGGCGACGCGAAGTACTACGGAAATGTCTCGGCGACCGGAGCCAACGTCGTTGAGGTCAAGCGGACACCTTCAAGTAACGGCTACTACGAACTTCGCAGGGACGGCTCCGTTGCGACGTTCGGTGACGCTCACTTCTACGGCGATCAGCACGCATGTGGGCTAGCACCTGCTTCGCACATGATCGTCTCGCCGACTGGCAAGGGCTACTGGATCGTCTCCACGACCGGATCGGTTCTCGCCTTTGGCGACGCCAAGGCACTCGGTATGCCGGCAACGACCACGGGCGGCGTCGCAGGTTTCGCACTGAAGAATTAGCTCGCGCATTGCGACTTGTTCGCCCGGCGAGACGGGTGACGAGCCACTCGCCAGGGCGGACGAAGTAGCCCAATAGATAACTTGCGCTGCTAACTTGCCGTCGACAACCCAATACGGGGGAGCTCGGGGCAGCCGGGCTGAGAGGATGACCACCGCACCGCGCGCCTGAAGATTTGGGGCCTGAAGATTTAGGGCCTGAAGATTTGGGGCGTGAAGATATACGTGTTGCGGACATGCGTTCATCGACCCCTTGAACCTGCACCGGGTAATGCCGGCGAAGGGAGCCCGGTGAACAAGCAGGCACTCGTGGTGAGCGGCGGTGCCACAGTGGCAACGATCCGTCAGTGTCGAATTCCGGCATGGGTCGAGCCGTTGGTGATCGCCGCCGATAGTGGTCTGAGTCCGGCATTGACGCTCGGACTACCGATCACGGCGGTCGTGGGTGACTTCGATTCGGTCGATCCGCTGGTGTTGGCGGCAATCGATCGGACGAAGGTCGATGTCGAACCACATCCCGTCGACAAAGATGCAACTGATCTCGAGCTTGCGATTGCTGCCGCGGTGGCTCGCGGCGCCACGGAAATCTGTGTGCTCGATTCGATGCGTGGCCGCGCGGATCATTTCTTAGCGACGATGTTGCTGCTCGGCTCCCGACGTTGGAGCCACTGCTCAATGACTGCATGCATCGATCGCGTTCGGGTCACGATTGTTCCCTCAGGGACCACTCGTAGCATCGATGTCGACGTCGGTGCGATCCTCTCGTTGATTGCAATCACCGATGTGATCGGCATCACAACGAGCGGACTCCATTATCCACTCATGGATGAAACATTGCGTCACGGCACCACACGGGGAGTCAGCAACCTTGTGATGACGCGGCCGATCACCGTCGCTACTCGGAACGGCACACTTGTCGTAATGGAATCTGGAGACCAACAGTGACCCGAACACGAATGACTGTCGCCGCGGTCGCCGTCGCGATGCTCGCTGCGGCCTGCGGCGGCTCGACGAGTCACGTCGGCCGCTCGAAGGCTCAGCCCGAGATCACGCTGATTACGCACGGCGCATTTGTCATGCCAAAAGGTGCCCTGTCCGAGTTCACTCATCAGACTGGGATCAAAGTCAAGTTGTTGCAAAACGGCGATGCCGGGACGCTCGTAAATCGCGCCGTATTGACCCGCGACAATCCTCAAGCGGATGTGTTGTACGGCGTCGACAATACCTTCCTTTCGCGAGCACTTGATTCGAAGATTTTCATGTCGGAGGCTTTCCGCGGCATCGACTATTTGAGTTCCGCCGACCGCGCGATGTTCAGCGATGCGCTTCGATATGTCCTCCCTATCGATTTCGGAGACGTGTGTCTCAACTACGACAAAGCATGGTTCGCGAAGCACAAGATCGCACCACCGACAGGTCTTGCAGCCCTCACGGAACCTGCATACAAAGCCCTGACTGTTGTCGAAAATCCGGCGACGTCATCGCCTGGCTTGGCGTTTTTGCTCGCGACGATCGCTACGCATCCTGGCGGAACGTGGAAGGCGTACTGGCAACAACTGAAAGCGAACAAGGTTGAGACCGTCGACGACTGGACTGCAGCGTATGAAACAGAGTTCACCGGGGGAGGTGGAAATGGCACCCGGCCGATCGTTGTCTCGTATGCGTCGAGTCCTCCTGCCGACGTGGAGTATTCAGATG
>JBBRPC010000058.1:0-17822 GCA_038228615.1 Acidimicrobiia bacterium | reverse complement strand
GGACGCCCGACGACTGCGCAGAGGCATTGAAGAAATGGCAGGCGATCGGCGTTGATCAGCTGATCATGGGTCCATCGGGAAGCGTCTATCCCCACGATGTGATGGAACAATCGGTGAGGCTATTCGGTGACGAGGTCATTCCGCGTTTCGACAAGGAACCACAACACAGCACCACGAAGTTTCGCCTCGCATCTCAGTAGACCGGGGCCGCAAAGGTTGTAGGTCGAACGACCTATCGACGACGACGGTCCGCGCGACGAACAATGGTTATGACACAGGCAGCGTGGAACCCCCTCGAAGATCCGCGCCTACAAGCGATCGGCTCGAACGCTCGCACCGAATGGCGAGCAGAACAAGAGGCGGCAATTTCGGACGCAGCGAGTGTCCGCGCGCATTCCTTGACGTTGCGCGATCTACTGAGCGAATCCATGGTGCGTGGCGATCGGCTGTCGATTCGCTGTTACCAAGTGCGGGTAGCTGGAACCGTGTGCGAAATCGACGACGATTTGGTGTCGTTGCGCAACGCCGGTGCCGGACGGGTCGATATGCAATTGCGCGATCGACTTCCGTTGATTGTGCAAATCTCTGACCCTGCCGCCGAAGCTGGTGTTTTGGCGCCAATCCCGAGCGGCGGCTTTCGAGGTCGGTTGCTCGCATGCGAAACCTCGGGTGAGGAATATTCTGTGTGGGTGATTGGCGAATCAGAATCGCTCGACGGTCGTTTGGAAATCGGTGCCGATACGGTGAGGATCCACAACCGAATGGGCGCACAGCTACTCGTTCCGACGAGTGCCATTCTCGCGCTCACTCCTCGTTTGTAACCCGCGTTCACGCAGCGCGCGTCACGCGAGTCCGGTCAGTGTTTCACTGATCGTCCAGAGGCGTCCGGCGGCGACGTCGTCGGTGCCATGCGCGGAAGGTTCTACCGCAGCGCATTTGTAGTAGTACTTCCCGCTCACGCCAGCGACCGACTCATCGCTTGCCACGAATATCGATGTGATCGCGCCTCGCTCTGGCGATAGCGCGAACGGCTTTGCGAGCATCATGGTGAGGTTGCCGAACGGGTCACTGCGTCCGAAGTTGCTTGCCACGAATCCCGGATGCACGCAGTTCGCGGTAGCCCCCGTGGCCTCGATGCGTCGCGCCAGTTCACGCGTAAACAAGATGTTCGCGAGCTTGCTCTTGCCATAGACGCGCATTGCCTTGTAACCGTGCTCCGACTGCAGATCGTCGAAATCGAGGCCACCACGCGCGAACTTATGCGCATGCGACGCGACCGTGACGATGCGAGCACCGGCCGTTGAGGTGATGCGATCGCAGAGCAGCGAGGTAAGCAGGAAATGGCCGAGGTGATTCACGCCAAAGGTCTGTTCGAAACCGTCGACCGTGACTTCGCGGCGCCGTGACACGATGCCAGCGTTGTTGAGCAACACGTCGATGCGTGGAAAACGATCGAGCGCTTCTTTGGCGAAGCTACGGATCGAGTCGAGCGACGCGAGGTCGAGTTGCATAACTGCGACCGTGCCTGCCCCGGCGCGCCGAACGATCGCGACGCGCGCAGCTTCGCCCTTGTCTGGATTGCGGCAGGCCAACACGACGTTGGCATGCTGTGCAGCGAGTCCGACCGCTGCCTCCAGGCCAATACCGGAATTCGCACCCGTGATGATCACTGTCTTGTTCGTCATATCCGGCATCGCGATTCGTTTCGGATCAAAGTCTGCGGTTATTTCGCCGAATCCGTTCGATCGGTTCGGTCTGCAGACGGGGAGCGATCGTGGCCAGGCTGTTGCGCGACCCACTCGACGAGTTCGTCGCGTAGGAAGCGAATTTCCCGACCACCTGGGAAACGGTGCGCAGGGATGCGACCCTCCCGCACCATTTTACGAAGGTATTCGACGTGCACTGACAGCAACTCTGCGGCCTGGGCCGTAGTGAGAACGATGGGATATTGCTCGGCGGGGCCGGGGCCGATCGACATCTCCGCAGAGTACTGCCCGACCGCGACGACTGTGGTCGGCCAAGGCACCGGCGACGAATTCTCATCGAACACTCAACCTCAACCTGACCGTCGCGGGCTATCGCGGAGTGGGTGACGGTGATTGTGAGCGATCGGTCACAGCTGGCGTCGGATTCATTGTGTGCGTTGGATTGTCTACGGCACAGTATGCGCCACTGAATCGGACATACGGGACGATTCGCTGCTGGGGAGACAGGGTGGGGCATGGCGAGCGTGGCGATGGGCGGTGAAATCGGCGCGTCGCCTTCGCGGCATCTCGGCGTTGCGGGGCGCAGGCAGCGTCGCCGTTCTCCGCTTGGGCGCGTCAGCAGCGCACACGTGATTGTGGTGCTTGCGGGTCTCGTCGGCGCCCTCTTGACGCTCGCGGCATTGCGCGGCGCCGAACACACCGTCGGAGTCGTGGTGTTGCGCCACGACGTTGGCTCCGGAATGGAATTGAATTCGAGCGATATTGCGACCACTCGCGTCCACGTCGACGATGAGACGTTGGCGACGCTGATTCGCTCGAGTGATCGATCGCGCGTTCCCGGCAGCGTGGTGATTGCGCCGTTGCGTCGCGGCGATGTTCTTCGTCGATCGGACCTTCGTCCAGTGGCAGCGACACGACGGCGACGCTCGATGAGCTTCGCAGTCGATAGCGCTGACGCAGTCGCAGGCGTGTTGCAGATCGGCGACCGAATCGACGTTGTAGGGGTCACGCGAACTGGTGAAGACTCCGGATATGTCGTGACGAACGCTGAGGTGCTCGCGGTCAGCAACCCCGACGTTTCGGGTCCGCTGCGTAGCAGCGATCGTCGCGTCACGTTGACAGTCGTTGTGGATGGCGACGCAGCACTGCGGCTGGTGGCGGCGCAGGCGTCCGGCCGACTTGTTGTGGTGAATGCAACGGGTGCAGATCCGCTCACGCGGCCACGAACATTCACGAACAATTCGCCGACCGGCGCGGCGAACGCAACGAACGGCACGACCGGTGCGTGAGCCAGACGTCGCCATCGTGTTCACACCTGAGCTCTGGGTCGAAGAACTCCATCGCTTTTTTGCTGATCACGGCGGTGCTCGGGTACGGCAGTTGATCGTCGATCCCGCGCTCGCACTCAGCGAGCAGTACGCGGTGCTCATTGTGAGTTGGCGTTGGCCAGCCATGACACGTGGACTCGTCGCGCAACTCCACGACCAAGGTCGCCGAGTGCTTGGCGTGGGCGACTCGGAGGAACCAGCAGCACAGGAACTCCTCGAATCGTGGGGTGTGGATGCGGTTGTGTCGTGCGATGCAGCGCATCACGAATTTCTGGCTGCGGTGCTGTTGGTATCGGACGCAGATACCGATGGGCTCATCGCGCCGCGTGAGCGCGGCGAATCGATCGTTGCTGCCGCCCCGTTCCCACTCATCGTCGCTGCTGGTCCGGGTGGGAGTGGCACATCGGAGATTGCTCTCGAACTCGCGAGGGCGTATCCAGGACTCCTGGTCGATTGTGACGAGATGTCTCCGTCGGTTGCGCCCCGTCTGGGGCTTGCGATCGAACCGAATCTGCGAACCGCGATCGACGCGGCCGAGCACGGCTTAGGCGCGATCGACGATTGCGTCGTATTGGATCCCGGTCGAGACGTTGAGGTTGTTGCTGGATTGGCCAACGTGCGTGCGTGGACTCAGGTCCGTTCGACCGAGGTCGTGCGGACCTTGCGTGCACTGAACCGCGAACGGGCCGTCGTGGTCGATACCAGCAGCGCGATTGACGATGTCGGTACGACGAGTCGGTCGCGTTATGAGGTGACGCGGGGCGTGTTGTTGGAGGCCGACGCGATTTGTACGGTTGGCCTGGCGACTCCGGTCGGTATCGTCCGCCTCCTTACTTGGATTGCCGACCTCTGTGCGCTGCGCCCAGAAGCCCCCATACATATCGTGCTGAATCGAGCACCGAGCGATCGATTTCGTCGCGCGGAGTTGGTGGATGAGGTGACCCGTGCTTTCCGAGGTTCCAGCATCACGATCGGACCGGACGACCGGCGCGTCAACAGCGCTGTCTGGGCCGGATCCTGTGTGCGCACAGGGCCGTTCACTCGAGCGATCGCGCAGGTCGCCGACGCGATCGCGGACGGCATTGCACATCCTCGTTTCGAAACGACAGCGCCAGCATCATGAGCAGGGATGCCTACGACGTCGTTCGTCGTGACGTGCTCAACGCGATCGAACGCAGGAGACTGCAACCCGATGCCGATTTGGGCGAAGTGCGTCTCGAGACACAACGCGCGGTCGACGAATATCAACAGCGGTCCCGTCGCGGCGACGAGCTGCGGCTCGCCGATCCGGTTGAGATGGTGGAGCGTATTGTCCGCTCCGTTTGCGATCTGGGGCCGCTGACAGAGCTCCTCAGCCGTTCGGATGTCGAAGAGATCTTTATCGAAGGTCCGCGGATCAGCTTTCTCGATTCGTCGGGACGTCTCCGTGGCCTAGCGATGCCGACCACCGAAGACGAAAACCGACGGGTCGTGGATCGGCTGCTCGCGACGACCGAACGCCAGCTCAACGCCCAATATCCGATTGTGCAAGCTCGTGTCTTGCAGGGAACGGCGCGGTTGACGGCGGCGATTCCACCGATCGCTGATCGTCTTTCCGCGACGTTGCGGCGCTATGTCGTTCGCCACGTCGCGCTCTCCGACCTCGTCCAACGAAGATCTCTCCCCCAAGAAGCTGCAGGATTCCTTTGGGCTGCGATGCAATTTCGCAGTCGGATTGTCGTATCGGGCGAACCGGGCGCGGGCAAGACGACGATGCTCGCTGCGTTACTCAACGCCGCGCCCGCGAACCATTGCGTTCGGTGTTGTGAGGAAATCCGTGAGGTTTCGGTGCCGTTGACGCATGGCGGCTACTACGAAGCGCGCCCGCCTGGCCTCGACGGCGGAAGCGAAATCGGATTGCGTGACCTCGTGAAATTTGTGCTGGCGATGCGGCCGGATCGGATTGTGGTGGGAGAAGTTCGTGGTTCGGAGGCATTTGAACTTTCGCGGGCGATGAACGCGGGCTGCGGATTTCTGTGCACCGTGCATGCGAACTCTGCAGCTGATGCGTTGCACGCACTGGTGAACGCGGCGTTGATGGCGGGCGAGAATGTGACGGAACCGGCGGTACGCAAAGTCTTCTCGGAGTCGCTTGATCTTGTAGTGCATCTCGACCGAGACGACAGCACAGCGCACGCAGAACGCGAAGGGACGCGCCGTCAGGTCACTGAAATCGCCGCGATTTCCCCGTCGCTCGGTGAAGGCTTTACGTGTGAGCCGCTGTTTGTACGCCGCGCTCCAGGCTTCGCATTGGAATGGACCGGAGCGATGCCGAGTGTGCTCGAGGAACGGATCGATCGCGTCCTCCCGGTTGGATACACAACGCGCGGCATCGTGGAACGACGCGTCGAGGTGGCGTCGTGAACATTCTGGCGGCATTGATTGTGGGGTGGAGTTCCGCTGCCGCAATTGCAGTCGCGTTCGGCATGCGCATTCGACTTTTCGAACGCATCAGGACGCCCAGGTCGGCTTCGCCGCCGAGAACGTTGTGGCTCCAACAAGCGGGAACCGGAGCGACACCGACGCAGTTTGGCGGCGCCATCGTAGGCATGTTCGTTGTTTGTTATGCGGTGCTGAGTGTCGTCGCTGGTCCGATCGTGGCGTTCGTGCCTGCCGCTGCTTGTGCAGCGTCGCCGGTGTTCTATTACGGCAAACGCCGCACGAAGCGGTTGGCCGCAGCGCAGCATGCGTGGCCCGACGCGCTCCGAGATGTGTTGGCTTCGATCGCAAGTGGGCAATCATTGCATCAGGCGTTGCTGGCGATGGCGCAAGGACACCACGAACCACTCGGAACCGCGTTTGTTCGGTATCCAGCGTTGAGCCGAGCAGTCGGAACTTCGGCGGCGTTGGAAATCGTCCGTTGCGAACTCGCAGATCCGGTGTCGGACCGTGTCATTGAGGTGTTCATTCTCGCTGCCGAACGCGGGGGGTCCATCGTGAGGACAATCCTTGAGGATCTCACTGCATCGATTTCGGCAGACCTCAATGTTCTCAATGAAATCGACACGGCGGTGCTCGAAAGCCGCATCAACGCTCGTGCGGTCGTCGCGCTTCCGTGGGTTGCACTGGTGATGATCAACCAAGGTGGCGGACCGTTTCGGGCGTTCTATGAGTCGACGGGTGGTCTCGTTGTCGTGTGCATCGGTGCACTCCTCACCGCCGTTGGTTGGGGACTCGTATCGAAGCTCGGCAGAATCCCAGTCGAGGAACGCGTCTTCTCACCCGGCGGCGCAAGATGAATGCGGCCATCGTTGGAGCAGTGACAATGGGGGGTGTCGTTGCTGGCGGGCTCGCGGCAATCGTGCTCCGGCCGCCGCGCCGCCTCGCTCAACGAGTGCGCCCGTACATTGCAACGGCTCGTGTCGCAATGGGAAGCGTCTCTGATGGCGGCGACGGGTCACTTCCGCGGGCAGGCGGAACGTTTGAGGTCATCGTTGGTCCTTTTCGCGAGTTTTCGAAGGCGCTGGGGAGACTCCTTGAGAATCGCAGCGATGATGCTCTGGCGAAACGGCTGTACCAAGCCAGACGGATTGCGACGACGCCGAACGAGTTTCGGTTGGAACAGGTCTCGCGCGGCTTCGTCACAGCGTTGATATTCGGCGCAGCTGCGTGCGTGATGGCTCGAACGCCGGTGGCAGTGATGGCAGCGACCATCTGTGGATTCATCGCAGGATCCGCGCGTGTACGCGGCGTGCTGGAACGGAATATCCGGGACCGCGCGCAACGCATGGACCTCGAGCTGTACACGATCAACCAACTCCTCGCGCTGCATGTGCGTTCGGGAGCTGGTCCGATGCAAGCAGTGCAACGCATCGTGGACCGCGGCAACGGTGAACTCGTCGAAGAGATGCGGTCAGTCCTCACGTGGGTGAGAAGCGGCCAGCGTGAACAAGACGCGTTTCGGCGGGCGGCCGAACTGACGCCGTGTGCGAGCGCGGCGCGCACCTATCAAATGTTCGCGCTCGCGGCCGAACGCGGTTCCGACCTCGGCCAGGGCCTGTTGGCAGTCGGCGACGATTTGCGCGAGGTGCGACGCGAATCATTGCGGAAACATGCTGTGAAGCAACGGGCAGCGATGTTGGCCCCGACGATCGGCATACTCGCGCCGATCATGCTGCTCTTCGTTGCGGCACCGCTGCCGTCGATCGTTCTTGGAAACCACTAGTAGGAGGAATGTATGGAAATGGAAGTCACGCGCGTGTTGGCGTTCGTGCTGGATCGTCTCGGCGCTGACCGCCGCGATCAGGCGGGAATGGCAACCGCGGAAATGTTGGGCAATGCCGCGCTCGGAATCGGCGCGCTCGTCGTCATTTGGGGCGTGTTGCGGACGCTTGGCGTCGATGTTGTCGCATGGATGGGGCAACAGATCGGTGTTGGCTAGCGCGCGACGTGCGGCAACCCGCCGCTCGCGTGACCACTCAGGAATGGTCACGCTGCAGTTCGTGCTCGCGACAACATTCGCCCTCCTGTTGGTAGTCATCGTGTGCAACGGATTGGTCGATCTGTACGTACGCGCCGCGGTGCGGGACGCATTGGACGATGGCGTGCGCGCAGCCGCGCCGGGTGACGCGGATGCGACGATGTGTCAGCAACGGGCGGAAACGGCGATCGGCGCACTCGTTCACGGTGTCGCCGCGCGCGGGGTCAGTGTGCGCTGTTCGATTGCTGACCGAGTTGTGCATGCTGACGCGGAACTCCATTTGCCGAGCTATCTCCCATTGTTGATACCCAGTTGGTCGTTCACGTTGCACGCGAGCGCGCGCCAGGAGGACGGATGAATCCCGGCTGTCGGCGCGTCAATACGATGTGCCGTGGTTTTGTGGCGGTGGAGTTCAGCGCAGCCATCGCGTTGCTCTTGGTGCCCGTCGTGCTGCTCGTGGCGAGCTTGCCGACCTGGAGCGAACGCGAACACGCCGCGACCGTCATTGCCCGTGAGGTTGCCCGTTATGGCGCACACGACTGGCCGTACGCGTCGAGTGCCAAGGCGAACGACTTAGTGGTCGAAATTGCGACCAATTTGGGTCGAGACCCTCGCGAATTTGTTGTCGAGTTGAGCGACGATGGCGTGCCAGGTGGCCAGGTACGTGCGACGGTGACGGTGAAGATGCCAGCCGTTGTCGTTCCCGGCCTCGCGAGCGCAGGTGCGTGGCGTTGGTCGACCACCGCAGCAGCACGCATCGACGACTATCGGAGCAGATAGTGCTGGCGGCCGAGACGAACGCGGGCGCCAACCATCGTGTGCATCGCGATCGGGGAGCGATGACGCTGTATGTGGTCGGTCTGTGTGTCGTTGTGCTCTTTGTCGGGGGCCTTTCCGTCGACTTCTGGCGCATCATTGCGGCGCGGCGTTCGTTGGCTGCAATGGCCGACGCTTCTGCGACTGCCGGAGCAAACGGTCTCGATGAGGTGTCACTTCGTTCCGGCGGCGTAGCTCTGGATCCGTCGCGGGCACGCGTGCTTGCGTCCGACGAACTCACGCAGTCTTCTGAATACCGACGCATCCAGAGTGTGGTGATTGAGAGCGACACCGCAACCGTACGGGTGACGCTTGTGCAACACGTCGAATTTTCGTTGCTCGGGATCCTCGGCGACCACGACGGGTTCACCGTGCGGGTCGTCGCGACGGCCGCGCCTCGGAGGCTGCCATGACCGTGCGGATACAGTCCCACGCCATGACTGAAGCAGTAATCGTTGCGGCCTGTCGGACGGCGATCGGAACGGCTCGCAAGGGCACGCTCGTCGATGTGAGCGCCTTCGATCTTGGAACCTCAGCCGTGCGCGAAGTAATGGCCAGGAGCGGGGTCAACCCAAGTGATATCGACGACATCGTGCTTGGCGAGGTGCTGCAAGGCGGTGGCGACATTGCGCGCTACGCGGCAATCGAAAGTGGTCTGACGCACGTCCCCGGTCTTGCGCACAACCGACACTGTGCCTCGGGCATGGCGGCGGTCCATACCGCTGCCGGTTCCATTCGGGCTGGCATGGACAGTGTTGTGATCGCTGGCGGCACCGAGAGCATCTCGAGTTCGCCTGCGAGTATGAAACGCAAACTCGGCACCGACGAAATGGCACCATGGATGTCGCCGAGTCATCGCGATACGCCAAATGCTCCAGCGTTCGATATGTCGATCACTGTTGGGTGGAACGCGGCGAAAGCAGCGAATGTCACCCGCGAGGAGATGGATTCGTGGGCATATACGTCGCATCAACGTGCACTGGACGCGATCAGGAGGGGTGCCTTTGACGAGGAAATCTTTCCTATCACCGTGACGCGACGCGACGGTGAGACTGTTGAATTCACGCGCGACGAACACCCACGCGAGACGACGATCGAAAAGCTCGCGAGTCTGAAGCCGTTGCACCCTGAGATTGATGGATTTCCGATCACAGCTGGGAACTCGTCGGGCCTCAACGACGGCGCCGCGGCCGTGATGGTCGTGAGTTCCACATATGCAGCCGCGCACGGTCTCCGGCCGCTTGCCACAGTCCGTTCGTGGGCATCGATCGGTTTGCCTCCCGAAAACACTGGTCTCGGACCTGTATACGCGATCCCGAAGGCGCTCGGCCGTGCAGGACTCTCTGTCGCGGATGTGCAGCTCTTCGAGATCAATGAAGCGTTCGCCTCGATGTGTGTGGCGAGCACTCGAATGCTTGGCATCGATCACGATCTCACCAATGTCAACGGCAGTGGTTGCTCGCTCGGACACCCAGTGGCAGCGACAGGCGCTCGCATGATCGTGACGTTGATCCACGAACTGCAGCGTCGTGGTGGTGGCGTGGGAGTGGCGAGCATGTGCGCCGGTGGTGGCATGGGGAGTGCAACCGTCATCGAGGTGCACTAACGGAACGGTCGGGCGAGTACCCGATGCCACCGACGCTTAGGTTTCGAGGTTGCGCAGTTCCCGCAGCGCGACGCTGAGCGTTGCGAGGTCATACACGGCTGCCGCACGAATATCAGCGATGACGGCTTGGCTGCGCTCGATCGCTCCACGGTGTTGCTCGGCCCATCGTGCGTACGCGCTGTCGGCGGTGTCGCCAGCTTCGGCCAGCGCAAGGACGGCCGCGGTAATCGTTCGATGTTCGCGGTAGGCATCCTCACGCAGCGCGTTGCGCGCGAGCGCATGCCAGCGATCGTTGCGGTCGAGATCGTCGACCACGCGATCACGTAACCAATCAAGCGCAAGTCGATCGCCGACAACGGCACGCACCGCTGCGACATCATCGACCTGGCGTTGGCACGCCGCAGCCGTCTCGACGATGTCGAGCGCTGTGAAGAGCGCGTCGAGAGTCGCGACGCGCCGGGCGATTTCATACGGTACGCCTGTCGCGGTGAAACGTTCTGTTGCGTCGGTAATCCAGGTGCTTTCATCCCCCCGCAGGAGCCCAGGCAGGAATTCACCGCATCGTTGGATACCTGCGTGAAAGAACTCGATCGTCGACCGAATCGGCGCGTCACGCCAGCGGCTCCGAAGCAGCCAGCGTGTGGCGCGCTCCAAGAGCTTGCGGCTTTCGAGATACATCTCGATCTGCACAGGTTCTGGAACTCGGCCGTCGAGACCCTCGATCGCGGTCCACAGTGAGTGTTGGTCGAAGATCCGAGTCGCGGCTGCGTGCGCGCGGATGACGTCGGCAGGCGGGGAGCCGGTCTCGTCCGCCATCCGGAATGCGAGACTTGCACCCGCAATATTCACGGTCGCATTGACGACGCTGGTCGCGACGATCTGGTGACGCAAGGGATGGTCTGCGAAGGCCGTTGCAGCCCGTGTTCGTAACGCTGACGGGAAATATTCGGTGAGCAAGGCGCCGATCTCAGGGTCGTCAAGCAAGGGACTTGATTCGAGCGACTGGACCAATCCGATCTTGGTATATGCGAGCAACACTGCATATTCGGGGGCGGTGAGGCCGAACCCGTGTGCGCTGCGCTCGCGAATCTCGTCGCTCGTCGGGAGGAATTCAAGTTCTCGATTCAGCGCGCGTGAGGTTTCCAGTTGTTCGAGAAAGCGAACGTGGACTTGCGACATCGCACCCGATTGCGCGTTCGCGAGGATGAGGGCACGATTTTGTTCATAGTTGTCGCGCAGCACGAGCGTCGCGACTTCTTCGGTCATGCTGGCGAGCAAGGGGTTGCGTTCGTCGGGGGGCAATTCGCCGCGGACAACCATTGCATCGAGGAGGATCTTGAGATTGACCTCGTGATCGGAGGTGTCGACGCCAGCTGAGTTGTCAATCGCATCGGTATTGATGCGTCCGCCAGCGAGCGCAAACTCGATACGGGCCAACTGGGTGAAGCCGAGGTTGCCGCCCTCGCCCACGACCTTCGCGCGGAGGCTCGACGCGTCGATTCGCAGCGAATCGTTGGTCTTATCGCCGACTTCGGCATGGCGCTCGGTGCTTGCCTTGACGTACGTGCCAATGCCTCCGTTCCACAACAGATCGACGGGCGCCCGCAGGATTGCGCTGATCAGCTCTGCTGGCGTGAGAGTGGCGACATGTTCAGCGATGCCAAGTGCCATACGCGCTGGAGCTGTGATCGGAATCACTTTCGCTGTCCGAGGGTACACGCCGCCACCTTCGGAAATGATCGTTGCGTCGTAGTCGGCCCACGATGAGCGGGGAAGGTCGAACAATCGCTGGCGCTCCGCGAACGCGCGTGCTGCCTCAGGAGTGGGGTCTATGAAGATATGGCGATGATCGAACGCAGCAATCAACCGCAATTCGCTGGATAGCAGCATTCCGTTGCCGAACACATCGCCCGACATGTCGCCGATGCCGACTGTTGATACGGGCTGCGTCGCGACGTCGACATCCATCGCTCGAAAATGAGCCTTCACCGATTCCCACGCGCCGCGAGCAGTGATGCCCATGACCTTGTGGTCGTACCCTGCACTTCCACCAGACGCGAACGCGTCGCCGAGCCAGAACCCGCGTTCTGTGGCGATGGCGTTGGCGATGTCGGAGAAGGTGGCGGTGCCATTGTCGGCGGCGACAACGAGGTAAGGATCGTCACCGTCATAACGCACAACTCGGGTGGGTGGAACAATTGCTCCTGCGACAAGATTGTCGGTGAGGTCGAGCAGCGCGCCGATGAAGAGTTTGTAACTGGCAATGCCTTCGCTCAGCCAGGCGTCGCGATCGGCCACTGGCGGGAGATGCTTCGGGAAGAATCCGCCCTTCGCTCCGACTGGAACAATGACCGCGTTCTTGACCGTTTGTGCTTTGACCAGACCGAGTATTTCGGTTCGGAAGTCTTCCCTGCGGTCGCTCCAACGCAATCCGCCACGCGCAACGTTGCCCATGCGCAGGTGTACGCCTTCGACTTGGCGCGAATACACGAAGATTTCAAAGGCTGGAGCAGGTTGCGGGAGGTCCGGTACGAGCGATGGGTCGAACTTGAACGCAACGTGGCTCGGTTGCTCACCAGACGCGTCGAGTTGGAACCAGTTTGTGCGTGTCGTGGCTTGCATGAGCGCGAGGAACGATCGCAAGATGCGATCGTCGTCGAGACTTGCGACATCGTCGAGCTGCGCAGTGATTTCTTGCGCGCGAATTGCGAGCGGGTCGGTTTCGCCGCCGGGTTGCTCGATCGCTCCCACGGCGAGGTCTGGATCGAAACGCGCCCGAAAGAGCGCAATCAATGCCTGGGTGATCGCCGGATTATCGTGCAGCACCGATGCGAGATAGGCGTCGGAAAACGGCGTTCCGACTTGGCGCAGGTACCGCGCGTACGCGCGCAACACCATTGCTTCACGCCAACTACAACCGGCATTGAGTACGAGTGCACCGAAACCGTCGTTCTCGGCGAGGCCGTGGAGCACAGCGACGAACGCCGCCTCGAAATCGTCGGTGCGATCGAGGAGCTGCACATTCGTCGCGGTGGTCCGAATCCGAAAGCGTTCGATCGAAACCTCGAATTCGCCGGCGCGTACTTGATATGGATGTTCGTCGAGGACGGTGACACCGAGGTTCACGAGGATTGGCATGACCTCTGAGAGCGGCAGTTGTCGTGTTGCGAACACGCTGAACGTCATCGTGTCGGACGTATCGGGCAGGTCGAGGCGTACAACGGTGCGCTGCTCCGAACTTGAGTCGAGGCGCAGCGTCTCCAAGGCGGCGATATCGAGTAACGCTTGGCGAGGTGTGATCTCGTCGCGATACCCGGCAGGTAGTGCATCTGCGTAGCGGCGTGCGAGCGCACCTCCGTGCACATCGCCGTATTCTGCGATGAGGACGGTCGCCAGCTCATCTGGCCACGAACGCATCGCGGCAGTGATTTCGCGCTCGATGCTGGCGACATCGGAATGCTGCGCGATTGCAGGGTCGGTGCGCAGGACAAAGTGGACCCGTGCCAGCACTGACTCGGTAACTCGGATTGTCCATTCAGAACCGACGGCTGCAAACGATCGTGTCAGGATCGTATTGATGCGCTCCCGTATCGTGGTCGTGTAACGATCGCGCGGCACAAACACGAGGGCGGTGACGAAGCTCCCAACCGGGTCGCGCCGCACAAACACCCTGACCTTGCGCCGTTCGTGGAGTTGCAGGATGCCGGTTGCCGTCGCGTAGAGGTCGTTCTCTGAGATTTGGAACACCTCATCGCGCGGGTACGACTCGAGAATGGCGATGAGGTCCTTGCCAGCGTGTGAATTTGCTGGATAGCCGGCTCGTTGCACGACTGAGGCGACTTTGTGTCGGAGCACAGGGATATCGATGGGGCTCGAGCTATACGCCGCCGACGTCCACAGGCCAATGCAACGCCATTCGCCGATGACAGACCCGTCGTCGGCGAACTGACGTACAGCCACGGAGTCGAGAAAGACGTTGCGATGCACCGTCGCCCGTTCCGGGTCTTTGTTCACGACGAGGAGCGCTGCACCTGACGCACTGAGCGCCGTGGCCCGAGTTGGATCGCGCAGAATTCCGAGTCCGCGATCCGGAATAGGTGTGAGGTGGCGATTGCCGTCGCTTGCGCTGACGGTGTATTCGCACGTTCCGAGCAGCGTGAAGTGGTGATCGGCCATCCAATCCAGCAACGCCCGGGTCTCGATGAGTTCCTGTGCCGAGACGAGTGGCGGACGCCGCGCGAGATCGCTTGCGACGCGGCGGAGCTCGGCGAGCATCTTGACCCAGTCGCTCGTGACTTGATGTACATCGCGCAAGACGCGCTCGAGGTCGCGTGAGATGGCCGCGATTTCCGCGGCGTCGGCAATCCGTTCTATTTCGAGATGTACATACGACTCGAAAACAGGCCGTGTTCCTTCGCCAATTTGATTGCCATCGGCAACGCCGAGCAGTTGTCCACCAGTGCTGCGAAGCACGGCAAGGATCGGGTGGATGCTGAGTTCGATCATGCAGCGATGGCGGTCGAGTTCCATCGACATCGAATCGACGATGAACGGCATGTCTTCGCAAACGATTTCGACAACGGTATGAGGCGACGACCAACCGTCGACAGAAGGTTGGGGATTCATCACCCGGATGCTTGTTGCGCCCGGCGCCCGGTTCGCTGCCAATCGCCAGAGCGATCGAGCGGTACCGGCGAGATCTTCGACCCGCCTCGACGCGAGATCGTCGATGCTGACATCGCTATAGAACGAACGAATGAAATCTGCGAGCCCTGGTGGGTCGCCTGCTGCGACGTATTGCGTCGCGAGGCTACAGATCCGCTCGATCAGAGCGTCGCGTTCGTTGGCGACCTGCTTGGTCATTACCGGCGAGGGTACATCCGTTGCAGTCATTCACTGGTGTATCGGCAGCGAGGGCCCTCAGCATGAACCTACGCGCGTGCAGATTCGGATCCGCCCACCGCCAAGCCAATTGTTTTCTCGGCGCGCAACTATCGTTCGCGCCGATGAATTACCGCTCCGAACTTGAGCTAGCGCTCCATCTCGCCGATCTGTCAGACCGCATCACGATGGATCGATTCCGGGCTGCGGATCTCGTGGTGGAGACGAAACCGGACTTGACGCCGGTCAGCGAGGCGGACAAAGCGGTTGAGCAAGCTCTTCGTGGACATCTCGGTGAGGTTGCCCCCGACCATGCGGTGTTGGGCGAGGAGTACGGCGAGGTCGCCGGTCGGGGAGCAGACGCCGGAGTCTTTCGTTGGATCATCGACCCGATCGACGGCACCAAGAACTATGTGCGGGGAATCCCAATTTGGGCGACGCTGCTCGGCCTCGAACATCACGGCGAACTCGTGGTTGGGGTCGTGAGTGCTCCGGCACTTGGCGCGCGATGGTGGGGCGGGCGCGGCCTCGGCGCATTCCTCGACGGTGAACCGATTCGCGCTTCGCGTGTTGCATCAATCAGTGACGCGCAGCTTTCGTTTGCTTGGGACACGGCCGACCGCTTTGCCGCTGGGGGCATTGGACCAAAGCTGTTGGCGCTAGCGCACCGCTGTTGGAGGACCCGCGGTTTTGGCGACTTCTGGCAGCACATGATGGTTGCGGAAGGTTCGTGCGACATTTCGTGCGACCCAATACTGAATTTCTGGGACCTTGCCGCGTTGATTCCGATACTTGAGGCCGCCGGAGCTCGGTGGTCGACCATCGACGGGCGGAACGACGCGCAAACGAGCGACAGCCTGGTCTGCACCAACGGGCTCTTGCACGATCAGGTACTCGCCGCACTCGCCGACCAAGGCAACCAATAGTCGGTAGCGTGCCGCGCGTGACCGTTTCCAGCAACCTCACGGTTGGCATCGACATCGGTACTTCCTCGGTCAAAGCCGTGGCGGTCGATGATGATGGAACGATTGTGCGCCGAGTACGCGTTCCGCACGACTTTGCGATTCCGGCCCCGCAGCGCTTTGAACACAACGCCGAGGTCTGCTGGTTCGACGGTCCGAGACGTGCACTTCGCGAGCTCGGCGACGATTTGCAGCCGAAGGGGGTGAGCGTCGCAGCGATGGTGCCATCGCTCACTGCAGTTGCCAGCGATGAGCATCCGATCGGGCCAGGTTTGTTATACGGCGACGAGCGCGGTGCTGGCGGCGAAGGTCACCCAGGTGAGAGCGGCGAACTCGGGCGCTTCTTGACATGGCTCGCTCGTGCCTATCCGCAGGCGCACGGTTTCCGACCAGCGCAAGCAGTCGCCAACGCTGCATTGAGCGGTGAGGCGGTGATGTCGACGACGGCAGCTGCGGCGTGTTGGCCGTTGTTCGACTTCACGGGATGGAATGAAGATTTGGTTCGCGGCGCGGGCGCAGACGTCGCGCAATTGCCTCGTCTGGTAGCCGGTGGCCGAGTTGCTGGCGCGGTTCTTGGCTACGACGACTGCGTACTTGAGGGCGGCACGATCGATGCGATGGGTGAACAACTCGTCGCCGGTGCTGACAACGATGGCGATGTGCTCGTGATTTGCGGAACGACGTTGATCGTATGGACGGTGAACCCGACACCTGCGAACGTTCCCGGATTCTTTCCGATTCCTCATACCGCGCCAGGCAAGTTCCTCATCGGCGGGCCGTCGAACGCGGGCGGCCTGTTCCTGAATTGGGCTGGTGGCCTGCTCGGAGAAGGTGGCCCCGATCCCGATCCGGCGAACGTGCCCCTATGGGTGCCATACCCGCGCGGTGAGCGCGTTCCTGTCAACGACATGCATCGCAGGGCATCGTTGCACGGCCTCGATCTCACGCACGGTCCAAGCGACATCCGGCGTGCAGCGTTCGAAGCTGCAGGTTTCGTGACGCGACGAATGATTGAGGCTTCGCCACAAGCCGCGCGCCGTATTGTCGCGACTGGCGGCGGCGTCCGTGTGCCCGAATGGCTCGATACGCTTGCGACTTGTACCGGATTGCCGGTCGATGTTGTCGCCGTACCGGAAGGTGGCGCACTCGGGGCAGCGTTTTTGGCGCGTATCGCCGCCGGCCTGGAGACGGCAACCAGCGACGCCGCACGTTGGGCCAAGGTGGCGCGCACCGTCGAGCCCAACCCTGCGTGGCGAAATGCCGTTGATGATCGCTACGAACGCTGGAGCGAACTCGCCGGGTAGGCATTCGGAGTGAGCGCGCGTGAGTAATGTGATCTGCGTGGCTCTCGACATTCGTATCGATCGTGAAGTGTGCATGGGTTCGGGCAACTGCGTGTTTTGGGCGCCTGGTGTTCTCGAACTTGATGACGAAGGGATCGCAGTCGTGATTGATCCTGACGGCGCCGACGACGACAAGATCGTCTTGGCCGCCCAAGGGTGTCCCACGCAGGCAATCGCGGTGTTTCGGGGCGACGACAAGCTCGTCTAGGGCCACGCGTGGGAGCAACACCTGCACCCAAGAAGTGACGTGCGCAGCGTCGCCGCGCGACGATCGACTCCATGTCGATTGGAATTACTGAGGATCATGAAGCCCTTCGCGCAACTGTTCGCCGTTTCCTCGACGAGCAGTCCCCGCCTGCAGCGTTGCGTGCTGCGGTCGCAGATCCGGATGTCCTGCCTGACTGCTGGTCGGGCATCGTCGATCTTGGTTGGCTTGGACTCGCGGTCACGCACAACAATGGCGGTTCAGGGTATGGCTGTGTAGAGCTTGGCGTCGTTGTCGAGGAGTTCGGTCGAGCCTGCGCTCCCGGGCCGTTTGTGTCGAGTGCCATTGCTGCAACGTTGATAGATCGAGGGGCACCGAGCGCCGCTGCGCGCGAATTCCTCGCGGCGCTGCTCGCCGGGGAGCCAGTCGGTGTCGCGAACGGTGACGGCGTGATGTTCACGAGTGCCGACACGCGAGCGCTGGCAGTCGCCTCCATTGACGGGCAGTGGCATGTTG
>JBBRPC010000057.1:0-17843 GCA_038228615.1 Acidimicrobiia bacterium | reverse complement strand
TGGTTTGAAGAACCAGGTGTGCCCGTTGATCACGAAGTCTTAGCATTGTTGCGTCGTGCGGCCGATCGACTGTCAGATGCCGGCGCGCACGTCGAGACCGCACATCCGCCAATCTCGTTCGATGAACAGCAAGCACTGTTCTTTCAACTCGTCACGGCCGCAATAACACCTTCGATGCCCGATGCCCTGGCACAGACGATGGGCGGAACGCATCGGGATTGGCTTGACGCGCAACAGCGCAGAGCAGAGCTCAAGCGAATCTGGGCCGAGTGGTTCACATCGTTCGATGCGCTCCTCTGTCCCGTGCTCCCGACACCCGCATTCCTGCACGATCAATCAGGCGACTTCGTGAGCCGCACGCTCAACATCAACGGCACAACGCGCTCCCACACCACGCTGCTGCAGTGGCCAGGTCTGATCGGTGTCGTCGAGCTCCCCTCCGTCGCGACACCTATCGGTCGAACGAACAACGGACTCCCCGTCGGCCTGCAGGTGGTTGGGGCCTTCCTCCGTGACTATGAGGCCATCAGCATCGCTTCCACGATCGCCCAACTTTGTGGCGGATACGTTCCGCCGCCGGGGTATTGAACGTCGGTCATTCGCCGTCAAGCCGCTGGCAATCGGCGACATATCCACCTTCAGGCGCAGCATTGCGGTGCAGCACTGCGCCGGTAGCGGTGATCGCCACGAAACAGTCGTCGCCTTCGGTCGTTGCGACACCTTGTCCGTCGACGATGAGCGAAAATCCGCCCGGAGCGTTCGGCGGCCACAACAAGCTCACCAAAGGACGCTCCGCGACGTTGGCCGCTGTTTTTCGCCCGACCGTGGCTTGCAACACAACGCCAACGAGTGTCACCACAACATGGGTCGTGTGCGGACGTCCGTCGGTGCTCGTAGTGATCAAAAACGGCGCGGCGCCAAAGTCGCGAAGCTGATCAACTAGTTCCGTGGGGTCGACCCGGATGCTCATCTCACCACGGTAGCCACCGGTGGGATCGGCCGGGGTGCCGCGACGTCCCTACAGTGGCCCCGTGCGAACAATCGAAGTTTTTGCTGACGTGACCTGCCCCTTCACCCACGTGGGATTGCGCATGCTCGTCGCCGAACGGAGCCGGCGGGGCATTGACAATGTTGTCTTCGCCATCCGCGCGTGGCCCCTCGAACTCGTCAACCAACGACCGATGGATCCGGAATTCTTGCGCACAGAAATCGTCGCTCTGCGCGCAACTGTGGCGCCCGACCTGTTCACGGGTTTCGATACATCCACATTTCCGGCTACCTCGTTGCCAGCACTCGCGTTGACGGCCGTCGCATACCGTCACGACGACGCAACCGGAGAACAGGTTGCGCTCGCGTTGCGCACCCAACTCTTTGAACGCGGTCTCGATATCGCAACGCCAAACGTTCTGCAAGGAGTCGCCGCGCAGTTCGGACTGGATGTTCCCGATGTCGAGAGCGAACGCGCGAACATCCACGCCGATTGGGAAGAGGGCCAGGCTCGCGGCGTCGCAGGTTCACCACACTTTTTCATTGGAGACAAAGACTTTTTCTGTCCGACCCTCACGATCCGACATGATGACAGCGGTTTCGAAATCGCGATCGACAACGAATCAGTCGAGATGTTTTTTCACAGCTGTTTTGACGGGGCGTAGACGCGGTCGTTCGCGCTACACCAGGGGTGGCCCCGCGTCACGGACGCTTTCGCTGACCTCGAACGGCTCAGCCGCAGTGAACCGTCCTCCTTGAGCGAACAGCATCCCTGGGAACGACTGAATGCGCGTATTGAAGTCGCGAACATTGGCGTTGTAGACACGTCGAGCGACGGCAATGCGGTCCTCAATATCGACAAGCTGGCGTTGTAAATCGCGAAATGACGTATCAGCCTTCAGATCGGGGTAACCCTCAGCTACTGCCAAGAGGCGCTGCATTCCACCCACAAGTGCTTGTTCTCCTGCGCCGCGTCCTTCGGCCGTTGGCGGCGAAGCAAGTGCGTCAGCACGCTGCGCGGTTACTGCCTCCAGAATCTCGCTCTCGTGTGTGGCATATCCCCTGACACACGCGACCAGGTTCGGTACAAGGTCGTGGCGTCGTTGCAGTTCAGTGTCAACAAGCCCCCACGAATTTCTCACCAGATTGCGGGACCGCACCATGCCGTTCAACACGACCACTGGAATCGACACGATGAGTACTGCAAGGACAATCAGTGCGGGCGCCACAATCACCTCGGCGGGTAGGTGGAGTAGACGACATCGGGCACCTTTGCCAAAAATGCGTCGGACGTGTCGATCAACGTGATCCGTTCCAACGGACGGAGCTTGCGGAATACGAACAACAACCAAGGACCCGCGACCTCAATGGAGACAATCGCGCTGCCGTGGTTCACCAGCCACTCCATCATCGCAGCGTCGATCAACGAAAAAGCAAAGCGTTGGTCGTCGCAGTGCACTCGGAACAACCGGTTGAAATCCTCCGACTCGAATTCGACGTCGCGCAGACCGAGATGCGAGCCAAGACGCGTCAGTAGATTTTCGTGGCCGATGCCGAGCAACGGCGCCGCAGCAGGAATTGTGACAATGATGCAAGCGTGCACGTGAGTCGTCGAAGAATCGCCGTTCTGTACGGTGTATTCGAAGTCGAAGAGCTGCACCGGGTGATCGCGGTGGTCGCCGACGATGAAATCTTTTGCTTTCCGTCGACTGCCTTGCTTGAAAAAACGAAACGGCGCCGCGAGCACATTGCCGGGATCTCGAGGCAAATATCGCAGCCCAAGTTGTGCGGCAAGCGCATTGAGCTCCGCAGTGCGTTTTTGGTTCGCGCGGTAGGCGAAGGTCGCAATCCCGCCGACCAGCACAAGGAACACAATGAACAGCCCCGCACCTTGCATCACAGTTCAATATATCGCCCTACCTCCGGCGATAAACGCTGTACGCGGATCTAGGCTCGGACCGCATGAGCCTCGATCAGACAATGCTTGGCGCGGTGTACATCGGCGACGGTCAGATTGAAGTGCAGCAACTCCCGATACCGAACTTGTTCGCAGGACAAGCGCTCATCGAAGTCTCTCACTGCGGGATCTGCGGCACCGACCTCCACCTCGTATTGGAGCGCTATGCCCGGCCCGGTTCCGTGCTCGGCCACGAGTGGGCTGGAACGGTCAGCGCGGTCGGCGCCAACGTCGATCCATCTCTCATCGGAACCCACGTCGTGCTGAATCCATCAGCGGGTTGCGGTAGCTGCCGGGCGTGTGAGCGAGGCCGTCCCTCCGTGTGCCTGGCGCGCACGCCCAGCGACCTTCTCGATTTTTCCCGAGGCAGTTTCTGCCAATACGTCGCGGTGGACGCGTCGCGGTTGCTCCGCCTTCCGGAGGGGCTTCCAACCCGCGCAGCAGCGTTGACCGAGCCGACAGCGATCGCGATTCACACCGTAGATCTGGCAGGCGTAGCCGCCGAAGATCGCGTGCTCGTGACGGGCGGCGGTCCGGTGGGTTTGCTGCTCGTCGCGGTGTTACGGACTCGCGGCGTTTGCGACATCACCGTCAGCGAGCCGTCGCAGACTCGTCGCGACCGCGCCCTCGCAGTCGGAGCACGACGGGTCGTTGCGCCCGATGAACTCACTCACGCTCCCATGGGACGACCAGTCGAGGAACCGTTCGCCTTCGCCTTCGAATGCTCGGGGCGGGCGAACGCCGTCGAAGCTGCGCTGGAACAACTCGACTACGCAGGCACGCTCGTCCTGGTCGGCACTGGCCACGACATGCCGCGCATCAACCACAACCGCGCGATAGTGCTGGAGCTCACGATCCTTGGCGCGTATAACTACAACGCCGACGGCTTCAGCGCCGCGGTCGAACTCTTGGCGAGCGGCGCGCTGCCGCTCGCATTGCTCATCGAGGAACACGACATCGGACTCGATGAGATCGGCGCAACAATGCAACGCCTCGCAGCCGGTGAACTCCCCGGCAAGGTGATGGTACGACCCGCGATCGGATTGCGAACATGACCGCAAGCCTCAATCACGTAGCGATCAGTGTGGATCCCGCGCTCATGGATGCCACCGGTCGTACTGCGCTCATTGATTTCTTTGGGACGGTCTTCGGCTGGACCGAAGGTGACAACACAGGTGAGACAGGCAATCCGCTGATTCTGTACACAGGTAATTTCGGCGAATTCGTGTATCTCCTTCCCGGCGAACCGTTCCTGAAAGCACCGAAACTTGACCACTTCGGAATGCAAGTGGAGTCACTCGTTGAACTCAACGAGATCGTCGCACGCGCTAAGAAATACGCCGATCACGACCCAAGGGTCAACCTCATCGACGTGCACTCGCGGATAACCCACGGTCCGACACGCGACTATGTACTTACGAGTGCGTACCTCGGATACGTACTCCCGTTGATGATCGAAATCCAACACGTCGCACCCGCGCGCACCGTCGATGATGCTGCCAGCTCATAGGGATGTCCTGTTGAGCTCCGCGAGGCGTCGCTCAAATTGACGCCGCTCCGCGTCGTCGTGAACCAGCGCTATGGCACGGCGGTACGCGGCGCAGGCCTCGTCAATTCGCCCCAGGCGAAACAGCAACTCGCCTCTCGTCGTATGAAGGTAGCGGTATTCATTGAGGTCGAGCTGATCAATGATTCTCAATCCCGATGCCGGGCCGTCAGCCTCGGCGACGACGACAGCTCGGTTCAGCTCGACAATCGGCGAGCCAGTCAAGCGGACGAGCTCGCCGTAGAGGGCGACGAGCTGCGGTACGTCGCGAGTCTCGTCGGCGTGCAATGAAGCGATCGCAGCCTGCACCACATACGGACCGCGGCCGCCGAGCGCGAGTGCTCGATCGAGCATCAGCCTCCCGTTCGCAATCTGGTCAGCGTCCCAGAGTGAGCGATCCTGATCGGCGAGCAACACCAAGTCGCCGTCGCGAAAACGAGCGTCGCGGCGCGAGTCGTGCAACAACATCATCGCCAACAGGCCGTGGGGTTCCGGTTCCGTCGGCAGCAGCGATACGAGCGCGTTTCCGAGCCAGAGCGCTTCAGCAGCCAGATCGCCGCGGCCCCCGTATCCCTCGTTGAATATCAGATACACGACCGAAAGCACTGCTGCAAGACGCTCGGCTAAAAGATGCTGCGGAGGCACGCGAAACGGAATAGCTGCCGCTTTGATCTTGCGTTTTGCGCGCACCAAACGTTGCGCCATCGTCGACGCTGAAACGAGGAATGCGCTCGCAATTTCTTCGGTGGTGAGACCACCAACACTTCGTAGCGTGAGCGCAACCTGCGCGTCCGTGCCGAGCGCCGGATGACAACAGGTGAACATGAGCTCGAGTCGCTCGTCCGAGAAGGCCGTGTTCACTGTGTCTCCCTCTGCCTCCCGGACCCGAAGCAGCGTCGTCTTCGCGGCCAGCGTCTGGTTTCGGCGGATGCGGTCGATCGCTCGGTTGCGTGCCGTCGCGACGAGCCACGCGCGGGGATTGGAGGGGTATCCGTCGCGCGGCCAGCGTTCTGCGGCGATTGCGAACGCCTCTTGTGCGGCCTCTTCGGCAACATCGAAGTCGCCGAAGAGGCCGATAAGCGTCGCGACGACGCGGCCCCACTCGTCGCGAAACGTCTGCTCGAGAATCGTCACCACTCCATGATCGGGCGAACCTCGATCGCACCACCGAGGCGGGCCGCCGGAATCTTCGCGGCGAGTTCGATCGCGGCGTCGAGATCAGACGTCTCATAGATCAGATACCCGTTGAGCGCTTCTTTGGTGTCGACGAACGGACCGTCGGTCGTGATGGTCTTACCGTCGAGCACCGTGACGGTCGTTGCAGTCTCGGGCGGCTGCAGCCCGCTGCCGGGTGTCACACCTTCGGTGCTGTTGATCGCCTTATACGAGGCGTAAATCGACTGCTGCTCGGCTGGCGAAAGGGTCGCCCATGCCTCAGGGTCGAGCGGCGTGGGCGTGGTGCCTTGGTGAATCATGAGCATGTACTTCATCATGGTCTCCTTTTTGGGATGTTGTCACCGGTAAGACGAATGGCAGACGACAACATCGACACAATGCCAGCAAATTCTGCGGACGACCCTGTACCCAGCGTCATGACCGACCGTACAGATCTCCGCCCCAACCTTTCCAACGCGCCCCTCGTTCGTTGGTGGATCAGCGTCGGATAACGCAGCAAATCAACCAACGGACGGAACGATGCGCAGAGACCGTAGGCCGTAGCCTGAGTTGTTGTGATCCTGATCGATGCGCAAGACCTGCGAGCAACACGGCCAGATCGCCCACTCTTCACCGATTTGTCGCTGACACTGAGCGATGGCGACCGAATCGGTGTCGTCGGACTCAATGGTTGTGGCAAAAGCACGCTGCTCAGCCTCTTGAGCGGGGAACGTGAGCCTGAGGCTGGAGTAGTGCGCCGCGGCCGCGGGGCTCGCATCGGTGCGTTGTCGCAGCTACCCGTGCTGCCCAGAGGCACCGTCCGGTCGGTTGTCTGCAATGGTCTCGATACTGAGCCGTGGCAAGGCGAGGCAATGCTGCAACGTTTGGGCATGGCCAACCTGATCGATGCCTCGACCGATGAGCTGTCTGGCGGACAGAAGAAACGTGTCGCGCTCGCCGCCCTTTTGGCACGCGAGTGGGACGCGCTGATCCTCGACGAACCGACGAACCACCTCGATCTCGACGCCATCGCCTACCTCGAGGAATGGTTGGCAGCCTTCAGCGGCGGGCTGGTCCTGGTGACCCACGACCGGCACGTACTCGACCGGGTGACGAACAAGGTGCTGGAGATCGATCGCGGCACGGGCTATGTCCATATTCCTGTCGACCGGACCGCAGGATCTGGCTACGCCGCGTATCTCGCCGCACGAATCGAACGCGAAGCACACGCCGCGGCCGCGGAACAAACACGCAAAAACCTGGCGCGCCGCGAGCTTGCGTGGCTGCGTCGAGGCGCGCCAGCTCGGTCCACCAAACCGAAGGCACGCGTCGACGCGGCCAAGGCCCTCATCGGGCGCACCGCGCTCGCGAGTGCTCGCGAGGGTGAGATCGCCATGTCGATGGGGAGCGCACGGCTGGGCTCACGCGGCATCGAGCTCCGTGGCGTCGGGTTCTCATGGCCCGAAACGCAAGACGGCGTCGACCGTGGATCTGTGCCAGTCATTCAGCCCTTCAACCACACGTTCGAGCCCGGCGATCGCGTCGGTATCGTAGGCCCGAATGGCGCAGGGAAGAGCACGCTCCTCGATCTGATCGCAGGCCGATTGCAACCCTCGCACGGTTCAGTCGACATCGGACGCACCGTGAAGATCGGCTATTACGACCAGCTCGGACGCGACCTCAACTTGAGCCAGCGTGTTCGTGATGCCGTGGCTGGCGACAAGGGTGAGCCGTCGCTCGACGACGTCAAGTTGATGCGCCAGTTCTGGTTCGACGGCGATACACAGTTCGCACCGATCGGCACGCTCTCTGGAGGTGAACGCCGCCGACTGCAATTGCTGCTCACCCTGATTGAACAACCGAACGTACTGCTACTCGACGAGCCGACCAACGACCTCGATCTCGATACGTTGCGCGCGCTCGAGGACTTCCTCGACGATTGGCCCGGCATCGTCGTGGTCGTCAGCCACGACCGTGTCTTTCTCGATCGAACAGTGAGCGAGGTGCTCGCGCTTGATGGCTTCGGTGGCGCAGCAGTCGTGCGCGGAGGCGTTGCCGGATGGCTCGCCCAACGTGCAGCGCAACCGGCAACGGCTGGTTCAATAGCGGTGGCCGGTGCAGCACCACCAAGCGCGCGTCACGCAACTGCGCCCACACCTAGACCCGTGTCGAAGAAGAGTCCGAGCACACTGCGCCGTCAACTCGGCATCGCCGATCGCGACCTTGCAGCCGCGATCAAAGCCCGAGATCGCTTGAACGACGCGCTCAGCACCGCCGGTTCCAACCGCGAGGATCTCGTCCGCCTCAGTGATGAGCTCGCTGCCTGCCAGGCGCGCGTCGACAGCAGTGAAGAGCGCTGGCTCGCGCTGGCAGATCAAGCCGAATCAATCGGCATCGACATCTAAACCCGTTCCGTTCCACACGGGCTACCGCTCAATGCTCGGCTGGGTCCAACTCGTTCGCTCTCAGGACTCCGGCTCCGGCAACTTCGAGAACGACGCGTTCGAACACTGGAACACGCACACCGAGACGCTGCGAACGACCTTCCCGTTCTGGCTCTTTGCTGACTACCCGGATTCCAACTGAACGATTGACGGCACTGCGAACTGCCGATCGGTCGCGGGGCTGTCGAGCGTTCGAGGCGTGTTCTTCAACAAGCCGGGGACTCACACCGCCGACCGGCTCGCTCAGGGCGGGACCTTGGACCCTTCCGGCAGCGGACGCCGTCCGCGGATGATGTGAAGCGCGAACGACCACAGTGCTGAAGTTCGCAGGAGAGACAAATGGCTCCATGGCCCTTTACCGACGACGAACTGCGCGCAATGTACGACGGCGGCCACGGCAATCGCACCGCGCGTCGATTCGCGTCCTTCTGGGCGGCGATCCATGCACTGGGGCTGTTGCCGCGACGTTGGGTCACCCTCGAGGTGACTGGTCGGCGCAGCGGTCGCCTCACGCGTTTCCCCCTCGGCATGGCTGATTGGGACGGCGACTGGTACTTGGTTTCAATGCTCGGCGAGCACTGCAACTGGGTCCGGAACGTGCGTGCCGCCAATGGCCACGTGATCTTGCGGCGGTGGAGACGGCGCGCCGTTCATCTGCTCGAGGTTCCCGTGTCCGAGCGCGCGCCGATCATCAAGCGGTACCTCCAGAAGGTGCCGGGCGGACGACCACACATCCCCGTTGATCGGGCTGCACCGCTTGCCGACTTCGCCGAGATCGCAGACCGCTATCCCGTATTCCGCGTCGAGCGTGACGATCTGGCCAACGGCACTGTCGCAGCTTCGATCATCCCTTCGCGAATCGGCGATCGATGATGCCTTGGTACAAGTTGGCGAGTCGTCGCGCAAGCGGTTGATTGAGGTCGTCGTTGATGTCGACGATGCCAATGAGTTGGTTTTCGCCGTCGGCCTGGCGGCCAACGATTGGTTGGTCTTGCCATTGGAACCAGGATTCGCCGACGACGAACGGCATGCCGAGCAGCTGATTCAAATAGTGCGCGGCGGCGGCGGCACGCGTATTGGGATCGGGTCGTTCGGGCAAGAACGGCGGGGTGCTCGCGATGCCGGGGCGCGCAGTTCTGTAGAACCATTCGCTGACCCACACCGGTTTGTGGGTCGCGGCCGCAACCTGGGCAAGGCGTTTGTACGGCTGGAAACTCAGGAGCCCGAGCTGGGCCATCCTGGCGCGTTGCGCGGGTGTGAGAATCAGGTTGGCGATCTGTTCGACGTCGTAGTTGTTGACCGAAACGATGTCGGCCGGTGCGCTAATCGCGCGCAACAGTTGCCGCGAGTACGGCGCGACCACGAGGCGCGGACCGAGGTTCAACATCTTTGGTTCGATCTCGTTCAGCACAGAATCGGCGAGGCGTGCGACCTTTCCCGCTACTTCGGCTTCGAAATTGATCCGGTCGGCCACACGGTCGTTCGACTCATCGAGCATGCAGAGATCGTCGGTCCAGCCAACATCGGGTGCGCACCCGCCGAGCGCGCTGAGCAGTTGGAAATCCGACCAGCGTTGTAGCGATGTACCCCAGACTTGATTGAATCGGCGTGGGTTTTGGGTGCCGTAACGGTGCATGAAGAAGCGTTGCAACGCCGACTTGCCAGGGGCTCCCGCGGGTTGCGAGAGGTAGACGTCGAGGTGTGTGCCCCCTGCGTAAATAGCAGGCGCGTATGGCTGTTCGTTCTCGTTGAAAACGCCGATGCACCAAGGATCGCTCGCACATCGATCGACGAGCGGGTTGGCGTGCACTGCCGCACGTGCGAGGTCGGCCGCATTCGCTACGAACACGTCTCGGCGGGGCTTGTTCCCTCCCGGTCCGGTTGCAACCGCCGGCAACGAACCGTACACATCTACGTTCACTGTGTACGCGAGTCGTCCCGCAAACAAGTCGACTTCCGATGGTGCGACCCATCCTCCCATCGTGCGCATACCGAGTGCGCACAGCCTTCTCAACGTGGCGTCACTCCATGCGGCATCGCTGCCGTAGCGAGCGATGACAGCATCGTGATATGGCGACGAACCGTCGGAGATCGTGTCGCCAAGCGGCCCGATGCCAGTCGCACCGTTGGCAAAGAACGCGTTGCCGAGCGGCGTGAACAGTGAAAAACCCGTACCGACGTGGTCGACGCGGAACCGGCCCGTGGCGCGACGGTGTTGGCCCTTCCAGCCGCCGTATCGATCGAAACCAAATCCGTGCACCGGCGGTGTCGCGCAAGAATCCTCGGAGGTCCAAGGGCCCACGATGGTCTTGGCGTGTTCGCTCGCATGCGCGGCGTTTGTGAGCGGCGCTAGGACAGGAACGATTCCGGCAAGCAGCACGGTAAGGACGATGACCGCGCTACGTCGAAGGCGAGCCGCGGTCGGGGGCATTTGCTTGTTGGTCACGGTGCGTGAGCGTAGTGGTGCTGCACGCCGGACGCCACCGACGGCGCCCGCGCGAACGTACGCGTATCTCGAAATCCGATGACGCCAGCACACGAGCGAGGGACGAGCCACTGGTGTGGCGAATCACTCGCCGCGAGACCACACCCAAGTCTTCCGGGAGCGCTAACGGTCGCCTTGCCACTCGGGATCATGCGTGCCGATTGCGTGCGAGGTCCCGAGCAACGGGCGAAAGTCGCCAATCGCACCGGGCCATGGCAATCGCCGCATTGTCCCCCACGCTGTATCTGCGAGGGTGAGATATGAATCGATATCCGAAACGGTCGGCGAGGCGCGCGTGTGGTCGACGTGGGCAGGCACCGACGTGACGAGTGCAGCGAATCGCGCGAGGGAAGTTTTTGATGTCGAGCCGCGACGCGTTCGACATCGCTGAGCCAGACCGGCAGCGACTGCGGAAGCGAGCAACCACCCGGTGCCGTAATCGAGCGCCTGACATGGAAGCGGGACCGGACGATCCGTGGCTGCAACGCGTTGGGCATGCGCGGTGATGCCCGAACTGTGTTGCACCAGCGAATCGAAACCGCGCCGCCCAGTCCATGGGTTCCGCCACCCATACGCGTTGAGACTGACTTCCACGAGCCCTGGTCGGATTCGGTGCCATTGCATAGGGTCGAGACCAAGCGCCGACAACGCATCCGACCGATATCCATGAACAACCACATCGGCGGTGCGCAACAACTCGAGAAATCGCTGGCGACCGGGTTCGCCGCGAAGGTCGAGTACCGCGGTGCGTTTGCCACAGGTTGTTACCGGAACGATTGCTGGCACTTCTTGAAAACCAGGTGGATCGATCCGCAACACATCGGCGCCCCATGCTGCGAGGAATCCCGTGGCCGTTGGCCCAGCGAGCACGCGGGTGAGATCCAACACCCGCACGCCGTCAAACGGACGCTCGCACAAACCCAATCCTTCTGCCCCGTCATCGCCCAACTCAACATCGAGCAATGGTTCGGCATTTACCGCCATACCGACGGCGTGGGCATTCCAATCTTCTCGACTGCGTTGCCGCGCGGCCGCACCTCCGTTGCTCACAACGGCGGCTTCCAAATCGTCGCCTGTCCACTTCGCTACCACGGCCGCAACTGCCGACGGTTCAACATCGGCGAGTGAGTCCATACCCAGCGCGATCAGCGCCGCGCTGCGGTGATGCACGTAGTTGGTATGCAGGCGGATCCAACCGTCGATCGTGCGATAGTCGCCAGCAATCGAATCCCACACTGGCGGCAGCTCCCATCCGATGGGCTCGACAAATGCGTCGGATAAAAAGCTGGCGGCGGCGTGACGAGTGTCGAGTTCGACGGTTGCGCGTTTCTGGCCATTGCGCACCGCAAGAAGTTCCGCGGCTGCACTCAACGCCACGATCACCGACGACACCGCAACATCGTCGATTGCAAACGGCCCACGCCACAACCCAAGATCACCAGCCAACGCGACATCGCCGATCTCGACGCCAACCGCATCGGCAAGCGGCCCCAACGCCATAAAATCGTCGGTGGATGTTGCACGTTTCATACGTCAACAATACGTATCGGCACCCGCCGCATCTCGACCCTGCCCTGACGCCGCGGTGATGAAGCCAGCACACGAGCGAGGAACGAGCGACTGGTGTGGCAAACCACTCGCCGCGCCGGGCGAAGCAGGCGCAGAAAACAAGTGGAGCCGACCGGACTAACGGATGTTCTCGGATGAGTTATTGCATCGGGGTGACGTAGGGCCGTAGTCCGATCGCGATGTCGACACACACCGCGAGCGCGAGGTCGCCCTCGAGAGCGGTCGGCGGTCTTTCGAAACATAACGTCGTGCCAAGCAGCGGGATCTTGAGCGGCTGACCTGCGTGGCCAAACCACAACACGTCGTCGACAAGGTCGCGACCGAGCGCCCAACCTGCGGGCCGCCGGATCACGTCAAGCGAGCAAAATGCCGCACCGGTGGCATCGATGAGCTCGGTGCGAAACACGTCGACCGAGTCTGTTTCACCAGCACGTTCCCTCACGCGAAAGACGATGGCGCCATCGGGTCCATGTACCTGCGATTCGTCCGCCCGGACTGCTTCACCAAATGGCACGCCGTTGGCGTTGGTGATGAGTGTCGACTTCTGTTCTCTCGATTGCACATGCAACACCGTGCCGTTGCTGCCTGTAATCACGTGCGTGCCGGTTCCGCCATTGATGAATCCGAGCAGAACGCCAAACTTGCGTCCCTTGCCATCGCCAGCGCCCTGAACGACGCTCGCAATGGATTCGTCCGGTCCGCTCGAAAACGACATTGTCAACGCATTGTTCAGTTTGCGGCCGACATCACCGCGTACTTTCATGGCCCCCTTCAGCATCCCATTCATAATGGGCATTCTGTCATGGGTTCAACGCCATCACGGACTGCCAGATCCAGCGGAGATCCGCACCATCGCCATCGACCCCGAACGCGCACCGCTCATCCGCTGGGCGTTCGATACATACGCCTCCGGTGAATTTCTCGCGCACTCATAGCGGACTCGAGACCGGCGCGGGTCGCGGGCCTGAACTCTCATGAAGTCCGCGACCTACGGCCGTAGAAAGTGAACCTGCTCGCGCGGGTTCCGGACTTGAACCCTCGTACCGCCCGTGACCTGCGGCTTCAGAGTGGAGTTGACCGGACGACTTTCGAACCTCCCTCCGCGGTGACGAAGCCAGCACACGAGCGAGGAACGAGCGACTGGTGGCGAATCACTCGCCGCGCCGGGCGAAGCAGGGGCAATATACAAGTGGAACTGACCGGACGACTTTCGAACCTCACACCGCGGTGACGAAGCCAGCACACGAGCGAGGAACGAGCGACTGGTGTGGCGAATCACTCGCCGCGCCGGGCGAAGCAGGCGCAATATACAAGTGGAGGTGACCGGACGACTTTCGAACCACGCCGACATGTTCACGATGGTGATTCGAACTCGCTACTGAATCGGTAGACCCCGTGTGCCCAACGATTACACAGTGTTCAGGCAACGCCTTGATGACCCAGCAGGTGTGCGTTCGCGCTCACTGGACCAGGCAAGGGACGCACATGGACGACGCCATCACTACCAACGTCGACAATTTGCGCGACCGCCGCAACATCGCCCGCGCCGACGATTACATACCGCCCAGCCACGATGACACTCGGGTCACGGGCCTCGTCCAGAAAAGTCCAGGGCAGCCCTGTGTCGTCTTCGGTATTGAGGTCGACAAATAGATCAATATCGATATTCATCGTCCCTCCTCTCGGAACGCCGGATTATTTCGAATCTCATGACGGAGCGCGAGCAGACGTTCGACGCCGGTGCCAGGCTCCTCTACGAAGGTAATCGTAACGTGCGGATTGCGGAACGTCGCGACCACCTCGAATCCAGCCGCCACCAAATCGCTGAGCTCGAACACGAAGAGTCGTGCGAATCGATCAAGGTGGTGAGCGCCAAGGTCAGCAACCTCATCGTCGTTGGCTGCAACAAAACCCGAAAGGCCGAACCGGCCGAAATCAGGGAACCGTCGCTGAAACTGCACAGCTTGACGAATCGATACAGCGGGCTCGTCCTGCGTCATCCCGCGCACGACGATGCGCGCACCGATTGGAAGTGCAGCGCGCCGGATCCGCGGAATCAACTCCTCAGCCACAGGATTCAGAATACGCCTGGCCTACGACAACGCGATCGAGCGGAATCGTTCCTCGCTGCACTCCGCACAGTCGACACGGGCCAAAATTTGCGGAGGTGACCGGACGACTTTCGAACCTCACACCGCGGTGACGAAGCCGGCACACGACCGAGGGACGAGCGACTGGTGTGGCGAATCACTCGCCGCGCCGGACGAAGGAGGCGCAAGAAATCGATACAACTACGCTGCTGCGCATCTCAAGGTAGGTGTTTGTGTGGGTTCAAACAATGTCCGTGTCCGTCGCAACATCATGGCGGCAGGATTCTGCGTCTGCATGACCGTCGCCGGCCAAGTCACTACGGTTTCAGCTGGCGCAGCAAGCCGCTACACCGATGACATAGGCATTGTCGGCGACGCGAACCCGGGCGCTACAAGTGCGCCGGCGGCGGGCTCTGTCGGCATCGTCACCGCGTATTCGGGCGGCACGATCATCCATCCTTACGGCATCACGTCAGGCCCTGACGGCGCGCTCTGGTACATCGACGGGCCAGTGATTCAACCCGCGAGCATCGGCCGGATTACTACTGCTGGCGTTGCAACGAGCTTCGGCTCGGGACAACTCGCGACCGACATGTCCGCGATCACACTCGGATCCGATGGCGCACTTTGGTTTTCGCGTTTTCAATCTATAAGTCGGATCGACGCTGCCGGTGGGATCACGACCTATACAGACGGCTTCGTGTTCAACCCTCATGACATCACCAACGGGCCCGACGGCGCGTTGTGGTTCACCGAGCAAGGCGCGATAGGTCGCCTCACAACATCGGGAGCCTTCACCTATTTCAAATCGCCGCAAATAACGCAACCGTCAGGCATCGCAAGGGGTCCCGACGACGCGTTGTGGTTTACCGAAACGGGCGCGATTGGGCGTCTGGCCACGAGCGGCGTCGTCACCTTGTACGCGAATCCCAACGTCCAGAGCCCGCTCCGAATTACTGCCGGCTCGGATGGAGCGATGTGGTTCACCAATTCGACATCAGTTGGCCGGATTACCACCGCTGGGGCGATCACGACCTTTTCCTCGAGCTCGATGATTGATCTCGACAGTATTGCTGCGGGCCCAGATGGCGCGCTGTGGTTCACCGACCAAGGCAACGCCACGACGCCCGGATCGGTGAGCCGAATCACGACGTCTGGCGTCGTGACACGATACGCCAGCCCCAAAATTCACGTCCCGCGCGGCATCGCCGCAGGCGCCGACGGCTCGATGTGGTTCGCTGACAACACCAGCAACTTCGGCCCAGCAGCAATCGAAACAATCACGACTGGCGTTGTGAGTCGAACCGTCAACGTTTCGTGGACTGCCGCCGAGGACAGTCGCTTGCTCCAGATTGCGAGCTATCTCGGCGAAACACCCGACGCCGCCCAAAAGACCGCGGTGTATCTGCTCGGCTACTTAATTTCTTTCCTACCGCCAAACTCGACTCCGCAAACACTTCCGCCTCCCGGGACCACCACGAACTATGTGAGTAGTTGGAGCCCAGCCGAACAACCCGTGATCGACTCGGTCGATACGAAGTTTGCGACTACGGATTCAGAAAGCACTCGTTTGAGCATCACACTTCTCTCGTTTTTGCTCGGCCTGAGCGGCCACTAACGAAACGGCAACTCGAACTCGGCCCGTGCGAATCACTCGCCGCGCCGGGCGAAGCAGGCGCCAAAAGCAAGTGGAGGTGACCGGACGACTCTCGAACCGACTTCCCACGATGAACTCCTCAATCTTGACTTTCGCGTAAACCTTTTGAGGCTCCGCGGGCTTTAGGGTTTGGGATGACCTCGCGCGTGCACGGAGAATTCGAACGCTTCTTCGCTGCAACCTCGCCGCGAGTCGTCGCAGTGCTTTCGGTCGCACTGGACGACCCCGACGGCGCCCGGGAGGCGTCGCAGGAAGCATTCGCAAGAGCGTTTCAACGTTGGTCGACAGTTCGCGAGATGTCGAAACCAGACGGTTGGGTATACGTGACCGCGATGCGCGTCGCGTTACGTACGCGCCGCACCGAAAACCTCGGCTATCGCAACGGCGTCGCGAACGCCGATCGCGTGTACGACCATGGTGATGAGATCGAGCGACGGGTCATGGTCGCCGAACTACTCGCGACGCTCACAACGAGGCAACGCCAAGCTGTCGTATTGCGTTTCGCTGGCGACATGACGATCGACGATGTCGCCTCGGCCATGGGCTGCGCGACCGGCACCGTCAAGGCGACGCTGCACCAAGCACTCCTCAAACTGCGCGTAGAGATAGGAACCGACGATGCGGATTGATGAACTGCAAGAACATCTCGAAGCGCTCCTCCAAATCCGCCCGGCCGTACCCGAAGAGCACGACGCCGTGATGCGCCGCGCGAACCAGTATCGCCGTCGCAGGATTGCACGTCGGTCTCTCGGCGGTGCTTTCGGAGTCGTCCTCCTCACGCTCGCAACGGTCGCTACCTTTTCGCAGCGACACGACGACACCGTCGTCATTCGAGTTCACGGCCAGACGCAATCGACTCCGCAAACGTCACCCCCGCCGCTGCCGTCCGGGCTGCCGAGCACTGCCTATGTTTCGGATGGCTCCCGGTTGTTCGCTATCGATGTTGCGTCAAGGAATGTGCGTGCGACGCTCGCGCACTTCTCCGCCGACGCGCCAATTGAATGGGTGACGCTCGATGGGCCTCGGCACCGCGTGTTCTTCGGCGTGACGAGCGGTTGTGACCCTGGAGTGAACGGTATCTGGGTTGTCGATACGAGCGGTGGTGGTCTGCGCAAGGTCGCTGCAGTCGGCTACCGGGCGGCGGTCAGTCCCGACGGCACGAAGCTCGCGTTCCCCATAGGAATCGATGGATGCGGCGTTCAGGCGATCGTGATCCACGATCTCCGTACCGGCAAAGAGCAGCGCATCGACCGCCCGAGTCGCGCGAGGTTCATTACGGGTGTCGGTTGGGTCACCGACCGTTACCTGGTGTTCAGCGACCTCGAACTACTTGGCGTGCATACCATCGACACGGACGCAACGGGTGGCCCGCGCGTGATCGACGACGGGGCGGTAACGCCCGGCAAGGTCGTCGACAGCGTCATCGGCGGGTACGCGTTGCAGAACGGTTGCACGCAGAACGTGCCGGTGGGTTGCAAATCGCGCCTCTCGATCCTGTTCGCCCCCGGCCGTCGGAGTTTCGAGCTCGCGGCGGTTCCTGACGTGCAATCGTGGTCGGTCGATGCGACTGGAAAATCCGCACTCGCCATAGTTGACACCGGCGCCGGTTCGGGCCACATCACAACGATGGTTCGGGTTGTCACTGCCGACGGAAGCTGGGACCTCATCCCTGGACACGCCGCAGATTGGTAGTCGTTCGAAAACTCACACCGCGCTGACGAAGCCAGCACACGAGCGAGGAACGAGCGACTGGTGTGGCGAGTCACTCGCCGCGCCGGGCGAAGCAGGCGCCAGAAACAAGTGGAGACGATGGTGCTGTGGTTCAGGACATCGAGGACGGGTGTCGCGCGTCATAGAGGACACTCGACCAGCGTGTTCGGATGTCAAAAGCGCGTCTGGTCATCACTGCTGTTGTTGTCGAGGGTCGTTCCCCATCCGAAGTCGCAAAGACCT
>JBBRPC010000056.1:0-18060 GCA_038228615.1 Acidimicrobiia bacterium | reverse complement strand
CGAGCCCCACCTGACATACAACCAGGCCACTAGAGGCGAACGAGGCGTCGACCAACATTGCCGTCCGATCCCGGTACGCTCCCGCCGAGAGGACGCGGCGAGCCATCCACACCGATTCTGCGGAAATTGCTCCCAATAATGTCCACTGCAACCAGGGACGCGAATACTTTCGCCGATCACCGATCACCATCAGCGTCGAAAAGATCAGTTGGCCACACCGTGCTGCCACAAAGACGCGCGCCAACGAACGCTCAGCCTCCTGTTCCGCCGACAGCACGCCGCGTTCCGACACCACGATCGAAAACCCTAACCGCAAGCTCGATTGCAGGAGGCGTTCACGTTCCATACAACATTGGCGCCGAGCTACAGCCGTCGCCGTGGGTACGGTACGTAGCGTGACGAACGATCGCCTGACACCAGTCGCGTTGCCTTCATCGGTGCGCGCCTGTCTCATGGATCTCGATGGAGTGCTCACCTCAACGGCGACAGTGCACGAAGCAGCGTGGAAACAGCTCTTTGATTCCTTCCTCGGGAGTTATCGGGGGCCCTCGACGAATACGGGACCTTTCACTCCTGACGATTATCTCCGGTTTGTCGACGGTCGGCCGCGACGCGATGGCATCCGAGTCTTTCTCGAGTCGCGCGGGGTCACGATCCCCGAAGGTCGCGCCGACGATCCGCCAACGGCTGCGACTGTCAACGGCCTCGCCACTCGCAAGAACGCTGCAGTGTCAGCGGCGATACTCAAAGATGGCGTCCCTCAGTTCCCGTCGAGTCGAGGTTTCCTTGAATTGGTGCGGCGCACTGGGATATTGGTCGCGGTGGTTTCCGCAAGTGAAAATGCCAGGAGCGTCCTCGTTGCGGCTGGACTCATTCCACTCATCGACACGATCGTCGACGGTATCGTTGCCGATCGCGAGCACTTAGCGGGCAAGCCAGCTCCCGATACGTTCCTCCACGCTGCGTCGCTGCTCCATGTGTTGCCGCAACACGCTGCGGTGTTCGAGGACGCGCTCGCCGGGGTCCAGGCCGGCCGCGCTGGCGCGTTCGGTTGGGTCGTCGGAGTCGACCGCAGCGACCAGAGCCCCAACCACACCAGCGAACACGGTTCGGCGTTACGCGCTGCGGGTGCTGACATTGTGATCTCAGATCTCGCCGCGATCACGACGGAGGAAGCGTGACCCTGCAGGCCAACAACGACCCGTGGACCGTGACCGAGGATGCGTTAGATCTGACGCGGCTCGACTGGTCAGAATCGATCTTCGCGCTCAGCAACGGGCACCTCGGATTGCGTGGCAATCTCGAAGAGGGCGAACCATTCGGCGAGCTTGGGACATACCTCAACGGCGTGCACGAGTTGCGACCGCTTCCGTATGCAGAGGCTGGCTACGGCGATCCTGAGTCGGGCCAGACCGTGATCAATGTGACGAACGGCAAGCTCATTCGCCTCCTCGTCGATGACGAACCGTTCGACGTCCGCTATGGAGAGGTGCGGTCCCACACACGCGTCCTCGACCTGCGTGCTGGCACGCTGCGACGCGAGGTCGAATGGGTATCTCCCGCCGGCCAAGAAATTCGCCTTCGCACGACGCGGCTCGTCTCGCTCACCCAACGAGCGGTGGCAGCGATCGAGTACGAGGTCGAGGCGATCGGACAGCCAGCGCGCATTGTTCTGCAGTCAGAACTTGTTGTCAATGAAGCAGCCCACGGTCCGCGAGCGACCGACCCGCGCGCCGCCGCGGTGTTGAGTTCGCCTCTTGTCGCCGAGGAACACGTCGACGTCGACAACTCAGTCGTGCTGGTCCATCGCGCTGCGCTCAGCGGAATACGCGTCGCCGCGAGCATGGATCATGTCGTCGATCCGTTTCCTGGTGCAGAAACCAAATGCGAATCACTCGATGACCTTGGGCGATTCACGATCACGGCACGGCTTCCCGCGGGTCAACGACTCCGCATCGTCAAGTTCCTTGGGTATGGGTGGTCGGCCGCCCGCTCCGCGCACGCTCTACGCGACCAGGCAGCAGCCGCTGTTCACGCCGCACGATTCACCGGTTGGGATGGCCTCCTTGGCGAACAACGACACTTCCTCGATGAATTCTGGGACTCCTCGAATGTCGAAATTCCCGGCGACCTCGAACTTGAACGCGCGGTGCGGTTTGGCATGTTCCACACACTCCAAGCGGGGGCACGAGCGGAGGGCCAAGCGATACCTGCCAAAGGGCTCACTGGCACTGGTTACGACGGGCACGCCTTTTGGGATTCAGAAGCGTTTGTGCTGCCGTTCTTGACGAGTGCGTACCCCAACGCGACCCGTGAGGCGTTGCGGTGGCGCCATTCGACCTTGCCAATCGCACGAGACCGTGCGACCACGCTCGGGCTTCGTGGCGCGGCATTTCCGTGGCGCACAATCAATGGAGCCGAATGCTCGGGCTACTGGCCTGCTGGCACCGCAGCATTCCACGTCAACGCTGCAGTCGCCGACGCTGCCATCCAATACATCGACGCGACGAACGACAACGAGTTTGCCTCGACCATCGGTGCCGCGCTCGTGATTGAGGCGGCCCGTTTGTTTCTCAGCCTCGGACACCACGAACCCGATGGAACGTTTCATATCGACGGCGTGACTGGTCCCGACGAATACAGCGCGATCGCCGACGACAACGTGTACACAAACCTGATGGCGCGCCGCACGTTCAACGCTGCGATCGCCATTACAACCCGTCATCCCGGCTGCCAGGCGCTATTGGAAATCCGAGACGGCGAAGCCGCCGAGTGGAACGACGCAGCGGAGCGCATGTCGGTGCCATTCGACATTCGATACGGCATCCACCCACAGGCAAAGAATTTCACGAATCACGCAGTGTGGAACTTCGCCGCGACTCGCCCAGATCAGTATCCGCTCCTTCAGGCGTTCCCCTATTTCGACATTTATCGCAAACAAGTTGTCAAACAAGCCGACCTCGTGCTTGCGATGCACCGCTGCCCTGATGAGTTCAGCGACGAACAGAAGCGCGCCAATTTCGCGTACTACGAACGGATCACCGTCCGCGACTCATCACTCTCGGCGGCGTCACAGGGTGTGGTTGCAGCCGAGCTCGGCCACCTCGACCTCGCCGGCTCCTACCTCAATGAGTGCGCATTCATCGATCTGCTCGACCTCAATCACAACACGGCCGACGGCATCCACCTCGCTGCCAACGCAGGAGCGTGGTCGGTCGTCGTCGCCGGATATGGGGGCATGCGAATCGCCGACGGCACGCTGCGTTTCGCACCTCGGATCGGCGGGACCGTCGACGCGCTGTCGTTCACGCTCAGGTATCGAGAGCGTGCGATCTCAGTCGCGATTCGACCTGATGAGGTCGACTACCGCATTGTGCGCGGGGAACCGTTGACGATCCTGCACTACGGACAACAACTTCTCATCGACTCGGCCGGTTTGACAACGTCGATACCCCTACTCGCGGCACCGCCGGCGGTGCACCAGCCATTCGGCCGTGAACCATTTTCACGCACAGCGGGCATCCGCGACGACCACCCGGTGCGGTGACTGTTAGCCGTTCACTACCAGTTCGCCGTCATCCGTGTGAATTCCGAAGCTCCACAGACCAGGTTCGCGATCGTGAACAACGTCAATCGGAACGTCGGCGCCCGAAGTCCATGTGAGGAAGCGAACGCCATCGCGGGGAGTCAACGACAGTGAGCTGACACCACGCGCCCCATTCTGGTGATTCGCCAACATCGCGCCTGGGTATTGCTCGGGATGATCCCATTGCATGAAGAACGGCATCGTCGCGTCGTCAAGCGCGACGTTGAGGCCGGCGGCGCGACGACTCCGAGAATTTCGACGTATTGCGCGCCGAGTGGAATCACCCGGTTCGCAGTTCCCACACCTGGGTGGAGCCCGCCATCGAGCACGTCGAATCCCATCGCTCGAAACCGCCGTGTCGCAGCCTCGAGATCGACAACGCCAATGATGACCTGGCTGAGCTCCAACATTGTTACATTCCTACTCTAGATAGACCACCGGCGAAGGCGAGCAGCGGTGCCGCACCAATGTCGAGTATCTCGCACGGCACGCAGGCCAATTGCGGTTGTGTGCATCGTCGGGCTCAGTGCCGCAAGTTCGTGTGCAACAACAACATCGAGCCCGTCCAAACATCCACAAACGGCCGCCGTCAACACGACGACGCGCCCCACTCCGGGGGCCCGCTCAACGGCGGTTCGATCCACAGCTCCTGCACCGACGGTCGCTTCACACATTGTCAGCATCGTTGTCGTCTATCACGACGCGACGCGCTCGACGCCGGCTCGCGGCGCCACTGCCGCGCACGCCGGTCGAGACCTCCGCACTGTCGTGCGATGGCGCACGCCGATCGGCGATCATCCGCTGCGCGACGTCCGTCCTCTCGTGATCTTTGCGCCGGGATTCGCAACCTCGCTCGCAAGCTACGCGACGATGTTGAACGACCTCGCCGCTCGCGACATCATCGTCGCCGCACCGGTCTTTCCAGGAGAAGGCGCAGATATTGCGGGCGCGCCCGTCCAAACTGATCTCAATCAAGAACCGTGTGATATTGAGTTCCTCGCGCGAGCGATGAGATCCCTGCCCCCGAGCGGACTTTCTCGCCAAACGCTGAGCGGTCCCCTGTTCTTCGCCGGTCATTCCGATGGAGCAACTGCCGCGCTCGACGCGACTGGCAATCGACCCTGCAATGGGCCAGCGGCCGTCGCAGTTATCGCGCTCTCCGTGCGCTGGGTTCCATGGCGAGTTCTCGGTAATCCACCCGCGTCGCTATTCGCGCTGACAGGAGATCACGACACTGTGAACCCAAGCGAGCGGACAACCTCCGCATGGCGCAACGCCCCAGGGCCAGCATGGCTCGCAACCGTGATCGGCGCGTCCCACGAGGCCATCGCATTCGACGGACCGTATCGCGCAGCAATCGACGAACTCCTTGAAAGTTTCGTGTTGAATGCCGCGACACCCAACAGCGCTCGATCACTTATCGGTTCACACGACATCGTCATACGACGTCGCAACTAGACAGCTGCACGGAATTTCGATCAGGTCGGATCGCGAATGCAATCGCTAGGACGATCCCGGTCGTTGTACCTGCGAAACGCGCAGCACCTTGCTCGGAAGCCGAGAGTCCGAGTGATCGAAACCAGGGAATGACAACGAGTACAAACATGATGATCGTCGCCCATGGCCATCGCCAACGTGCCACCAAAATATCAAAGATGCACGCGCCCAACAGCAGACCCGCGCTGTAGTAATGGTGAGCCGCAGGATCAAGGAGCAGTCGAACCGACAAGGCCGCCATGAGCACCGACGGCCACTGTCCGCGCCGTACCAAATACGTGGCCAGGACAGCCCCGACGACGAACTGAGCGGCGCGATCCCACACTGGCGTCGTCGCAGCGACGACGCCGAACCATCGCAGCGCCGATGCATTGTCATTTCGAATCGCGAACGATGCAGCGCCAAGGGTGCGGTGATCCGCGAGTACAAACGGTAGCCACGCCACCAGGACGCCGGCGGCGCACACAAACGCACTGTTGCGGAGCGCTTTGCCCTCGAACACCAACAGCAGCGGCAAAAAGGCGACAGCCCATGGCTTCGAGTCGACAGCAAGCGCGAGGGCGAGCGCGGCGGTACATGGACGGCACGTCGCGACCGCCCACATCGCGAATGTGGTCGCGACGAGCGCGAGCACATCATCGATGTGTCCGCTCTGCATGGCCAAGACGTTCCACGCCGGGATCAGCACAAACGCAGCCGTCACCAACAGCACCTTGGTCCGCGATCGGTCATAACCCAACGCCGCCGCAGCGCGATCGATCAGGGCGATGATGGGAAGCAACGCGGCGACCAGTGCACAGGCAAAGACTGTTCGTTCATGAGTGCCACCGAGCAGATGAATCATCCGCGTCGCCAGAACACTCACGGGACCAAACTGCAGCTCCGGGTGTTGCGCAAACAGGTGAAGCCCGGATCGCGAAAACAGTACCCGGCTAGCCGTGTCAAAATAGTGCCACGACTGAGTGGTTGCGTTCGGAAACCACAACGCGCCCTGAATGTTTGCGACTACGGCAAGGAACACGTAGGTGCGCAACTGCAACAGCGACGACGGTGGTTCCAATACGACATCGAACTGAGCTACCGCGACTTCTCGGGTTGTCGCAAACGTCATGAAGGCTCATTGGTCGGGGTGTCTCAGACACAATGACGACCTTTGAGCAACACGACCGCCCCACTGGTGTAATGCGACGGCAAAATTTCGAACGGACTGTCCCAGCTACGCAGCCGCGGCGGGCCTGACCGACAGTTGCATGACCGATGGGTGAGGTCCGGAAAGCGTTGGTATCGATGATGTGATTTGTTCGGCCGGCGCGGGCCGTCCAAGAAGATAGCCCTGCGCAAAATCGCAGCGCAGTGCTCGCAGCGCTGCAAGTTGCGTCGCCGTCTCGACACCTTCTGCCACCGCCGTGAGTTCTAACGAGTGCGCGAGCGTCACGATCGCTTGCACGATGCTCGTATCCTCGGGCTCGTTGCCGAGTCCGTCGATGAAGCTGCGATCGATCTTGAGAGCTTCGACAGGAAGCCGCTTGAGATAGCTCAGCGACGAATACCCGGTGCCAAAGTCGTCGATGCTGAGATGCACTCCCTGGCTTCGCAGTGCGTGGAGCGCCTTCATCACGTTTGGCGTGTCGCGCATCAACGTGTTTTCCGTGAGTTCGAGACAGACGGTGCGTGGGTCGATGTGCACGTTGTCGAGAATGCGGCTCACTCGTTTCGCAAGCGTTGGGTCGGCAATTTGGCGGGCTGAAAGATTCACGTTCATCGCAAGTTGCGGTTGCGTGCTCGCCGCCACACTCAGCACGGAATGCATCGTCTGCCATTGCACCGCTTGGCGACACGCCGTCTCGAGCACCCAAGCACCGATGGGAACGATGAGGCCAGTTTCTTCGGCAAGGTGGATGAATTCATCGGGCATCACGAGCCCGCGTTCACTGTGTTGCCATCGCACGAGGGCTTCGAAACCGATGAGATTGCCAGTCTGCAGTTCCACGATCGGTTGGTAGTGCAGGATGAGTTCTTCACGTTCGAGCGCCCGATGGAGATCGGTACCGGTCTTCAACAGTGCAAAGGCAGCTCGGTCGTTGTCGGGTTCGAACGTCGCAGCGCAGCCACGACCATTCGCCTTCGCCCGGTACATCGCGGTATCTGCGTGACGCAACAGGGCGTCGGCAGTGTCACCATCACATGAAAGGGCGATTCCGAAGCTAGCTGTCACGAAGAGCTCGTCATCGGCCAACGGGACGGGCTCGGCAACGGTCGCGATGAGACGCGTGACAAGCTTGTCAATGTCGCTGGCGCCAGTGATGTTTTTGCACAGCACAACAAACTCGTCACCGCCAAAGCGAGCGATGACGTCATCCGGTCGCAACGCGTCGTGCAGGCGACGAGCCACGCTCACGAGTAACTCATCGCCGATCGCGTGACCCAGACTGTCGTTGATCACTTTGAAGTTGTCAATATCAATGAACAGCATTGCTATTTGGCGACCGCTACGGTTCGCATCTTCAAGTGCGGCAGCAACCTGCTCGGCGAAACTCGCGCGGTTCGACAATCCAGTCATCGTGTCGTGCGCAGCCTCATACGCGAGTCGATCAGTTAGGGCCTTGCGTTCCGTGACATCTTCGATCTGGCCGATCTGATACATCGGATCGCCTTGCGCATCGCGGACCAACGACACAGTCAGCGCGACCCACACCGTCGATTCGTCTGGCCGCACATATCGCTTCTCCACGCGATACGTATCGATCTCGCCGCGATTCAATTTTTCGCGGAGATCATCGCTCGTCGCTTTGTCGTCGGGATGCGTCAGGTCAGCGACTCGCATTCCTATCAGCGCATCTTGGGCGCGACCCACAAACGCAGCGAACGATCGGTTCGCGCGTTGGATCCGGCCACTCAGATCAACGAGACCCATTCCAATCGGAGCGTCATCGAACGCACGACGAAAGGCCTCTTGGGCCTCGTTGAGCGCTGCTTCGGACACGCGGCGTTCCGTGATATCACGCAGGTTCGCGACCCATCCACCGACACTCGGATCTTTGGTCAGATCAGTCACTCTCACTTCGAACCACCGCCACGAGCCGTCGCTGTGGCGCAGCCTCGCCGCCCCGGCTGATGCCGAGCCTGGCAGGGATTGATCCACGCCGATAAAGGCGATCCACAATTCGAGGTCCTCTGGATGCGTTACGTCAAGCGCCGAAAGTCCGACGGCGTTACCAATCGGGTAGCCGAGCACCGACTCAAATGCCGGACTCGCATAGATCAGTTTCGCCTCGTGACCGAACACAAGGATCACATCCGACGCGTGCTGTACGAGTGCACGGAACCGACGTTCGCTTTGACTCAGCTCCCGCTGCACTCGCTCAGTCTCGATCGATGACCGTTCGAACAGCTTGATGGTGAACGCAACGCCGAGCGCGGCCAAGACCGCCAGTCCATGGACAAGCGGTTGACGGACCAACGTCGGTGCGATCCCAAGCGCGATCGCGACCTGACCTACACCCAGCACCACAACGCTCGACACGATCGATGGGGTCGCGGCCCGTGCTCCCGAGACGCGAATATTGTCGACAGCTCCAAACACCAGTCCGATGACCAATGTCGGCCCCCAACCAATGGCGTAAATCACGGTGCCGATTCCGGAAGCCTCCATCCCGACACGCGCCCACAGACGCCAACCGGTCGCGTCCCCCTCCCACAGCGCTGTGGCAACCGAGGTGAGCATCAACGAACCGACCATCATGGCGCACAGGATCCACAGCGGCGTCTGCGCGATCAATCCGAGGCGTTGCCCAGCCCAAAAGACAGGCCCCACAACGGGCAGCGTCAGCGTTGTCGGATCGAGCAGCCGGGAGCGCAAACGCGCCGCGAAGCTCTGTTCCGATCGGTAGCTGTCCATCAAGGTGATATCGGATGTCGAAACGGGCGAGTTGATACCCGACTTGGTCCTGGATCGGCATGGTCCTGAATCGGCATGGTCCTGGACGACCAGGCGTATTCAGCTATAACGGGCCTGTTTGCCCCGAGACTCGCCGTGATTCGCCACCGCGTCACGCAAATCGTTGATGAGTTCGTGAACAACGCCCGTGTGCGCCGGCGACAGCATCAAATGGAGTCCGCGCGGATTGGTGTTGCGGTTGAGGTGCCAGCCGCGGTCGTCCATCACGTCTGCAACGGCGTAGAGATCCAACGTGTCGGACTGCATTGCCAAAACCGGACCTATGGGATCGCCAACCAGTTCGAGTCCATCGATCGACGCGATGGCATCGCGTACAAGATCGACTGTTGAGAGCAACTCACCCATGATCCGAACGTAGCCGTCGACACCGAGATGTTGCGCGACCGCCCATGCGGTTGCGATAGGCGCCGCGGGCCGAGCACCAGCAACACCAGGCGAGCCGTACAGCCCACTTCCCCATTGCTCATACATGAACACTTGCCGCAAAAACCAGTCGTCGTCGCGATGCAAAATGATGGATGCGCCTTTCGGCGCGTAACCATATTTGTGAATGTCGGCCGATATCTCGGTGACACCAGGAACGCGGAAATCCCACGGCGGAATCTCGCGGCCACAACGCTCCATAAACGGCAACACAAAGCCACAGATGCACGCGTCGACATGACATACTGCACCGTGCCCGGCGGCCAATGCTGCGAGTTCAACGACCGGGTCCATAATGCCGTACGGATAGTTGAATGCTGATGCCACGACCACGGCAGTGCGCTCGGAAATCAACGCCCGAGCCGCGTTGATATCGGCGCGCCAAGCAGCATCGAGTGGCACGCGCACAATTTCCATGCCGAAATAGTGTGCCGCTTTGGCGTATGCCGGATGGGCAGATTCAGGTACGAGGATCTGCGGCGTTGCAATCCCGCGCTCGTGCGCCCGTGCTCGATTCACGAGCATCGACATGAGTATTGATTCCGTTCCGCCGCTTGTCATCGTTCCGCCGCCGCTCGTGCGGTGCAGGAGCGACGACGTCATCGCGATGACTTCTTGTTCCATCGCTGCAAGTTCGGGGAACTTGAATGGATTGAGCGCGTTGCCGAACAAGTAACGGTTATTGACGGCCACAACAAGGTCTTCAAGCACATGATCGCCAGTGGGATACACAAGTCCGAACAGGCGAGCGCCATGCACGTCGGGTTCCTTGGCTCGTCGCGAATCGATCTCGCCGAGCACATCTGCAACAGGTCGGCCATGTTCATGCATCGCCGCGCAGCCTAGGAGCGGTTCGTCGGAGAAGGTATTAATGTGACACGCGTGTCATATAGGCACACCGAAGACAGCACCTGCTCGAAGCACCGGCCGGAACGCCAGGCCGGACATCCAGCGCCCATGGAAGAGCCCACGGAGGATCCAGGATGACCGTCGCCGCGCCAAGCGCACCCACTGATCGCTACACGATCATCTCAGCCGACTGTCACGGTGGTGGCTCCTCAGCGCAATACCGCGAATACCTCGACGCGAAATACCGAGACGACTACGACGCGTGGCGCGGCGGATACACAAATCCGTATCGCGACCTTCAAGGTGACGGTCGCAGCCGCAATTGGGATGATGATCGTCGCTGGGCTGATCTCGAAGCCGACGGCCAAGTTGCCGAAGTGCTCTTCCCCAACACCGTGCCTCCTTTTTTCCCCACCGGCATTGTCATAGCGAGACCGCCGACCAACGCAGAATATGAACTCCGTTGGGCTGGGATCCAAGCCCACAATCGTTGGCTCGCCGACTTCTGTTCGCTCGCTCCCGACCGACGCGCCGGAATGGCTCAGCTCTTTTTGAACAACGTCGACGACGCCGTACGCGAAATCCATTGGGCGAAGGAACACGGGCTACGCGCTGGCGTGTTGATTCCCAATATTCCTCCGGATCAGACCGACTTGTTGCCGTTATACGACCCGGAGTACGACCCGATTTGGGCGACGTGTGAGGAACTGGACATGCCCGTGCACAGCCATGCCGGCACCGGGCTGCCGGACCACGGCAAGTATCCGTTTGCTCAGGTGCTCTGGGTCATTGAAACACCCTTTTTCGCGCATCGACCGTTGTGGTTCATGATCATGGGGGGCATCTTCGAACGATTCCCGCGTCTCAAGTTCGTCATGACCGAGGCCGGCGCGAGTTGGGTCCCGGAGACCCTTCGGAGCCTCGATGGTCTTCATATGGCGATGCAAATGGGGCGCGCCGGCGAGATCGGTTTCGATCCGGCTTCGAGTCTTCCCATGAAACCGAGCGCCTATTTCGATCGCAACTGTTGGATCGGAGCGAGCTTTCCGAGCCCACACGACGGTCGCTCCCGCCTCAAGATCGGCAATCACAAATACATGTGGGGAAGCGACTACCCCCACCACGAAGGCGCAACCCCATTCTCGCGGGAGAGTCTGCGGCGGGCGTTTGCTGGCGTCGATCCTGGAGAACTGCATCAGATCCTTGCGGTCAATGCGGCTGAACTCTACGGATTCGATCTCGCCAAACTTGCACCACTTGCCGCGATCCACGGGCCAACCGTTGGCGAAATCAATGAGCCATACGAAGGTGTACCCGCGGGCGCGACGAGCCCGTGTTTCTACCAACCCTGAGACGCGACCGAAACGAGCGCCATGCGATCCGACGAAGGTTTTGTTTTCGAGGAGGTTGACTTCATTACGGGCCAGCCATACCCGCAGTGGGCTCGCGCTCGCGAGGTGTGTCCCGTCGTCGAGACAAGCGGCAGCCTCATGGGTATGGGACGATCGCTGTTTCAAATCACGCGCCGCGACGACGTGGAAACCGTGCTGCGCGACCCGCTGGTCTTTTCATCGTCGATCAACGGCGAGTTCATGGAACCATATATGGGCGAACTCATTCTCGCGATGGATGGTAGAGAACACCGAAGCTACAGAAATCTGGTCGCCCATGCGTTCCGAGCGTCGCAACTCGAGCGATGGGACAACACCGTTGTACGTCCCTCGATTCAGATGTACATCGATGAGATCGCACCACTCGGTACGGCAGATCTTGTACGCGATATCACCAAGCGATATCCGGTTCGGGTGATCTGTGCGATCGTTGGCGTGCCGGTCGAAGACAGTGCGCAGTTCCAAATATGGGCAGAACACATCAACAGTGGGCCAATGCATCCCGATGCGGGACTTGCGGCATCGCATGCAATGCGCGCGTACCTTGAGCCGCTGGTCGAAGCGCGGCGATCGGCACCACAAGACGATCTTCTCAGCGATCTCGTACACGCCGAAATCGAAGGAGAGCACCTCACCGACGAGAAGCTCTACGGATTTCTGCGACTTCTGCTGCCAGCCGGTGCCGAAACAACATTTCGCGCCATGGGCAATGCACTGACGGCATTGCTCCTCGATCCCGACGTCATGGCGCGGGTGTGCGCTGATCGAAATCTCATCCCTGCAGTGATCGAAGAGACACTGCGGTGGGAGACATCAATCACGCAGGTAACCAGAGTCGCCACGACCGACACAGAAGTCGCGGGTTGTCCGATTCCGAAGGGCAGTGCAATCGGAGTGATCGTTGGATCAGCCGACCGAGACGCGGCCTACTACGACAGCCCCGAGCACTTCGACATCGACCGCGCAGCACACAATCACGTCGCGTTCGGCACCGGTCCGCATCAGTGCCTCGGGATGCACCTCGCCCGACTCGAGATGCGCGTCGGGCTCAACGCGATTCTGGACGGACTCCCGAATCTCCGCCTCGACCCAGACTGCGCACCACCGTTGATCGAAGGCCTTGCGTTTCGAGGACCCGTCGCACTCCCGGTCGTATTCGATGCCGCAGTTGCTTCGCCATCCGTGTAGGAGTGACGAGGTTCGATCGCACGCTCCTTCGGAAGTGTCTACCGACACGGTCCTGGAATGACCCTGACTGAAACCACGGCCGCTCCGATTCGGTTGCGCAAGACAAGCTTCGGCGCGCACGCCACAGAGACCACTTCAGCTCCACTGACGGTGACCGCGTACCCATTCGGGTACACACGCGTTGGAAGCTGAACCTCTGTTTCGAGCGACCGCTCGCTGAGATGACCGTCGGGTCGCAACGTCGAGTATCCGAAGTCGAACGTCGCCGTCGTCGAGTCGAAACTGAGTCTGGTTGGCGTGCCGTTGACAAGCGTTGGATACGGGCGAGTAATCGCGCCTAACACCGATTCGTCGACGTTCGGGGCGACGAGTGGTTGCCGGCTGTCTTTGACCACGGTGCCGTTGTACGACCAAAACATCCACGGTACGAGTCGAGCATCGAATTGGTCTTCGGTTTGGGTGAGGAATACCGGATCGCTGGTTGCGCCCCATTCTGTGACCAGCAGGGCAGCGTTGTCGCGAACTGCCGCGGCGACACTGCGATCCATCACCGACGCGTTGGCGGCCGCATCGGCGGCGTAGACATGCGTAGAGAGAACATTTGGCGAGCCAGTACCAGGGAGCGACGTGTCGGCGCTCCCAAAGTTGAACAGCACGAATGGTTCGACGAAGACCGGATGGTGAGGGTCAACAGATCGAACAGCAGCGGACATCCGAGCGTGGAACGGGCGGAGAAGCTTCGCCTCGAGATCGGGACAACCCGTGATGCACGACGACCAGTTCGTTCCCGGCCACGGTTCGTTCATCGCCTCATAGCCGATGACATTTGTGCTGTGAGCGAAGCGCTCCGCGACGGCGCGCATCCCTTGCGCGTAGTAGGCCTGAAGCCGGACGCCATGGGGTCCGCGACGGTTCGCCCAGAAATTGTCGAAGGCCCGCTGCAACGCAGGGTTGGTGACGTAATACGTGGGGAAAGGATCCGGCGGATTCGGGAGCCCATCGGTGTAGGTAGCCCACGCTGGCATTCCATTGCCATGTGTTGTGGGACCCCATCCGTCCTGGTGGAAATCGAGAAGAACATAGATGTTGTGACGTCCGAGAATGCGCACAGTCTCTGCGATCGAGTGCAGATAGTTGGTGTCGATGTGACCTGGTTCCGGCATCACAAAGCCGAACGGAACGCCGAGGCGCAGGGCATTGAAACCGTTTGCAGCGATGAGGGCTGCATCATCGTCGTTAAATCCGTCGGCAGCTGGCGTAAACGGCGCCCATTTTTCGACGAAGTTCACTCCACGCAGCATCACGACACGACCGTTCGCGTCGGTGAACCAGCGCCCGCTGTGGTTGAGCATGCCTACTGCGGGATCAACAGCACGCCGGTGCACGCCCCCATTGCTGGCGGGTGCCGTAGCTGCATCGATGCTCAGCACCTGCGCACATCCCGTCGTAGCGACGACACAGAGCAGCATCATGAGCTTGCGAACCTTGGTCGTGCTTCGCCCGGGAGTCATCTCCGAATTGTCCCAGCATCGACCAGATGAAGCAAACCGTCGGCGGCATGCAGCTTCCAGAATTCGGTGAGGTTGAAATCGGGTGGCGCCACAAACACTTGGTTCGTCAGTCGCGTGGTACGAAGGCCGTCGATGCACAACACCTCAAACTCACCAGCATCTTTTTTTGCATTGCAACACACCAGCTGCCACGACCCAGCCTTGAGCACCAGACCAAGCGGTCGAACCGTCTTGTGTGGTTCGACCGCAATGCTGATTTCGACCTTGCGACGCTGGCGAATACTCAAGGCCAAGCGGCGGAGTTCGCCGTGAGGTATTGAGTTGCCTGTCCAAGGATCTGGGTCGTGGACAAACCAATCCGACAAGCTGTCTGCTTCGGCGGCCAACACAGGCGCGATCGCATTGAGCAGTTTGGCGCGGGCGGTCACCGTCGGGGCACCGAGCCCGAGCCGGTGGGCGACCTGCGGCTGCCCGACCAGGAACAAACAAAAGGCCTCATTGGTGGTCAGACCAGTGAGATTGGTTTGGAAACCGTCTAACAAATCGATTCCACCACCGGCACCCCGCGCAGTGAAGATCGGTACGCCCGCCTCGCTGAGGGCGTCGACATCGCGCAAGATCGTTCGTTGCGACACTTCGAGCGTTTCGGCGAGTGCTTCGGCAGTCATCCGACCGCGTCGTTGCAGCAACAGCAACATGTCGAGCAGCCGTGCGGCACGCATGTGGAAAGTCTAAATGAACATGACATCAGATGTCAGGTATGCCGTGTGAGGATGCCTCCATGACACTCGACGACATCAATGGCACAGGAACCCCATCCGACCCGTGGCAGCTCACAACTCCCCCGGGAAGCAGCGCGTTTGCGGCGTACCGCGACCCCGATGCAGACCCCCCGGCGTTGGTGGTGCAAGTCGGTACAACGCAGCTGCGCTACCACCTGTCGTGCATCGAGGATCTGCACATCATGTTGACAGACCATGGCGACTGGATGCCGCTCGGGAGTGCGGATGAGCAAAAGAACGCCGCCGAAGGAACGGTCGAAGCATGGGGGCGATCGGCTGACAATCCTGTCGGTGGTTGGTATGGCTTCAAAAAAGGCGTACGCGGACGTTTCGGTAACTATCTGCCACCGGTGCTCGAAGCGCTCGGTCTTGCAGAGGTCGAACACAATGCGAGGAACAACCGAATGCGAGCCATCTAGCATTACGAGGTTCGCCGCCCGATTCCGTTCAGACCCGATTCCGTTCAGACCCGATTCCGTACAGAAAGGTCGATGATGCCGACCGTTGTCGTGCGCTACCAACCGAAACAAGGTCAAGCCGACGAGAACCAGCGTCTGGTCGAGGCCGTCTTCAGTGAACTGACAGCAACCACGCCAGCAGGTCTCAACTACGACACATTCCGATTAGCCGACGGGACATTCGTGCACATCGCTGAGGTGACAGTCGCAGAAAATCCACTCACCGAACTCGCCACGTTTCATGAATTTCTGTGCGGGATCGCTGACCGTTGCGAACCCGGGCTTGGGCCGAACCCACAGAGCGCGACGTTGATTGGTTCCTACCGCGCCGACCGGGTATCAACGATCATCTAGCGGCATACCCACCGAAAACACACGACCAACGTTACGACTTCGGGTCGCCGGTTGGTGTGGTAGCTGGTGCGGTAATCGAGGCGTGAGCAGGCGCAGTGCGGTCGGTAGAACTGGCCATCAGTAACAGCTCAACTAACGCGGCTGTCACTTCCGAACCGACCGTCACGTCGAGACCATCCACAACCGCTCCAACTGGCTCCATCCGCGAGACGCTACCGACCAATTCCGGCGGAAACAAATGCACCGCACTCGAGTGGACGTTCGTCACAATTCGGCCAGGTGACGGCCCCGGCAGGTCCCCAATTCGCGTCGCCATGGTCCGCCGGATCGTGTCCACACGAGATAAGAATCCCTGCATGACGAACGAACCGACTGGAACATTGGCATCGCTGACGCGGTGGTGTTTTCGGCATCGACGAGCTGTGGTCGTTGGGTGGGTCGTGTTGCTCGTAGGACTCAACGTGCTTGCTCAAACGGCCGGCGGAACGTTGCTGAAAACGTTCAGCTTGCCCGCATCAGAATCACAGAAGGCCTTCGACGTACTCGGCAAAGAATTCGCGCGCAAGGGCGATACGGGCGATCTTGTCTTCACAGCGAAGGGTTCGCACGCAGCAACGGATCCTGCTGTGCGCGCGGCGATCGAACCAATCTTCGCGAAGATCGCAGCGCTGCCACACGTTGTTTCCATCACGTCGCCGTTCACACCGCAAGGCGCGCGTTTCCTCGCCCGCGACCACAAGATCGCGTACGCGGAGATCCTGTTCGACGTGCAAGCAAACGATGTCCCGATCGATCTCGGAACCGCGATGCGCGACATCGCGCATCGCGCCAACACCGATGCAGTTCAGGTAGAGCTCGCTGGCACCATGTTTACTGATCAAACACAGCCGGCGAGTGAAGCCGTCGGTCTTCTCGCCGCCGTGTTGATTCTCCTCATCGCGTTCGGGTCGTTGCTCGCTATGGGTCTGCCAATCATGACAGCACTGTTCGGCATTGGATCTGGTCTTGCGCTCGTCACCCTGCTGGCCCGCGTGCTTGACGTTCCTTCATTTGCGCCTCAGGTCGCCGCGATGATTGGGATCGGCGTTGGCATCGACTATGCCCTCTTTATCAGTACTCGCTTTCGCGAGTCGCTCCATGCAGGCAACGAACCAGAGGCCGCCGTGCTCCACGCAATGGACACGAGTGGACGCGCGGTGTTGTTCGCCGGCGGAACCGTAGTGATTTCGCTCATGGGGCTGTTCTTCATCGGCCTCGCGTTTATCCGCGGCCTCGCAATCGGTGCATCCGCGGCGGTGCTGTTGGTATTGGCCGCGTCCGTCACGCTGCTTCCAGCGGTACTCGGATTCGTTGGTCATACCATCGACAAATTCGCGTTGCCGAGAGCGAAACAAGTTCGACCCGTCGAACAGACATTTTGGGCGCGCTGGAGTCGAGTGCTGCAAGCGCGACCGCTACCCGCAGCGATGGCCGGCTTGTTGATTCTCCTCGGATTGAGCGTCCCTGCGCTCGGATTGCGACTCGGCATTGCCGATTCTGGCAACGATCCGACATCGCTCACGACCCGTCGCTCGTACGACTTGCTCACTGAAGGGTTCGGACCCGGATTCAACGGTCCTCTCATCCTCGCAACCGAGATTCGCGGTTCGAGTGATCTCCCGGCGATGGGGCGACTGCGATCAGCAATTCAACATGCCCGCGGCGTCGCGGCAGTGAGCCCGGTCATCACGAGTCCGACGGGCAAAGGAGCTCTTCTCCAAGTCGTTTCCACTGGATCCCCGCAGGACGCGAGCACCACCGAGCTTGTGCATCGCCTTCGCAATTCGATCGTCCCCAGCGCGGTAGCCGGATCTCAACTTGCAGTGCATGTGGGCGGCCAAACCGCAGTCGGAGTCGACCTTGCAGACACCATGGGACGACGATTGCCATACATGTTCATCGCGATGTTGATCGTGAGTTTCCTACTCCTCATGCTCGTCTTCCGATCGATCCTTGTGCCGCTGAAAGCCGTGCTGATGAACTTGCTTTCGATCGGTGCCGCCTACGGAGTCATCGTCGCGGTG